>CAXUEB010000410.1:3107-4230 GCA_964249775.1 uncultured Spirosoma sp.
GACTTCGTTTCTAACCACAACCAGACTTAGGCAAAAAAGCCGTTTCCTCAGGAACGGCTTTTTTGATGGGCGACCGAAACGCACCTGAGGGCCGTTTGCGCAAACATTCCCCGGCGCTCATCGGTTGTAGGGATGATTGACAGTATCCGATTACTCAACGCAATAGAATTCATGAAAACACAACTAACTACTGCCCTCCTAATGGCGGGCGTATGCAGCACGAGTTTAGTTTTTGGTCAGAATAATTCGAACGATGACCGCTATGACGACCGGTCGTCGCGTCGGCAGGAACGCCGGGAAGAGCGGCTCGAAGACCGGCGCATGGACGACCGGCTCGACGAAACCCGCGAACGGCAAAGCCGGGACGAAGAGAATCGTCGGTATAACAACCGCTACGACGATCGCCGGGGCAACCGCAACGAGAACCGCTACGACGACCGCGACCTGAGCCAGGCCTACGACGAAGGTTTTGAGGATGGCCAACGCAGCGCGGAAGTAGAAGCCCGGCGCGAACGGCGCGAAAACTACAAGCGCTTCGCGTTTGGGCTGTACGCCGGGGCCAACTCGACGCGCTTCGAGGGCGAAACCGTCGACGGCAACCAACTGAGCGGTCGATTGGGTTATCAATTAGGTTTCTTCGTGCGCGGGGGTGGCCGGATTTACGGTCAGATTGGGGCCGAGTACCTTACGTCGAGCAACGAATTCTACCGGGCGGGTGATGGTCAGGCCACGGGTACGCAGGACTTAATTGCCAACATTGACCAGCGCTATTTGCACGTGCCAGCTTACATCGGTATCAAGTTGGCGCAATCCGAGCGGGGCGTGTCGGCGGTGCGGTTTGCCGTTGGTGCGGAGTATGCCGCTCCACTGGGCGTCAACAACAACGATGCGAATCTGGTGCAGGGCGACTTCCGGGCCGCCACGGTCAACGGATTGGTGAACCTCGGCTTCGACGCCGGTCCGGTTTCGCTGGGTTTTGTGTACCACTACGGGTTTGCGGATGTTATTGAAGGCACGACCAATACCAAGCGCCGGATTCTGGGCGTGAACGTAGGTTTGAAGTTTTAGAACGGGGTGTGAACGGGCCGGGCCGCCGGTGCGGTAGGGTGTAAAGGTGTAGGTT
>CAXUEB010000411.1:0-4217 GCA_964249775.1 uncultured Spirosoma sp.
TTCCCGGCGACCCGCTGTTCGCGTTCGACCCGATTTTTCAGGCCACGCCCGCCCACGCCCGCGAGCTGATGATCGCCCGCTTCCGCATGGACTGGACCGAAGCCGAATTCGCCCTGGCCTACGAGTTTAACATTGTCTTGAGTAGCCATTACCAAACCGCAACGGCATCCCGCCCCTTCTGACGAATGGACCGACTCCGCCAAACCCCTTCCCAGACCGTTGGGCCGTTTTTTGCCTACAGCCTAACCGCCGAACAGTACGGGTACGCTTACAACAGCCTGATGAATCACGCCTTAGTGAGCGATGAAACGCCCGACGACTACGCCGACGCGGAACGCATTCTGGTCACCGGCCGGGTATTCGACGGGGCGGGCAACAGCGTTCCCGACGCCATCGTTGAACTTTGGCAGGCCAGTCCGCGGGGGCAGTACGCGACCGACGTGATCAACCTCACCCCGAATCAATACACCGGCGTTTACTTCACCGGCTTTGGGCGGGTCGGTACGGGTACGCACCCAGACCACTACTTTTCGTTCTCAACCCTCAAGCCGGGGTCAATTGGTACCGGCTCGGCCCCGCACATCAACGTGCTGCTGTTCATGCGGGGATCGCTGCATTGCCTGCGCACCCGGCTTTACTTCGCCGATGAGGTAACCGCCAACGCCAACGATGCCCTGCTGAACACGATATCGGAAGACCGTCGGTCCACGCTGCTGGCGGACCGGCGCGAATCGAACGGGCGGGTGTTTTACGATTTCGACATCTACCTACAAGGTCCCGACGAAACGGTTTTCTTTGCCCTCGGAGCCGTATGAATCCCCACTCGATGTACTCGGCTTATCTGTCGGACCCCGAACTGGCCCAAGTCTGTTCGGAAGAACGACTGATTGCCCACATGCTGGACTTTGAGCGAAAGCTGGCCGTCGTGCAGGGGCGATTGGGCTTGATTCCCGCGGAATCGGCGGCAACCATCGACCGCGTATTGGCGGAACTGACCATCGCGCCCGCGTCGCTGGCCGAAGGAACCGAACGGAACGGCGTACCGACGATTCCCCTGCTGGCCGTCGCTAAAAAGGCCCTGCCCGAATCAGCCCAGCCCCATTTGCACTGGGGAGCCACCTCGCAGGACGTGCTGGATACGGCGCAGGTGCTGCTCATCCGCGAAGCCGTTGCGGTGCTGGAAGGGCGGATGCAAACCCTGTCGGATAACCTGGACGCCCTGCAAACCCGGTACGGCACGCTACCAATGACCGGCCGGACTCGCACCCAACGGGCCTTGCCAATTCAGTTTGGAGAGAAGATAGCGGCCTGGCAACAGCCCTTGCGTCGGCACCAAGAGCGGTTAGCGCAGCTCAAGCCGCGTCTGCTGGTGGTGCAGTTGGGTGGCCCGGTGGGCAACCGGGACGCTTACAAAAATCAGGGTGAGGCCGTAGCGCGGGCGTTAGCGGATGAGTTAGGGCTGGCCTACGCGCCCGCCTGGCACACGCAACGCGATGGTTTCGCCGAATGGACCAACTGGCTCGCCCTGCTGACGGGTACGCTGGGTAAGCTGGGGCAAGACGTGTTGCTGATGGGGCAGACCGAGATTGGCGAAGTAGTCGAGAACCGGGACGGTGGGGGCAAATCGTCGTCGATGGCCCATAAGAATAACCCGGTGCTGAGCGAAGCCTTAGTGGCCTTGGCCCGGCAAAACGCGCAGTACGCAGCGTTGCAATTGCAAAGTTTGGTCCACGGCAACGAACGCGACGCCACGGCCTGGCTGCTGGAGTGGGAAAACCTGCCCCGGATGGTGCTCATTGCGGGCGCGGCCCTGCGGCACGCCATTAATAGCACGCAGACGATCGACGCCGATGCTCAACGAATGCAAACTAACCTGAATGTAAAGCAAACATAGACCGCAGATTCTTATAATTTTTAAGAGTTAAAAATGATCTTAACCCATCCTAAAATCATAAGAATCTGCGGTCCATCTAACTTACTTGATTTCTTAAATTATGCTGACCAAACGAACGGGTAATCCGTCCCTTATTCTGCCTGCTTTCCTGGGTGCGTTACTAATAACTGTCGCCGTCGGCACCGGAGCCGCTGGGCAAGCGCAGTCGCGACAGCCCGTCTTGGGAAGACGTACTGCGCCACTACTTAAGCAGGGTAGTTTGAATTTCAAGGATCTAAACAAAAACGGGCGACTGGACCGGTACGAAGACTGGCGATTGTCGGTTGAGGAACGCAGCCGGGACTTACTGGCGCGGATGTCGCTGGACGAGAAAGTTGGGTTTATGCTCATCAGCACCACCCGGCTGAAAAACGATCAGTCCTTTCAGGCTCCTACGGGGAAAGAGCCAATCACGAGCGATTTCAACGAGGAAGATCTGGTCGCCACCACCAACATGTTTACCCGCAAACCGCTGCCCACGCCCGTGATGAACGCGGCCGGCACGACCAAAGCGGTTCGGCAGTATCACCTTCGCCACTTCATTTTGCGGGCCAACGTGAGCGCGCGCACAACGGCGGAGTGGGCCAATAAGCTTCAGGCGCTCTGCGAGAGCGACGGGCTGGGCATTCCGGCCATTGTAGCCTCTAACCCCCGCAACCACATCACCAAAGACGCGTCTATTGGCTTGAGCGTCGGTAAAACGGCGTTCTCCACCTGGCCGGGCGAACTGGGTCTGTCGGCCACGCGCGACCTGAAACTGGTTCGGGAGTTTGCCGACATTGCCCGGCAGGAATGGGCGGCTGTGGGCCTGCGCAAAGGCTACATGTACATGGCCGACCTGGCCACTGAACCGCGCTGGCAACGGATTGAAGGCACGTTTGGTGAGGACGCAAACTGGGTAGCTCAGATGATGACCGAGATTGTTCGCGGCTTCCAGGGCGAAACGCTAAATCCAACCTCGGTGGCGCTCACCATCAAACATTTTCCGGGCGGGGGCGCGGGTGAAGGCGGGCAAGACCCCCACTTTGATTGGGGCAAGTACGAACGGTTTCCGGGCGGACTGTTTGCCAATAACCTGATTCCGTTCAAAGCCGCCATCAACGCGGGTACATCGGCGATTATGCCGTACTACTCGGTGCCCTTAGATACGCAGTACGAAAAAATTGCCTACGCCTACAACAAGGGGGTAATTCACGATCTACTTCGCAAAGAATTAGGCTTCGATGGCATCATCAATTCGGATACCGGCCCGATTGAAATGATGCCCTGGGGAGCCGAACATCTTTCCATCGCCGAGCGCTACAAACGAACCCTCGAAGCGGGCGTCAACCTCTACTCCGGCACCGCCAACCCCACCGAACTGTTGAACGTAGCCCGCAGCGGGGCGGTGGACTTAAAACTAATTGATGAGTCGGTGCGGCGGCTGTTGCGGGAAAAGTTTCGGCTGGGTTTGTTTGAGAATCCCTACGTAGACGAAGCGGCCGCCGACCAATTGGTGGGTAACGCCCGCTTCCAGGAACGGGCCAACGCAGCCATGCGCAAGTCGATTGTTTTGCTGCGGAACGAGGGCCGGACGTTGCCCCTGGCCCCCAAAACAAAGGTTTACTTCGAGTCGTATTACCGGGCGAATGCCAACGCTAATCCCAGTGTTGTTTTCGCCGATAAGGCGGGGCAGCACAACCTTACCTTCGTTAACACACCCGCCGAAGCCGATGTGGTCGTGGTCTGGATTACCCCCGGTGCCAAATCCTTGTTTGCGTCCGATGGGTCGCCCATCCATCTCTCGCTCTCGAAAAACGGGGTGGACGTGGCCCACATCAACCAACTGAGCGCGGGTAAGCCGACCATCCTGGCCATTAACTACACCAATCCCTGGGTTATCGACGAGGTGTATCAAGACACCACCCGGACAACTATTAAAGGCGTAATCGCTACGTTCGGCACCACCACCGACGCGCTGCTCGACATTATCAGCGGCAAAGTTGGGCCAACTGGGAAGATGCCGTTTTCAACGCCGGTTTCCGAAGCCGCCGTCCAAAACCAGAAACCCGATGTGCCGGGCTACCGCGAAGGAACCGGTTACGCCCTATTTAAGTACGCTGAAGGACTGACGTATTAACATGAACGAAGCCTATATTATTGACGGTCTCCGGACCCCCATCGGCAACTTCGGGGGTAGTTTAGCCCCGGTCCGGGCCGACGACCTGGCCGCTTTGGTCATCAAAGCCTTGGTCGACAAACAACCCAACATTCCCTTCGACGCGTACGCCGATGTACTGCTGGG
>CAXUEB010000412.1:0-4198 GCA_964249775.1 uncultured Spirosoma sp.
GAGTTAATCAAATTAGTGGAGGCAGACAACGCGCAACGTCGCGCCGACTTGCCCCAATTTCGGGCGGGCGATACGGTAAACGTGCACGTTAAAATCCGCGAAGGAAATAAGGAGCGCATTCAAATTTTTACGGGCACGGTCATCCAGCGTCGGAACCCGAGCAGCGGTGGCGAAACCTTTACCGTCCGCAAGGTATCCAACGGCGTTGGCGTCGAGCGGATCTTCCCCATTCTGTCGCCCAACATCGACAAAATTGACGTTGTTAGTCTGGGCAAAGTACGCCGGGCGCGGTTGTTCTACCTGCGCGGTAGTCAGGGCAAAGCCGCTCGTTTGAAAGAGCGTAAGCCAAAACCAACGGCAGCGGCTTAATCATTCATTCGCTTACTTTGCAAAAGCTGCCCACTTCGGGTAGCTTTTTTTATAGCGGCTCCCTACCGACTTCTATGACCATCGATTTCCATAAGTACCAAGGCACTGGCAACGATTTCGTGCTCATTGACGATCGCGCCACGCCGGGCCGGGCCACGTCAGGCCGGGCCACGCCGGGCCGGGCGGAACCGTTCCCAGCCGCGAATCAGGCGTTGGTTGAACGACTCTGTCACCGGCGGTTTGGCGCTGGCGCGGACGGGCTGATTTTGCTACAAGATGATCCAGACTACGATTTTCGGATGGTTTACTTCAACGCCGACGGAGCCGAGGGCAGCATGTGCGGCAACGGCGGGCGGTGCATTGTCCGGTTTGCGCACGACTTGGGTTTGTTCGAGAGCGAAACCCGCTTTCGGGCAATCGACGGCGAACACGTGGCGGTCGTCTGCGAAGAAGAGATCTTTCTAAAGATGAGCGACGTAACCGGCTTTGAAGACCGCAACAGCCTTTCGTGGCCCGGCCTAACGTTTGTTGACACCGGCTCGCCCCACGTCGTCCGGTTCGTGGACGATCTGGAATCGCTCGACGTGGTCGCCGAAGGCCGGGCGATTCGGTATAATTCGGTATTTCAACCAGGCGGTACGAACGTCAACTTCGCGCAGGTGCTCGACGATCACACCGTGTTTGTGCGCACCTACGAACGCGGGGTAGAGGACGAAACGTATTCCTGCGGCACGGGGGTAACGGCCGTGGCGTTGGTGGCGCATCAGCAGTTGGCCATGCCCGATCCGGTGTTTATTCAAACGCTGGGCGGTAATCTGCGCGTGTCGTTTGCCGCCCAGCCCAATGGTCATTTTGACAACATTTACCTGATTGGGCCGGCCAAACGTGTATACGGGGGGCAAATAAGCCTGTAACAGTTGCCCCGGACAGGCGGTTATACGGAAGATTAGCCCCCAGCAAGTACTTCTACGCGCAACAGATTATGATTGTTTATAAAACAAACGGCTGGCTCGAAGCAATTTATGAATTCCACACGGGTAGCACGGCCCGTTGGCTGCTAAGACGAATCTTCATCGCAGCCCTTTACGTCACGGCGGTTGTCGTGGCCGAACTTAACTTTATCGACCTGCGGTTAAAAGACGTTCCGGCGGGTTATTTGTCGACACTGGGCATTCTGCTGAGCTTACTGTTGCTGTTTCGCACCAACACGGCTTACGACCGGTTCTACGAAGGACGCCGGGCCTGGGGAACGCTCGTTAATACGTCCCGCAACATCGCCGTCTTGCTGCACGGCATTTTGCCCCAAGACGCCCAGCAACACCGGCTCTTTTTTACCAAAACGCTGTCAAACTTTCCGTTTGCGCTTCGTAATCACCTGCGGACGGATTCGCCGTTCACGGATTTAGACGACGAAAACCCCGACGATTTGAAAGATTTAGGCCGCTTCGACCACGTACCGATGGGGTTGGTTAGTCAGTTACGCGACCGAATCGAGCAGCTTTACCGCACCGGCGTCATTACCGACGCGCAGTTGATTAACCTGAGCGGTCCAATTGACTTGCTGCTCGACGTGACGGGCATCTGCGAACGCATTCGCAGCACGCCGATTCCGTTCTCGTACAGCTTTTTTATTAAACTCTTTATCACAGCTTACATTATTTTGCTGCCTTTCGTCGTCGTGGACGAACTGGGGTACTTAGCCATCCCGGCGGTGCTGGTAACGACCTACGTGATGGTTGGCTTGGAGATGATCGGCGAAGAGATTGAAGACCCGTTCGGCACCGAGCGCAACGATTTGCCCCTGTCGCAGTTGTCGCAGTTGATCCGGGTGAATATCCACGATGCGTTTGGTTACCACCTGCCCCGCACCGAGAAGAAAGCCGCCAAGGCCCGGTACGTCGTCGTAACTTAATCAACGGCTTCGATGATACCCCCGTGGAGGTGATAAATCACTTTATTGTGAAACTCGGGCTGGCGCAGTAAATCCTTAGCCGCCACCCGGCTGCGGGCACCGTTGGTGCAGATGACGATAAGCGAATCATAAGGTAGCAGTTCGGCTTTGCGAGCGCGGATGTCGGGCAAGGGCACGTTCAGCCCACCGAGGTTAAATTCGTCATACTCCCACTCGTCGCGCACGTCCACGACGGCGGTGTTGGGCTGGTCGCGGAGGGTTTCGAGTTCGGAACGGTTAATGTCGGTGTATTCCATTTGAGGTTACTTACTCAGTTTTGCGACGCGGATACTGCACCTGCCACTGCTCACCATAGATTGACTCGTAGGTAACAGCTACCCGAAAGTCTTTTATGTTACTGATAAAGAAGGTAGCCGCGGTATTTTTATACGTATCGAATAAGATAACCCGCTCTCCTTGTGGAATGACATCTTCTGGTGATAGATCGCTGTAGTCGTAGCCGACGCTATCCAAGGCATTACGGCTTCTTAAGACAAATTTGGCGTACTCGTCCATACCGCCAAACTGTTTCTCGTTGAAGGTGAGCTTTACGTCACGAATGATCGCCGGGCCAACGCCCACGTTCCGTATGGATAGCTTATAAAAGGGTATAATGCCCGTTCCTGTCACATGGGGATTATCGATAATCAATTTCGGCCAGACGGCCGCGCTTTGCTGCTGTCGCATTAGCATCGTTTGATAAGCCGCCACGAACAAGGCGCAGACGCTGACAATGGTGGCCGTAATGGACAGGATGGCGTTGTTATCAAGCCGTTTTCGCATGGCAAACGCTATTTTAAAACGGTATCTACGTTCACAACCTCAAACAACGGATGATTGGCAAAAAAGTGTTCAAGTTGCGTAATGTGTGATGCGCCGTAGAGCAGAATGTAGCGCTGATCCTTGTCTAAATCCACCTCGCGCATGACGTTGACGAAAATTTTCAGATTGCGCTCATACCACGAAATGGCACCATCCACGCCCGCGTAGTCGTCGCCCAGATTGGCCGCCGGAAACCAGTGCGCGTAATCATAATTGTCGTTCAGCAACGCGTCGCGGGTGTTGTAGGCTAAGAGCATTCCGCCAACGGACTTTGTAGCCGCTAACTGCTTAAAGCTGGGGACGGGCTTGCAAAAATTGACGGCAAACACGTTGTTCTGTACGCTATCTAAGTCTTTCTCGTGTTTCTGGTAAAAGGCTTCGTACTTTTTCGTACGGAGTTCTTCACGCACGTCGACGCAGCGCACACCTGATTTCAGGCCAACGCGCCGGGCCGTTTTTAAGCCGAGTTGAAACACTTCGTTTTTGATGGCCGTGTCCCCGACCTTACCTTGCACGAGCGCGTAGTACACACTATCCCAGTACGTTTGCCGGGCGGGTACGTTTTCGACAAAAAACTTGTCGGGCCGGAAAGCCGCCAACTGCGACACAACGGCGTCGATCTCGCGCTGTCGCTTGGGTGAAGTTAGGTCGGTCAGGTTGTTGCGGGTACGGTCACTCGTGCCGGCTACGTCGAAGTGCCAGGTGCCGACAAGTAGAATTTTAATGCGTTTGTCGGGCATTCGCAACGGCGACTGCGCCATTACGCCCGAAAAGTGACTAAGAAACCAGAAACCGAGCAGCAAGTACCGATTAAAATTCATCAGAATGCGGTTTACGTTGAGCAATAATACGACTTTCTAACCAAGGCAAACGGTCCTGTCAATCTGTCAGCCGCGCCTGCCTTGGAACAGGATTTGCCGCCCGCCCATTGAGCAAGTCAAACATTCTAAACGTTTACACTTTGTTTATGGAAGACGTACAAACTGAGAAGGGCGAATCCACGCGTAGTCGTCGCCCAGATTGGCCGCCGGAAACCAGTGCGCGTAATCATAATTG
>CAXUEB010000413.1:0-4186 GCA_964249775.1 uncultured Spirosoma sp.
CCCCGCGGCCCCCCCCCCCCCCCCCCCCCTGCTTAACACGCCTTGTAAACTAAATATTCGCGATCGCCCGCTCAGCCCCTTCCTGATATTCTTCCTCGATTCGGGCTACCTCCGCCGGCTTGATTTGAGGATCAAACAGACGGGCTTTGGCTACGTCTTTTTCCGTTACGTTGAAAAACCGCTGGTGCATGTTGAACGGTTTGCTGCCGGCCGGCACCTCGCATTTCTTGAAGTCCCCGTCTTCGACCAATTCGTACGCATTGACGTTGTCGCGCAGGTTATACTCCAGAATCAACGTGGCCAACTGCTTTACGCGCCGGTCGGCCAGAAAGAACAGCGATTCAATGCGCCGGTCGAAGCTACGCACCATGATGTCGGCGCTGCCACCGTACACCTTTGGATCGCCGTTGTTGTGAAAGTAATAAATTCGGGTGTGTTCCAAAAAGTCGCCGACGATGGACCGCACGGTGATGTTCTCGCTCAGGCTGGCCCGTTGGGGGCGCAAGCAGCAAATACTGCGCACGATCAGCCGAATCGGTACGCCCGCCTGCGAGGCTTTGTACAGCTCATCGATGACGGCTCTATCTTCCAGTGAGTTAACCTTGATGCATATGCCGCTCGGTAAACCGCGCTGGGCGTTGTCGGCTTCCACCTGGATTAGGCGAATGAGTTGGTCACGCATGTCGCGCGGGGCCGTAATCAGGTACTGGTACTCGTTGGGCAGCGAGTGACCCGTGATGACGTTAAAAAATTCCGAAATGTCGTGCGTATACACCTCATTGGTGGTCAGCAAACCAATGTCGGTATACAATTTCGACGTGTCTTCGTTGTAATTACCGGTGGCCATGTGGGCGTAGCGCACCACGCGGCTACCTTCCGAGCGGACAACCAGCAACAGTTTGGTGTGCGTTTTAAACCGGCTGATACCGTAGATGACAAAGCAGCCGGCCTTCTGCAACCGCTGGGCCTCGCGAATGTTGTTTTCTTCGTCGAAGCGGGCTTTCACTTCAAACAACACCGACACGTGCTTGCCATTTTCGGCGGCTTTCAGCAGGGCCTCCGTAATCCGTGACCGTTTGGCCAACCGGTACACCGTTATCTTAATGGCCAGCACGTTGGAATCTTCGGCGGCTTGTTCGAGCAGTTGCAGCACCGGCTCAAAGTTGTTGTAGGGGTGGTGCAGCAACAGGTCGCGCTGTTTGATCAGCTCAAAGATGTCATCGTTTTTGTCGCGACCCATGCCCACCGGGGCCACCGGTGCGTGGGGTAGGGGCATGTCATCCTTAAAGTCGGGGTGGCCGATAATTTGCCAGAAAGCCGAAAAATCGAGCAGCGTCCGCGACTCAAACAGGTTCAGGTCGTCAATCTCCCAGCGCTTTTTGAGCAGGTTAAGCATCCACGGTGATCCCAGTTTACCCGAGCCGTCGGTTTCCACTTCCACGCGCGTCACGCGCCCCAGCCGCCGGTTCTTGATCTTTTGGCGGACCTCGTCAATAAAATCAACCTCGTCGTCGTCGTTTTCTTCGAGCGTAAAATCGCCGTTGCGGGTAATGCGGAACAGGTTAACGGACAAAATCTCGACGTTGCGGTACAGCTTCTTGATGTTTTGCCGAACGACTTCCTCAATTGTGAGAAACACCGTTACGTCTGCCCGCTCGAAGGTCATAAAGCGGGGCAAGTTAGCCGGAATCTGCACGAACGACAGCCGTTGCCGGTCTTCTTCATCTTCTGACCGCAAGCTTTGCCAATCGGCTCCGTCGGGGCTTTGTGTCACGACGCCGAAGATAAGTACCTTAGCCAGCAGCACCGGGAAGGTGTGCGTGTAATCGTACAGCATGGGCGTCAGCGTCGGGTAGATGGCCCGGTCGAAGTAGTCCGTCGCCTGGGTTTGCTCGTCGGGCGTGAGGTCGTCAAAACGCGCCAACAGCAACTCGTTTTTGGCAAACAGCGGTAAGAGTTGGTCCACGAAAACCTGCTGCTGCGCCCGGCAGAACTGCTGCGCCGTGGTGTAGAGTGCTTTGCGAAACGGCACCTCGCGCAAACCCGAATAATCGATTCGCTGCTTGTGGTAATCGAGGTAATTGTACAAACTACCCGCGCGGATCATGAAAAACTCGTCGAGATTCGTGGCCGAAATAGCCAGAAACTTTAAGCGTTCCATCAGCGTCCGGCTTGGACTGCGTGCCTGATCGAGCACCCGCTCGTTGAATTTCAGCCAACTTAAATCGCGGCTGAGGTAATTACTTTGGTCAATAACGCTGCTGACCTTTTCGCTAACCTTTGCCATGGTATTCGTTGCCTCTAAAGGCGTCGTATTGAGTCGTTGAGTAAACCGGGAAACTAAAGTACTAAGAATCGTTCGGTTCGGGTTTAGAAACTTACGCATATGCTGCTTAAAGAACGTTGAAGTACAACAAAAAAGCGGGCCTTTCAGCCCGCTTTATGTTATCGTTCGGTTAAATATCCACCCGGGCGTACTTGGCGTTTCGCTCGATGAAGTCGCGCCGGGGAGCCACTTCGTCACCCATCAGGGTCGAAAACACGTGGTCGGCGTCGGCGGCCGATTCGACCGTGACAAGCTTAAGACTCCGGCGATCGGGGTCCATCGTCGTGCTCCAAAGCTGCTCGGCGTTCATCTCACCCAAGCCTTTGTAGCGTTGCACGTTCACGCTTTCTTCGCGACCCCCAGCCGCCAGTTCTTTTACGGCCGTTTCCCGCTGCGCTTCGGTCCAGCAGTAGCGCTCTTCCTTGCCTTTTTTGACTAAGTAAAACGGCGGTTGAGCGATGTAAATGTAGCCGTTGTCGATCAGGGCCTTCATGTTCCGGTAGAACAAGGTAAGAATCAGCGTCCGAATGTGGCTACCGTCGACGTCGGCGTCGGTCATGATAATGATCTTGTGGTAGCGGAGCTTGTCCAAGTTCATCACCGTCTCGTCGTCTTTCTTTTCCAGCCGCACACCGAGCGCTGTCCAGATATTCTTGATCTCTTCGTTTTCGTAGATCTTGTGTTCGAGCGCTTTCTCGACGTTCAGAATCTTACCACGCAGGGGTAAAATAGCCTGGAACGCCCGGTTGCGGCCCTGCTTGGCCGTTCCCCCGGCCGAGTCGCCTTCCACCAGGTACAGCTCGCACTTTTCCGGGTCAGTATCGGAGCAGTCGGCCAGTTTGCCGGGCAAGCCCATACCACCCATAAAGTCCTTGCGCTCGGTCATGATGCGCTTGTAAGCCAGATCGGCGGCAATCCGCGCCTGCGCCGACACAAGCACTTTCTTAACGATGCCCTGCGCCGTTTTAGGATTTTCCTCTAACCACGTTTCGAGCAGGTCGGCCATCGCCTGACTAACCGCGCTAACCACGTCCTGGTTGCCCAGTTTGGTCTTGGTCTGTCCTTCGAACTGCGGTTCCTGCACCTTCACGGAGATCACGGCGGTCAAACCCTTGCGGAAATCTTCGCCACTGAACGTCACCTTGCCCGCGTTCTTGGGCAAGACGCCGGGGTTCTTGTCGGCGTAGTTTTTCAGCACCCGCGTCAAGGCCGAACGAAAACCTTGTACGTGCGTACCGCCTTCGTGGGTGTTGATGTTGTTGACGTAAGAAAGGACGTTCTCGCCCGCTTCGTAGTTGTAAACCAGCGCCACCTGCACGGGCGTCGAACCTTTGTCCGATTCCATGTAAACCGGCTTCATGCCGTCGAGGGGCGGGCGGGTTTGGTCGAGGTATTCCACAAATTCCACCAGGCCACCTTCCGAAAAGAAGTCATCCTGATTGATCGGCTCGCCGTCTTCATCCAGCTCGCGCATATCTTTCAGGAAGATGTGAATGCCTTTGTTGAGGAACGACAATTCGCGCAGGCGACCGGCCACGGTTTCGTAGCGGTAAACGGTTTCGGTAAAGATGCTGTCGTCCGGCTTGAAGCGCACCGTCGTACCGTGGTCGTCGGCCTCGCCAACGACGCGCACATCGTACTGCGGAATACCAATCTTGTACGCTTGCTCAAAGATTTTGCCGTCGCGGTGCACTTCCACGCGCAGGTCGGTCGATAAGGCATTGACGCACGAAACGCCGACGCCGTGCAAACCGCCGGAAACTTTGTAGGTATCTTTATCAAATTTACCTCCGGCGTGCAAAACGGTCATCACCACTTCGAGGGCCGACTTGCCCATTTTGGTGTTGATACCGGTCGGGA
>CAXUEB010000414.1:0-1350 GCA_964249775.1 uncultured Spirosoma sp.
TTTCGGAGGTGTTGTAGAGCGTGTACTGTCCGTAAATTCGGCTGCGCAGATAAGCCCGGTAGTTGAACGCCGAGCCGCCCCGCCGGTAAACGCCTTTCAGCCCAAACACGTTTTCGAGCAGCCGAAAGCGGGCGTCCTGCTCGATGCGCGAGCTGTCGCCGGTCAGGCTCGGATAAAACCCCGCGAGTTGGCCACCGAAGATTAGCTTGGGTAACTGATTCGTCGCGACAGCGTCGTCTTGGTAAAAATTTTTCTGCCGGCGGTAATCAAGCCGGTGAAAGGCTTGAAAGCCCTGATCGAGCACAAATTGCTGGTAGACGTGCCAGTCGTTGCGGATGTCGCGGCCGTTGGGTCCTTGTACGGTAAGCGTAGTGCCTTGCAAGCGGGCGTTGCCCGTATAATCGTATAAAATTTCGGTTGTGTCGCTTTCGCTGATCTGCCGCCCCGGCAAAAGGCCGCCCTGCTCGTCGAGGCTGTGGTTCATGTTGATGAAGTGGAGCAGCAGCGTATATTTCTCGTTCTTCGAGCGGTAATTGGTGTGACCCAGAAAGCCCCAGTTCTGGGCCAGTAGCTTGAACGGGTCGTTGTTGCCGCTCGTGCCAAACTGCTTCTGCGAAGTGAATCGCTGCACGGCGAAACCCGCGTTCCAGCGGGGCGTGATGTTCTGCGTAAAATCAAACCGCAGAATGTTTTGGTTACGCCCGCCGAGGGCCAGATACATGTCGGAGAACGGCGACTTGGTATCGAAATACCGAACCGACCCAGTCTGGTAGGCGTAGGGACCAAACGCCGAAAAGCCCGTTTGTGTGCCGATTTCTTGCGGCACCACCACAAACACCGGCCGCATCGGTGTGCCCAGGTTACCCAGGTCCTGGTAGCGATTCTGGCTGCGCTGCACGTAGGTAAACCGGTGCACGTCGTCCATCGTTGTATCCACACTGAACAGGGTCTGGCGGTTGTTCAGCACGTCTTCTTCGAGGTAATAGCGCGTCGATTTTGGCCCGTAGATAACCTTCGTCGAATCGTCGATACCGCTGCCGCTACCACTACTACTGCCGCCGTTGCTGCTGAAATTGCCCGGCCGGGTGGATGTGCCCGGAAAGCCGCCGATGCCGCCGTAGGCCAAAGGTTTGCGTTACGTATTGCTCCAGTCCGTCGGCGTTGGCGATGCCCGAAACAAGGGTTACGGCGCTCGCCAGCTTCATGGGCTGGAGCGTCGCGAACGACACGGGTTGTCCGTAGCGCAGTCCGGCGAAGAAGACGGGCGTGCCGGGCCGCGTGTAGGGGCCAATCCGGGTTTTGATTCGGTGCTGATCCGCGGAAGAAAGGTTGGCCGGGCATTTGGTGACG
>CAXUEB010000414.1:1360-2567 GCA_964249775.1 uncultured Spirosoma sp.
CTGGTTAACGACAAACCAAAAACAAGAAAAATTAAGAAAGTAAGTCGAATCATTAGGTCAAAAGTACGCCAAAACGTCCGAAGCCCGGAACCCGTCGCCGTTGGTTAACGAATTTTAAGGGTCGACTCGTCGAGGAAGCGACCAAAATAGGTTTCCTGATCATCCAGAAACGCCACCTCAATGGGCAGGTAATACAGCGGCCACTGCGCCCGCTCGTCGGCGGTCAGCAGGGCGTCGAGTTTCACCCAGTCTTTTTCGGTCGTCAGCACCGGCGTCTTGCCGTCGTTCGGCACGATGCGCGCTAATTCGGCGCGGGTATAGGCGTGGTGATCGGCAAACCGGAAATGATCTTGCAGACCAAACGTCTGCGTTACGTACCGTTGCAGCCCGTCGGCGTTGGCAATACCCGAAACGAGCTTGACGGCCGAGGGTAACGCCACCGGTTGCCTTGTCGCAAACGAGATCGGCTGGCCGTAGCGCAGCCCCGCGAAAAACACCGGCGTACCGGGCCGCGTGTAGCGATTAACCCGTTCTTGAATAGCCTGCTGCTGGGGGGGGGCAAGGTCCAGGGAACATTTGGTGACGACGACGGCGTCGGCCCGCCGGGTACCGTGCCGCCGTTCGCGCAGCCGCCCGGCCGGAAAGGGGTAATCATTGTAAAAGAGCCGGTTGAAGTCGGTCAGCAGCAGGTTTAGGTGCGGCCGGATGGAGCGGTGCTGAAACGCGTCGTCGAGTAGCAGCCGGTCGAGGTTGGGGTGCTGCCGAACCAGTCGTTGGGCCGCTTCGACGCGCCGTTCGCCCACGCAGACGCGTATGCGGCCGGCAAATTTGCGGTAAATCTGCCGCGGTTCGTCGCCGATCGTGGCGGCCGTATCCGCTTCGGTAGCCAGCCGAAACCCCGTCGTGCGTCGGCCGTATCCCCGGCTGATGGTCCCTATTGCAACCCCGGCTGATGGGTTGTCATTTAGGTGCCGTTTAATCAAATATTCGACCATCGGCGTCTTTCCCGTGCCCCCGACGGTCAGATTTCCCACGCTGATGCTGAAGCGATCAGGCCGAAAAGTCCTGAGCAAATCCTTGTCATACAACCAATTACGGAAGTCCGTTAGTAGTCCATAAATTCCACTGAACGGTAGGAGTAACCACTTTGTCACCAATTGTGTCGCTAATAATTTCGTAATTGAGGTCTTCAGAAGTAGTCAAAAGT
>CAXUEB010000414.1:2577-4175 GCA_964249775.1 uncultured Spirosoma sp.
TCCCCGCATTCACCCCGCCCTGATGAGTCTGAAAGCCGACTACCTAAAACATACCTTGCAGTTTCGTTTTGAAGCGGGTACGTCGCGCGGCACGCTCACCGAGAAAACGTCCTTCATCATTCGGCTCGTTGACGACGAAGACCCGTTGGTCATTGGCTACGGCGAATGCGGGCCGCTGAAAGGCCTGAGCTACGACGATAAACCAGATTTTGAGGAGCAACTGGCCCAGTGTTGCCGGGATTTTAATGAGCTTGATCTCCAGTTGTTTAGCTGGAATATGCCCATCGTGCTGAACCAGGTAATTGGTCAGCAGTTTCCCAGTATCGTGTTTGGTTTCGAGACGGCCATGCTGGATTTCCTGGCGGGCGGTCGGCGTATTCTCTACGAAAACGAGTTCACGGCCGGCCACCGGTCGCTGCCCATCAACGGGCTGATCTGGATGGGCAGTCCGGCGTTTATGCGCGAACAGATCGAAGAGAAACTCCGGCTGGGCTACAAGACGCTCAAACTCAAAATCGGCGCGGTTGACTTCGAGCAGGAATGCGCCTTGCTGGCCCAGATTCGCGAGCGGTTTACGCCCGAGCAGATTACCCTGCGCGTCGATGCCAACGGCGCGTTCGCCCCCGACGACGTGCTGGCTAAACTCGACCGGCTGGCCACCTTCGGGCTGCACTCCATCGAACAGCCCATCCGCGCCGGACAGCCCGACCTCTTAGCCGATTTATGCCGTCACACGCCGGTGCCCATTGCCCTCGACGAAGAGCTGATTGGGCCAATGGAATACGTTCACAAGTTTCGATTACTCAAGAAAATCCAGCCGCAGTTCATTGTGCTCAAACCGACCCTGTTGGGCGGTATGCACCACTGCAATGAATGGATTGAACTGGCTGGTCGGCTCGGCATTGGCTGGTGGATTACCTCGGCGCTGGAATCAAACGTCGGCCTGAACGCCATTGCGCAGTACACGGCCCAGTTCAAGAACCCCATGCCGCAGGGCTTAGGCACCGGTCAACTCTACCACAATAACTTCGACAGCCCGCTCGTCCTGGAAGGCGGCCAACTGCGCTACGACCCGGCGCAGGGTTGGGATTTGGGAAAGTTGGTCCAAGCGTCGTAAATCGGTACGTGGCTGGCGCGTCAGCAAAACTATCGGTGAACAACCCATTGTTTATCCGTTAACCAACCCACTCCACGCCCTTCTTCAACAGAGCCAACGTTTCTGCTTCCCGGCTGCCGGGTTCGGGTCGGAAATCATAGACCCAGTTGGCCTGCGGGGGCATACTCATCAGAATGGATTCAGTGCGGCCGTTGGTTTCCAGGCCGAACTTGGTACCGCGGTCCCAGACTAAGTTGAACTCGACGTAGCGGCCCCGGCGCAGCAACTGCCATTGCTTTTCGCGTTCGCCGAACGGCAAATCGCGGTTCTGATGCATGAAGTGGGTATAGATCGGCGCGAAGGCGTTGCCCACATCCCGCACGAACGCGAATAGGTCGGCTTTGTGGACCGATCCGCCGTCGTGGGTATCCGTTGGTTTAAGGTAATCGAAGAAGATGCCGCCGATGCCGCGCGTTTCCTGCCGGTGCGGAATGTAAAAATA
>CAXUEB010000415.1:0-2787 GCA_964249775.1 uncultured Spirosoma sp.
GTTTTTATTCCAAACAGGTTCTGCACTCCCGGAATCAATTGGCTATTGACGGCCCAGTTGATGTTTCCCACTTCCAGCCCCTGCAAAATGCTTTCGTTCTGGGGCGTGAAGCCGCCGGGCAGGCCCGGTGTTTGACCGTTCACACCCGGCACGTTAGGCACACCCGGCAAGGTAGGTACCTGACCCGTACCGAGTCCGGGCAATCCCCCGGCTGGTTTGTAGTTTACTTTCAGCGCATTCTCGAAGTTGAAACTGGCTTTGGTATCGAAATTGGCCAGCACGCCCAACCGCTCCCCCACTTTGCCGTTGAAGTTGATGCTGATCTGCTCGTTGAACAGAAAATTACCGTTTCGACGCTGCCGCACCGGAATCACCGGATTGTCGATAAACTGGTATAGATACCCGAAGTCGAGCGTCACGAACCCGTTCGGCTTGAAGTCAACGGTGCTGCCGCCAAACAGCCGGTCGACAATGGGTGGCAGTTCGAGTTTAGGAATCAGGCCGCGCCCGCTCACCGCACTCTGACCGTCGCGCCGGGCACCGTATTCGCGCCACAGGTTTTGTTCGACGCGCTGGTTCTGAAGCTGGTTATACGTAGAAAACGGAATCGTTTCGGCCGGTCGATACGGCATCCCAAACTGCGAGGGCGGCAGCGCCAGCCCCGGAATGGGCAAACCGGGCGAAACCGTCCCCGGCGGTGTAGTACTGGGAGCGGCCGCATTGGGGAAAACGGGGGCACCCGGCTGGGGAGCCGGTAGAGTACCAGAATTGCCCGGCACGGCATTGGGCGCGGGTGCGCCCGATAAAGACACCCCCGACCGGACCCGCTCCGTCACGGCAATTCGCCCGTCGGGGCTGAGACCAAAATCGGTGGAGACCCCCTTGGGATCACGCAGGATGAAGGGCGATTGGGAGGGGCGCTCCGAGAAGCGGGTAGCCCGGCGGTCGGGCCAGTTGATAGTGGGTCGGCGGTTAGCCGAACGGGCGGCCCGGATGCTGTCGGTGCGGTCCTTAACAGCCTGCCTCACCGAGTCGGCCCGCAGGGTGGCTCGTCGGCGCGACTCAGCGCGGGCAGAATCGGCGGTTACCGCCTGGCGTTGCCCGGCCCGCCCCCGACGTGTGGGGGTTGGCTGGTCCTGACCAATGGTCATGCCCAATCCAACAAGAAGCCAGAACCCCAGCGCTAACCAACCCGCTGGGACAAACAGCAGTCGGCTACGGGTAGTGAGGAAATGGGCGATGGAAGAACTGTGAACAACGTAGGAGTTCACCATTGGGGGACTGTGGAAAGTTCAAATAAGGTAGCGTACGGCACGTCTTTCTTTCAAACGGCCAAAATCAGGCCAATCGTCTATCGCGACCATAGATTTTTTAAGCGGTAGGTTACCGCAGTGCCCGCCGGATGACATCCTCCACTGTTAGGGCAGGATCGGCTTTGAGGGCATCGTCCACGCTCTTCTCAGCGGTGGCTTTGGGGAAGCCCAGCGCCATCAGCGCAGCCAGCGATTCCTCCCGAACGGGGTTGTTTTCGCTCTGGCGATACGTAGGTCCGCCCGACACGACACCCGACTTTTTCATTTTGTCGCGCAGTTCAAGAATGATGCGCTGGGCCGTTTTAGCCCCGATGCCTTTAATGGCCTGTACCGCCCGGACATTCTCGCCCAAGATGGCTAATCGCAGGTCGCCCGGCTGCATCGCCGACAGCATCCCCAGAGCGGTGTTCGGCCCCACGCCCGACACGCCGATCAAATCCAGAAACAGCGACTTTTCATCAGCCACGGCGAAGCCGTAAAGCATCTGCGCATCTTCGCGAAAGAGGTGGTGGATAAACAACTTAACCCGGTCGCCCCCGCCGGGCAGCGTGGCGTAGGTCTGAAGGGATATATGAACCGAGTAGCCCACGCCGTTTACGTCAATAATGGCGTACGTCGTTTCTTTATAGGCCAATAGCCCATCTAAATAAGCAATCATTCAGTCGTGAAAAAGCCGGTCAGCAGCTTATTAATGAGGAATAAAGATACGAAATTTCGCGGAGAAACCGGTCTGCCGACGCGGTACCATTTTATCCCACAATCAACTTCTGCCCCGGCCGCAGGGCGTTGCCCCGAATGTGGTTCATTTTCTTGAGCCGATCAATCGTCAGCCCGTCATAGCGCTGGACAATGTTCCAGAGCGTATCGCCATTCTGTACGCGGTGGTAGCGTGGTTTAAATTGCTTTGGTTGACTGATGGTTTCGGCCTCTTTGCGTGTCGCATCACCACCGGTGCGCTTTCGTGCCACCACCGTCTCGGGTTCGTCTTCGGGTTCGTCGGATACTAACCGAGCCGCGGCTTTAGCCGATTTTACAACCGCTTTCTCCGGCGCTTCTTCCGGCTCATCAATCGGCGTGTCATCTAACCGCATTTGGGCCAGTGGGTTGCTACCCAAAGCAGCCCAGATACCTATCGAATCAGCCCCGTACCGAACGGCTTCGGCGTGGGCCAGCAGCGTGTTCCCCATCGTTTTGGGTAGTTGGCTGGCCGAATCCATCACCGCCTGGCGGTGGCGGGCAAAGTAAGCATATTGTCGGCGCGGTACCCGGAGCGGGTAGCGGTTGGTGTATTCGGGCAGAATGCCCGTGGTGATGGCCGGGTTCATCTTTTGCAGATCGGCCAACGGCATGGTGCTGTGTTTGGCGAAGGTTTCGAGGTTAAAATAGCCCGACACCTGAATGGTATCGTGCAGAATCGGAAACTCGTAGTTCTAGGCGAAAACGCAGTGGTCGTTGCCGTGGTGCATCAGGTAGG
>CAXUEB010000415.1:2797-4129 GCA_964249775.1 uncultured Spirosoma sp.
GTTTTACGGCACCCGGCCCGCAGTTGTAACCCGCCATGGCCAGCTCCCAGTCGCCGAAAATAGCGTACAGATCGCGGAGGTATTTGCAGGCGGCTTCGGTGGCTTTGACAGGGTCCATCCGCTCGTCGATGTAGTCGTCCTGATAGAGCTTGAGGTCGCGGCCGGTGCCGGGCATGATCTGCCAGAGTCCACCCGCCCCGGCGTGGGAGACGGCCCGTGGCGTTAGGTCTGACTCCACAATGGATAAAAACTTCAGTTCGTCGGGCAGGGAGTATTCCGCCAGCATGCGCTCGTACAGCGGAAAAAACAGCGGCATCCGCTCCATCGCCAGCTTGGTTCGGCCCGGCTTGCGGAAAGCGAAATAGTCTACGTAGCTCTGAACGGCTTTGTGGTAGTTCAACGGTACATCCTTCTGAAGTTTGGCCAGCCGCTCCCGCAATAGACTGTCGGGCACGGTGGAAACGGTATCTCTTTTAGCGACGGTACTGTCTCCGGGCTGACTTGTCATTTTGTTCCAGTCCCGGTGGAGCACGGGCGTACCGGCGGGATTGGCACGGGCGACTGTTGTCAGGCTCATTACGGCACTCAATAACCCAATCTTCAACAAGTTACGGTTCAGGAACGTCATACGGGTTAAATTTTAATGGACAATGAGGAATGTCGTCATGAACATACCAACACCCAGTGAGTAATCTATATCAACCGTGTACTATTCGTTATTTATCTCTAAACTTTTCGCCAGTGCCACCAGCGCTTCTTCGGCAAAAGGCGGGGCCATCAGTTGCAAACCTATCGGCAGATTCGCATCGTCAGTGCCGTTGGGAATCGAAATCGCCGGGTACCCCACCACATTGGCCTGCACCGTAAACAAATCGGCGAGGTACATCTGCAGCGGATCGTTCCCCCCGCCCGCTTTCTCACCCAGCCGAAACGCCGACGTTGGCGTAGTGGGCGACAGCAGGAAATCGTACCGCTCAAAGATACGTTCGGTCTCCTGCCGAATCAGCCGCCGTACCCGTTGCGCTTTGGTGTAGTAAGCGTCGTAATAGCACTCAGCACAAACGTACCGAGCAGAATACGCCGACGCACTTCCGCGCCAAACCCCTCCGTCCGGCTTTTTTTGTACAACGTCAATACGTCCGTTGTCGGTACATCCGCTGGGTCAGAATGTCGGTAGCCGTAGCGTACCCCGTCGAAACGGGATAGGTTTGAAGAGGCTTCCGCCGTTGTCAGAATATAATACGTTGGCAGGAGGTAGTTTAGTAAGGGGAAATCCACAGATTCTACTGTGTGACCCATTGCTCGCAACTGGTCGATCCGGCGCTGGGTAGC
>CAXUEB010000416.1:0-4067 GCA_964249775.1 uncultured Spirosoma sp.
ACATAACCGGTTAAAAAAGAGCCAAACGTCAATTTGCCGCGTTTGAGTCGTTGATTTTACGAGTAAAGCTACGCCCAATCGGGCGAACCAACTACCTTGGTTGGTCAATTTATTGGCAGAGTAGCCGTTGCCCCTTAGATTTGACCCATGTTTAATGGTAAAAAAGTGGTCGTCGTCATGCCCGCTTACCGGGCCGCTCTAACGCTGGAGCGGACCTACCGCGAAATCCCGCTCGACTTGGTAGACGACGTTATTTTAGTGGACGATGCCAGCCCCGACAACACCGTCGAAGAAGCCCGGCGGTTGGGTATCCGGCACGTCATCCGGCACGACCGCAACAAAGGCTACGGGGGCAATCAGAAAACCTGCTACGCCAAAGCCCTCGACCTCGGCGCGGACATTGTCGTGATGCTACACCCCGACTATCAATACACGCCAATGCTGTTGCCGGCCATGATTTCGATTATTGGCAACGGGCTATACCCCGTCGTGTTTGCGTCGCGCATTTTGGGCAAAGGCGCGCTCAAAGGCGGCATGCCGATGTACAAATACATCGCTAACCGCTTTCTGACGCTGGTGCAGAACCTGCTCATGAATCAGAAGCTATCGGAGTACCACACCGGCTACCGGGCATTTTCGGGCGAGGTACTGCGCAGCTTAGACTTTACCCACAACTCCGACGACTTCATTTTCGATAACGAAATGATTGCCCAGATTTTCTACCAGGGCTACGAAATTGCCGAAGTCACCTGCCCGACGAAGTACTTTGAAGAAGCGTCCTCCATTAACTTCACCCGCAGTTCAATCTACGGATTAGGCGTGCTGCGCACTTCGCTCTTTTACATGCTCACGAAACTCGGGCTGATGCGCTGGAAGCTGCTAACGGAACGTATTCCGGCTCGGCCATAACGGCTTCGAGCACCATCGATTCAAGCGTAAGACCCGGCCCGAAGGCGCAGCTCAGAATGTTGGGCCGGTCGGCGTCGAACGTCGCTCCGCCCGAAGCCAACTGGTTCCAGACTTCTTTGAGCACAAACAACACCGTTGCCGACGACATATTGCCGTTCTGCCGCAGGACGCTGTACGCGTGCCGGTCGTCGTGGGCCGTGATACCCAATTGTTCTTCAATCACTTCGAGGATGCGCCGGCCGCCAGGGTGCAGGGCGTAATGACCAATATCGTCGAGCGTCAGGTCACACTGATCGAGCAGGCGCTCCATCAACTGACCAATGCCCTGTTGAATAAACGCGGGTACCTGCGCCGTCAGTGTCATCTCGAAGCCGAAATCGCTGACGTGCCAGGCCATCGCTTCTTTCCCTTCCGGTAGCAGATCGCAGTAAAACGACCGCAGCCGGAACGCCTGCTCCGGGTGGGGTTGAGCCTCGACCAACACGGCGGCCGAACCATCGGCAAACAAGGCGTTCGACAGCAGGTGATCCGTTTCGGTCTTTTTCTGGAAATGAATCGTGCACAATTCGACGCACACCATTAAAACTTTGGCATTGGCGTCGGCACGGACGATAGCGTCAGCGGTTTTCAGGCCGTTGAATGCGCCGTAACACCCCATAAAATTAATCGCCAGCCGTTGCGTGGTGGTCGGCAAACCGAGCGCTTCGATAAGTTCAATATCCGGTCCCGGCGCGTACAAACCCGTGCAACTTACCGTAATCAGGTGCGTGATGGTCTGCGGATCAAAATCTGGGTAGTTGGCTAAGCAGTCGTTGATGGCCTTGAGTGCCAGGGGAACGGCTTCTTGCCGATACACCCGCATCCGTTGGCTCACTGTTGGAAACGGTTCCATGCCGGGGGTGTTTGCATAGAACGTGAATTGGTCACGCGGCCGGACGTAATCCGCCAGCACGGTGTGCCGCTGGTCGATGCGGGTCTGGCGGTAGAGCGCCATGAGCCGTCGGGTGTCGCGCTCGTCTAATTCAAGCACGTCGGCCATGAACTCAGCGGCTTTCAGTTGCGTCGAGGAATAAGCCGGTACGGCCGTACCAATGCTATTTATGTAACCGCTGGAACGTTGTCTCATCTCGTAGGTAATGTGCGCTTGCGCAAAAAACCAACTTTCATTGGTTATGCTTATAACCACGCGTTTGGGGGAAAGTTCTGCAATCTAATCCGACATTTCGCGTACAATCTGTTATGACCCTCCGCACCATTTGGTTGCACCTGCGCGTTTCCTTTTCCTTCTTTCTGCTTCCTGTTTATTGGGGGGCGCTGGGCCAGTCGCCCGCGCCCGACCCTTGGCGAAGCGTAGCCATCCTGCTCGTCGTTCACCTGCTGCTGTACCCGGCCAGTAACGCGTACAACAGCTACTTTGACAAAGACGAAGGCCCTATCAGTGGTCTGGAAACACCACCGCCCGTGTCAAAAACGCTGTACTGGGTGTCGTGGGTACTCGACCTTGTTGCCTTAGCACTGGGCGCTTTCGTTAATTGGGCGTTCGTAGTGTATCTGCTGATTTACGGATTCGTAACCAAAGCCTACAGTCACGACCGCATCCGACTCAAACGCTATCCCGTATTCAGTTGGCTGCTGATTGGCCTGTTGCAGGGCGGTATCACGTATGTCCTAACCTACGTGTCAATCAACAATCTACCGCTGTCGGCTGCCACGCAACCCCGGTTGCTGATGGGCGGCTTGCTGGCCACGCTAAACCTGATGGCGTTGTATCCAATCACTCAGGTGTACCAGCACGAAGAAGACGCCCGCCGGGGCGACCAAACCATCAGCCGGCTGCTGGGCATACGGGGCACCTTTGTCAGCGCGATAATTATGTTCGGGCTGTCGAGCTTTGGGTTCTACATCTTCTTCGAGGGTGGTTCTTGGTTTTGGGTGTATGGGCTGTTTTTGTTGCCAGCCGTTGTCTTCTTTCTACGTTGGTTTGCCCAAGTCAACCGCGACGAACGCCGGGCCAACTACCAAACCACCATGCGCATGATGTGGATAAGCGGCTTTTGCCTAAACGGATTCTTCGGTTTATTGGCATTCTTAACGCACTCGTAATCAGTTTTCAAGTGGGCCGACGGGCACGAACCCGAAATTTTTTTGCGTTTTTGACTTGACAAACGCCCTAAACGCCTTAAATTTGCATCCACAATTCGCCGAACGAAGGCGCGTTGCTATATGCGAAAGTAGCTCAGCTGGTAGAGCGCGACCTTGCCAAGGTCGAGGTCGCGGGTTCGAACCCCGTCTTTCGCTCCACGAAGGAGGCACCGTTGGTCGGTGCCTTTTTCGTAAATGCCGGGATGGTGGAATTGGTAGACACGCCGGACTTAGTTCTTTGATATTTTCGGTTTTACGTCGTAATTGAAGCGAAATAATTTCGTTTCTATGGCGCGTTACATATATGATTCTCTCTTCGAGAAGAAATTGATTGACGCTTGTGCTCAGTCTAATAGTATGGCGAAAGCAGCATTAACACTTGGTATGAATTACAAAACATTGTGCTTTCATGCTAAACGGTTAGGTTGCTTCAAGTCAAATCAGGCGGGTAAAGGCTACAGTAAGTTACCGTCAAAACAACCCGTTTTGATGGCAGATATCTTTAGCGGCACCCGTCCAACCTATCAGACTCACAAGCTTAAAAAAAGGCTTCTAAACGAGGGTTATTAGAAACGCGCTTGTGAGCAATGCGGTTTATCGAAATGGATGTCAAAACCCATTCCTTTAGAATTGCATCATAAAAACGGAATCAATTCCGACAATTCACTGACGAATCTTGAGTTGTTGTGTCCTAACTGTCACGCGCTTACGGATAATTACCGAGCAAAAAATATCAAAAAGTTGAGTGCGCGAAGGGAAACCTTCACAGTAGAACCGCTTAAATTCGGGGAAACCTTATCAGCAATGATTGGCAATCCCGAGCCAAGCCTGCCAATACACGTTGGCGTGGAAGGTGTAGAGACTTAACAGGCGGCACCTAAATCCTGCTTTGGGGATATGGTGAAGAGAAAGTCCAGACCACAAATCGTTGCCTTACGCAACGAGCCGCAAAAGCGGTAGCTGGTACGAAAATCCTGTGGGCCACAAGCCCGTGCGGGTTCGACTCCCGCTCCTGG
>CAXUEB010000417.1:0-4062 GCA_964249775.1 uncultured Spirosoma sp.
TGCTGCTGCATTTTCATTAACCAGTTGCGCGAAAAAATCGGCGTGATGTTCGGTAACCCCGAAACCACGACCGGTGGTAACGCCCTGAAGTTTTACGCGTCGGTTCGTCTGGATATCCGGCGTATTGGTCAGATCAAAGAAGGTGCCGACAACGTGGTTGGTAACCGCACTAAGGTAAAGGTTGTTAAGAACAAACTGGCCGCTCCGTTTAAAGTGGTCGAGTTCGACATCATGTACGGTCAGGGTATTTCGAAGGTCGGTGAGGTTCTTGACTTAGCCGTTGAAATGGAAATCGTCAAGAAGTCGGGTTCGTGGTTCTCTTACGGCACCAGCCGTTTGGCGCAGGGCCGCGACGCCGTGAAGGAATTGTTGCTCGACAACCCCGAACTCATGGCCGAACTCGAACAAAAGATTCGGGCTAAAATCGCCGAAGACGAGAACGTTCTGCTCGATCCCGTTTTGGCCGCAACCGAAGGTGACGACGAAGGCGAAATCGACGACTAATTGTAGCGCCGAGTAGTCGGGGGCACCCCGCCCAAACATGATTCTATACTTAGAAGGGTAGCGAATTTCTCATCCGCTACCCTTCTTTTCGTTTAAGGCATTTTCGGTGCTAATCGGATTAACCGGGCAAAATCAGCCTCACCGGTTCTCCATCGGTGTAAATTCCCGCAGTGTCGCACCGGTGTAAATCTGACGCGGGCGGCCAATGGGTTCTTTCTGTTCGCGCATTTCTTTCCACTGCGCAATCCAGCCCGGCAACCGGCCGATGGCGAACATTACCGTAAACATATTCGTCGGAATACCCAAAGCACGGTAGATGATTCCTGAGTAGAAGTCGACGTTCGGGTACAGTTTGCGCTGCACAAAATAATCATCGTTCAAGGCGGCCTCTTCCAGACCCTTGGCGATTTCCAATACCGGATCGTTGACGCCGAGTTTGCTCAAGACATCGTCGGCCGCTTTCTTGATGATTCTGGCGCGCGGATCGAAGTTCTTGTACACGCGGTGACCAAAGCCGAACAACCGGAAACCCGTCGTTTTGGCGTTCTTGGCCATGTCGACGTACTTGCTCACGTCGCCCCCGTCGGCCTTAATCTCTTCCAGCATCTCAATCACTTCTTGGTTGGCCCCACCGTGCAGCGGTCCCCATAGCGCACTAATACCGGATGAGATCGACGAATAGACATTCGCCTGCGACGAGCCAACGAGCCGCACCGTCGAGGTTGAGCAGTTTTGTTCGTGGTCGGCGTGAAGAATCAACAAGACGTTCAGGGCTTCGGCAACCACCGGATCAACTTTGTACTCTTCAACCGGCAAGGCGAACATCATGTTCAGGAAGTTCGAGATGTAGTCGAGTTGGTTTTTAGGGTAGTTGATGGGGTGCCCCATCGCCTTTTTGTACGACCAGGTGGCAATCGTTGGTAGTTTGGCCAGCAACCGAATAATGTGCAGGTCAATGTTGTTTGTACCGGACCCCTCGTACGAATCCGGGTAAAAGGCGCTCATCGCACTCACCAGCGACGACAAAACGCCCATTGGATGGGCGTTAACGGGAAAGCCGTCGAAGATTTTGCGCATATCTTCGTTCACCAACGTATGGCGACGAATGGCGTTTTCGAACTGCGCAAACTGTTCTTGCGTGGGCAACTCGCCGTAAATAAGCAGGTACGCCACTTCCAGAAACGACGCTTTTGACGCCAGATCTTCGATCGAGTAGCCGCGGTACTGCAAGATGCCTTCTTCACCGTCCAAGAACGTGATCGCGCTCTTGGTAGCCCCCGTGTTTTTATAACCCCGGTCCAACGTTACGTAACCAGTTTGGTCGCGAAGGTTCGAAATGTCGAAGGCTTTTTCTCGTTCGCTTCCTTCCAACGTAGGAAACGAAAAGGATTTACCATCGACGGTTAGTTCAGCCGTGTTTGCCATACAGAAAATTAGGGTAGAGTAGTCAGAAACAATGAGTTCGTAGATCGTCAGGCGCGAACGGCGAAATTAAGGCAAAAACCTAAACACCCTACAGAGCCGCCCAAAAAAGGACTTTTTAGAAACTAAGTAGCAAGTAAACTGACGGACGACGTAATAAGTTTTGTCTTATTCTTTATAGATTTTGCCACTTTTCATAACCAAACGAACGCGCCGAACGGCCGTAATGGTTTGGATCGGATTACCGTCTACCGCAACTAAATCGGCCAGCAAGCCGGGTCGAATACGGCCCCGATCGGCAAGGCGAAACACGGCCGCGTTGACCGACGTTGCCGAGCGCAGCACGTCAAGCGGTTTCATGCCGTAGTCGACCATCATTTCCAGTTCGCGGGCGTTGTCGCCGTGACTAAACACCCCTACATCGCCCCCGGCGCAAATGGTTACGCCCGCATCCAATGCCTGCCGGAACGTAATGCGCTTTTGCTTAATGCGTTCCGGCTCGGGTTCGGCTCCTTTTTTCCAACCGCGATACTGACTCACCGCGTCGCCGGCCGCCAGCGTTGGGCACAGGGCCGTATTGTTTCTCTTCATCAACGTAAAAATCTCCGGCGTTCCGGCGTCGCCGTGCTCAACCGTTTCGCAACCGGCCAGAATCGCCCGGCGCATGCCTTCGGCGGTACTCGCGTGGGCCACGACGCCCCGCCCGCTGCTCCGGGCGACGTCGACAATGAGTTTGAGTTCGTCTAACGTAAAGGTTGGGCGGGCTTCGGCCATCAGGCCCCACCGGTAATCAGCGTACACTTTGATGGCGTCGGCTCCTTTGCCAATCTGCGTCCGCACGGCCCGGATTAGGGCGTCGTGCCCGTCGGCTTCTTCGGCTCCCTGCGGCACGTTGACGTCGGGGCTAAATCCTTTCGGCGCGTAGCTGCCCGTGGCAATCAGCGCCCGCGTGACGATCATCATGCGCGGACCGGGAATGATACCTTGCTCAATCGCTTGTTTGAGGCCCACGTCGTCGTAGTCCGCGCCTTCGGTGCCGAGGTCGCGCACGGTTGTGAATCCTGCCAGTAAGGTTTTCCGCGCGTGCACCGTGGCCCGTGCCACCCGCAGCGACCGGGCTTCGCGCAGGACCTGATCGTCCCAGGTCGTTTCGTTGTACGGGTGCAGCAGCAGGTGCGAATGACCTTCGATCAGACCGGGCAGCAAAGTCGTGCCCTTCAGGTCGACTACCTCCGCGCCGTTGGTCGAAACCGAAGCCGCCGGTCCGACGGCGTCAATTTTATCGCCCTTCGTCCGCACGACCCAGCCGTCGTGCACCGATTCGCCGTCGAAGACGCGGTCGGGACGGAGCAAGAGAACCGGCTGCGCTGTCAGCATCGTTGCCCACAGCATAGCCAGCAACGTTATGGACCATCTCATCGGCGGGGGGGCTTAGCTTGCATCACATCAAAAAGCCCTTGCCCAAACACCAGCGTGACCAAGCCCGGCAATAGGATTGCTCCCGCCCGGAAGCCCGCTCCCGTCAGTTTGTAAACGCCCGAATTATACACCGTGAAACTATCCCAGAGCCAGTAACCCGCCACGGCCAGCAGGATAGCCAGCACCACACTGGCCACGCTCCGACTGGCCTGCTTCGTCAACTGAGTCAGCAGCACAGCCGCCCCCACCAGTGCCGCGACCGTACCGAGCGCTTTGGGAAACGTTTCGAGGTAATCGTACTCAAAAAAGAACACCCCCGCCCGGCCAATCAGGTTCGGGTGCGATAAGAGCCAGCCGTCCAAAACGACCAGCACGAGAAGCAAAACGTAAAAGAAAGGATTGCGCATAAATCAAACGTCACCGCTTGTTGTCTGAATCGGCGAAGTTAGCGGTTTTGGCCGTTGGAGTTAAGAGCGCACTCAAATCGACTACTTTTTTTATAGCTTTACAACAAACGCCAAAGGGTATGGAAAGCGCAGTATTGGAGCAGGAAGACGTTGACGATGTTCGTATTCCGATGTCGAAGGAGGCATTTCTGAATTGGAATCCCGACGATGGGTTTCTGTACGAATACGATAACGGATTTGCCGAACAAACAACAGGCATGAAGAAAGAAGAACGCTACATCATTAGTAACATTCAGGATAAGTTTGATAC
>CAXUEB010000418.1:0-4059 GCA_964249775.1 uncultured Spirosoma sp.
CCACGCAGCAGGCCGCAATGCTGATAACCGTATCGCCCGCGCCCGACACGTCGGCAATCTGACGGACGTGGGCGGGCAGTTTGACCGTCTCGCCGTTGTAGTCGATGAACACGCCCCGCTCGGAAAGCGTAATGAGCGCTCCTTTCAGATTCAGTTCCTGTTTCAGTTGGTTAACGGCCGCCTGGAGTTCGGCCGCGTTGTCGACGTCAAAATCCAGTTTCAGGCCCTCGCGCAGTTCTTTTAAGTTTGGCTTAAACAGGGTGGCGTTCTGATACGACAGGAAGTTACGTTTCTTCGGGTCAACGACGGTTGGAACGCCCTGCGCGTTGGCGAAGTCGGTAATGTCGGCGATGGCTTCTTTGCTCAGCACGCCTTTGTCGTAATCCTCGAAGATAACGACGTGGCAACTGGGAATCAGTTTCTTGGCCTTGGCAATAAGCTGCGTCCGTTCGTCGGCCGTGATGAGCCGGTCGGTTTCTGTATCGACGCGCACGACCTGCTGCGAACCGGCGATAATGCGCTCTTTGATGGTCGTGATGCGCCCGGCGCTGCGAATCAGACCGTCGCAGTTGAGACCCCGGTTACCTAACTCTGTTTTGAGTTGGTCGCCAGGCGTGTCGGTACCGATGACCGAGCAAATGATGGCTTCGGCCCCCAGCGCCTGCACGTTCAGCAGAACGTTACCGGCTCCACCAAGCCGCAGTTCACGACGCTGCACGGTCACGACCGGCACGGGCGCTTCCGGCGAAATGCGCTCCACGCGACCCCATACGTAGGAATCAAGCATCACGTCGCCGATAATTAAGACGCGCAGGCGATCAAATTGCTTAAATAGTTCGTCGATGCTCAGGTCAAGAACCGGACTCATAGGGAAATGGTATTGGTTGTTTCGGGCGCAAAGAAACGAAAGGCGCGGGCGATTTCCGCAACGGGCCGGGGAGTTTGCGATCGTGGCCGACGCACGCAGCCGTATTGGCGTCTATGCCGGATTGTGTATTTTGCAGGCCGTGATGATGGGTCGACAAACTGGCCCGAGCAACGGACACGTTTGCGGACTTACACCTTGTACCTTACTCCTTGCACCCTTTATGTTCCTTCTTGGCATTGACCTCGGCAGTTCGTCGGTTAAAGCGTGTTTATTAGATGCCGATCAAGGCACCGTCGTGGCGTCGGCGTTCTTCCCCAAAACCGAAATGGCCATCGACGCGCCCCAACCGGGCTTTGCTGAGCAGCACCCCGACGCGTGGTGGCAGAACGCCTGCCGGGCCAGTCAGGCCGTGATGCAGCAAGCGGCCGTCCGGCCCGCCGACGTAAAAGCTGTCGGTATTTCGTACCAGATGCACGGCTTAGTCGTAGTCGACAAAGACCTGAACGTGCTGCGGCCGTCGATCATCTGGTGCGACAGCCGGGCCGTGCCGTTCGGTAAGCAGGCGTTCGATGATCTTGGTCACGAGCGCGTGCTGACGCACCTGCTCAATTCGCCGGGTAACTTTACGGCCGCTAAACTCGCGTGGGTGAAGGCGAACGAACCGGATGTATTTGCCCAAGTAGCCCACTTTATGCTGCCCGGTGATTACGTCGCGGCCCGGATGACGGGCGAGATTGTCACAACTGCGTCGGGCTTGTCGGAGGGTACATTCTGGGATTTTCAGGCGAATCAGCCCGCTGACTTCCTGCTGGATTATTACGGCTTCGATCCGGCCTTGTTGCCCGCTATCAGGCCAACCTTCGCCCCGCAAGGTAGGTTAATCGCGTCGGCAGCCGCCGAACTGGGTCTCGCAGCCGGCACGCCCGTGACCTACCGCGCCGGCGACCAACCTAACAACGCCTGGTCGCTGAACGTGCTGGAGCCGGGGCAAATCGCGGCTACGGCCGGTACGTCGGGCGTCGTCTACGGCGTCAGCGATCAGGCTAAGTACGACCCAAAGTCGCGGGTCAATACGTTTCTGCACGTCAGCCACCGGCCCGAGGCCCCGCGCTACGGCGTGCTGATGTGCGTCAACGGCACGGGCATTCTGAACAGTTGGCTGCGGAATCAGGTGCTCAGCCGGTCGATCAGTTACGATCAGATGAACCACCTGGCCCACGAAGCGCCCGTCGGGGCCGATGGTCTGGTTTGTTTGCCGTTCGGCAACGGGGCCGAGCGGGTGCTCGAAAATGCCGATCTGGGCGCGTCGTTCCACGGCCTGCAACTGACGCGCCACGGTTTGCCGCACCTGATCCGGGCCGCGCAGGAAGGCATCGTGTTTGCCCTGTACTACGGCATTCGGGTTATGGAAGGCGTCGGCGTAGGACTGAAAACCATCCGGGCGGGCGAGGCCAACATGATGCTTAGTCCGTTGTTTCGCGATACGCTCGCCAACCTGACTGGTGCGGCCATCGAACTGTATAACACCGACGGCGCGCAGGGAGCCGCTCGCGGAGCCGGGCTGGGTCTGGGCCACTACAAGACCATGCAGGAAGCCTTTGTTGGTCTGCACGTTACGAAGACCATCGACCCCAACATCCGCGATCAAGAGCGGTACCGGGATGCGTACGAGAAGTGGCTGAAAGTAGGTAACTTGTCCTGATGCCTTTGTCTTTTCAACCGAAAGATTCATCCACAGAAAATGGTATGAAAACTCTGTTCCTTTTCATTCTCGGCCTTGTCGCACTGACGGCTTGTACGCCCAACGCGCAGCTCGTAACCTTGCGGGGCAACAACGTCAAACTTGCCCCGCAAGGGTTGGTGTTGGACAACGACACGCTGACGCTTCGCTACAACTTTTCGAGCGAACGCGGACAGATGCGCCTTTCGCTGGTTAACAAGCTCGACCGGCCGCTGTACGTCGACTGGAAACGGTCGGCGTTCATCATCGGACAGGATAAATTGGATTACTGGTACGACGTAGCCAACGTGGACTTGACCGGCTCATCGTTTTCGGGTCGGTACAGCCGGTACACAATTAGTTCGGTGAATGGCACCATCTCTAAGGAAGACCCCGTCGGGTTTATTCCGCCCCGGACCAAATTAGACAAGCAGCAGTTCGTGGTATTTCCAAACGGGGCGTTGCGGCTGCCCGGCACGCCAGAAGTCGTTCAGGAAAAAGCGACGTTCAACGTAGACCGTAAAAAGCCGGTATCGGTCCAGGTTTATAATTATCCGGCCGACCAGTCGCCCCTACAATTCCGCAATTACCTGACGCTTTCGACCGACAAAGATTTCAAAACGGAGTTTCACATTGACACGCAGTTTTGGGCGTCGGACGTGCGGGTGATGCCCAAAGATCAGATTACGGGGGCTATGGTCCAACAGTACGACGGTAGCTATTCGGTGGCGGCCCCGTTCAACAAACCCGACGGTTTTTACATTCCCTTGCCAATTGAATAGTGAAAAATAGGCCGTTTTCTCGTTTATAGTTGACAGGAAGCCCAAAGGCGACTGACCTTTGGGCTTCCTATTCGTTTTTCATTCTCAACTCACATGGCAGAATTAACGCTTACCCTCGGCGACAAAGCTTATTTTCCCTTCGTTGACAAGCCCATATCCTACGAAGGCCGCGATTCGGACAACCCGCTGGCGTTTAAGTTCTACGATCCGAACCGGACCATCCTGGGTACACCCATGAAAGAGCTTTTCCGGTTTGCGGTGGCCTACTGGCACACGTTTGTCAACACCGGCGGAGATCCTTTCGGACCGGGCGTGAAGCACCTCCCCTGGGACGACACGGCCCACTCCGATCTACTCGGAGCCGCTCACCAGAAGATGGACGCGGCCTTCGAGTTCATCACCAAGCTGGGCGTTGACTACTACTGCTTTCACGACGTAGACGTAGCGCCCGAAGGCGGCTCCAACGCCGAGTTCGAGCAGAATTTTCGTAAGATTGTCGACTACGCCAAGCAGAAGCAGGCCGCCAGTGGCGTCAAACTGCTGTGGGGCACGGCCAATCTGTTTTCGCACGAGCGCTACATGAACGGGGCCAGCACCAACCCCGATTTCCACGTGCTGGCTCATGGCGGCTGGCAGGTCAAAAACGCCATCGACGCAACCATCGAACTCGGCGGCCGGGGCTACACCTT
>CAXUEB010000419.1:0-3744 GCA_964249775.1 uncultured Spirosoma sp.
TGACCGCCGTCGTCACCGACAAATTCGGGTAGGTTGTACGCGTCGTCGTAGCCGCGTTGGTTGCCCACAAACGCGCAGATGTCTTCAATTTCGTTTGTATCAATGAACGGGCATTGTAACCGGATAATGTCGGAGTTGGACGACAAAAGCATGTCGCCCATACCGACCAACTGCTCGGCCCCGCCGGTGTCCAAAATCGTTCGGGAGTCGATCTTCGACGTTACCTTAAACGACAGCCGCGCGGGAAAATTGGCTTTAATTAAACCCGTAATCACGTTTACCGACGGCCGCTGCGTGGCCACCACTAAGTGAATGCCGATGGCCCGTGCCAACTGCGCCAGCCGGGCAATGGGTTGCTCAACTTCCTTGCCAGCCGTCATCATTAGGTCGGCTAACTCGTCAATAATCAAGACGATGTACGGCAGAAACCGGTGGCCTTTTTCGGGGTTGAGCCGCCGTTTTACAAACTTCGCGTTGTACTCTTTGAGGTTGCGGCAACCGGCGTCTTTAAGCAGGTTGTAGCGGTTGTCCATCTCGATGCACAGCGAGTTGAGCGTGTTGACCACCTTCTTCGTGTCGGTGATGATCGGCTCCTCAGCGTCGGGAAGTTTCGCCAGAAAATGCCGCTCCAGTTTGTTAAACAAGGTCAGTTCAACCTTTTTAGGGTCAACCAGCACAAACTTCAACTGCGACGGGTGTTTCCGGTAAATCAGCGACGTCAGCAAGACGTTCAAACCCACCGATTTTCCCTGGCCCGTGGCCCCGGCCATCAGCAGGTGCGGCATTTTGGCCAGGTCGGCTACGTAAATTTCGTTCGAGATGGTTTTGCCCAGCACCACTGGCAGGTCGAACTTACTGTTGCTGAACACGTCGCTCATGATCACCGAGCGCATTGACACCATCTCGCGGTTTTTGTTTGGCACCTCGATGCCGATCGTGCCCATGCCGGGCATTGGGGCGATGATGCGAATTCCTAAGGCTGACAAACTTAGCGCAATGTCATCTTCGAGGCTTTTGATTTTCGAGATGCGAACGCCCTTGGCCGGTACGATTTCGTAGAGGGTTACGGTTGGACCAATGGACGCCTGAATGCTGTCGATTTCAATGCCGAAGTTGCGGAGCGTGGTTTCGATTCGTTCTTTGTTGGCCGTCAGTTCATCGTCCGACACGCCCGCTTTGCGCGTATTCGGGTAGTCCGTCAGCAAGTCGTTGGTTGGGTACTGATACTGCGGCAGGTCAAGCGTTGAATCGTAGGGACCGTGCTGCGCCACCAGATCGTCGTCCTCGAAGGAATCGGGTTCGTAGGTCGGCGCGGGCGTAGCGGCCAGTTCGACGGGTTCAGCGGGCGCGTCGTCGGCGACGCGGTTCTTAATTGTCAGCGCTACGCCGGACGTTTGTGGAATGGAGTTGACGGGAGCCGGGTCCACGGGCGTTTGGGTAACAACCGACACGGAACTAACCGAGGGGCTGACGACGGGTACGTCCGGTTCGTCGTCGGCTTCGTCCAACGCATCAACTTGAGCCAAAGGCGCGTTGGCCGACCCGTTAAGCGGGTACTCAGTTTCCGGCTCGTCGTCGACATCCGGTTCGTCCAGGTCGTCGTAGCCGTGCAAGGTTTCGTCGGCTGGCTGGACCGCTTCTGATCGGCTGGACGAGCGAAAAGCCAGCCGCCCGAACGGGTTACTTTCAAAGAAGTACACCCCAAACAGAAACAACAGAAAACCGATGATCGCCAGATTGCCCCAGCCAAACAGGCTGTACAGCGCGACGTTCAGTTCGTAGCCCAGTCCTCCGCACCAGACGCTGCTTGTCTCGACGGAATCGGTCACCAGCACTACGTAACCGAGCAGCAGACTCAGCCAAACCGAACCAAACAATAGGGCCGCCGTCGTGCGACTCAGCGGCAACAACTCGCGCCGGAAGGTTAGTTTGTACCCCGCCAGGAATGTGATAATGGGCAGGCCCAGCGCCCCGACGCCAAACCACCGAAACACAAACACCTGCGCCACGGCCGCCCCGGCCAAGCCCAGCCAATTGCGGGTCTCGGTGCCGCTTTCGGCCAAGGGTGTCGATAGCGCAGAACCAACGACGCTTTGATCGGCCTGGCCGTTCAGCAGGTAGGAAACAAACGCAATCAACAAACCAACTGACAAGAGCATCAGCAGCGCCCCGAGGGTTAAGGTCGAGCGCCGGTCCGACAGCCACTGGTCGAGCGCGGCTGCCCAGTTGACCGACGGTCGTGAACGCGCGCGTAACCGACCCGGCGGGAGACTGACCGACTCGGGCTGGCGGATGGTGTTGGCTTTCAGTGGGCGGGGTTCGTTGCGTTCGACGGGTCGGCGGGGTGCGTTTTGGCGAGTCGACGTAGTTGGTTGAGCCATGCGTTAGGATGGGGCCACGGGGAATAAAGGTAAATTTGCCAATTTTTAACGAAAAACCGCGTAGGTGCCCCGCTTAATTCGCCTAAACCCGAACGACCGGCCTGCCCCCTCACGAAAGAAGGGTCGGTTGGGATGCTGAGATGGGTTTGTTCAGCAGTTCCTGGTTGATGCGCTTGGCCAACGCCGGGCCTTCGTAGATGAAGCTGGTATACACCTGCACCAAACTGGCCCCGGCGCGGAGCTTTTCGAGCGCGTCTTCGGCCGAAAAGATGCCGCCCACGCCAATGATGGGAAACGTTCCGCCCGACCGCTGGTAAAGGTACTGAATCACTTCCGTTGCTCGCTTGCGCAGTGGTCGACCACTGACCCCGCCCGCGCCCATTTGCGTCACTAAGCCCGCGTCGGTCGTCAGGTCGGTCCGGCTGATGGTCGTGTTGGTAGCAATAACGCCCGCAATACCCGTTTCGGCGACGATGGCAATGATGTCGTCCAACTGCCCGTTGGTCAGGTCGGGCGCAATCTTGAGCAGAATGGGTTTGGGGGTAGACCGCTGCCGATTTTCGGCTTGCAGGGCCGTCAGCAACCGGGTGAGCGGTTCGCGCTCCTGCAAATCGCGCAGGCCGGGCGTGTTGGGCGAACTGACGTTGACGACGAAGTAATCGACCACGTCGAACAGTTCGCGGAAGCCGGTTAAGTAATCGCTGAAGGCGTTTTCGTTGGGTGTATCCTTATTCTTGCCGATGTTGCCGCCGACAATCACGCGCCGAGTCCCTTTGCGCTGCCCAAACTGGCCTAAGCGTCCGGCCGCCGGACCTACGCCTTTGTTGTTGAATCCCATGCGGTTGATAAGGCCCTGATCGGCTTTCAGGCGAAACAGGCGCGGGCGCGGATTACCCGGTTGCGGGCGGGGCGTTACGGTGCCGATTTCCACAAAGCCAAAGCCCAAATCGCTTAGTTCGCCTACCAGTTCGGCGTTTTTGTCGAAGCCGGCCGCCATACCAATCGGATTGGGGAACGTCAGCCCAAACACCGTCCGCTCCAAGCGTTTGTCTTCCAAAACGTATAGTTTCCGGCTGAGCGCCGACACACCGGGTAGAGAAAACGCGAACTTGAGCAACGACGTGACGACGTGGTGAATCGTCTCGGCGTCGAAGCGGAATAATAGAGGAAGAAGAATACGCTTGTACATGGAACAAAGGTACGACCACAAACCGGTAAGGACCGCTACGGCGGACCGTTACGCGTCCCGGTTTAAGACCGGCCGGCGCTCCGGCTTGCCGGTTTACGCACCAAACAAATCCGACGACAGATAGCGGTCGCCCCGGTCGCAGATAATGCAGACAATAACCCCCGACTCCAATTC
>CAXUEB010000419.1:3754-4030 GCA_964249775.1 uncultured Spirosoma sp.
ACACGTTGTCCGCCTTCAGCGACGCCCACACGGACCCGCCACTACTCATGCCCGCAAACACACCTTCAACGGAAGCCAGCCGGCGGGTCGTTTGCGTGGCGTCTTCGGCCGAAACCTCAATAACGCGGTCGACGCGCTCCGGCTCAAAAATCTTGGGTAAGTACGCAACCGGCCACTTCCGAATGCCCGGAATCGATGAGCCGTCGGTGGGTTGACAGCCAACGATTTGTACGTTCAGGTTTTGTTCTTTTAGGTAACGCGACGTGCCCATGATAG
>CAXUEB010000420.1:0-3980 GCA_964249775.1 uncultured Spirosoma sp.
GAATAAATTGCAGGCCGGCGTACTGCGCCTGAACGCCGACGCGCACCCGGTCGCTGAGGGGAGTAGACACTTTAGTCGATAAACTGAATGCACGGATGAGTAGCGAAGGGTAGACGGACGCCCCAACGCTCCAGTTGTCGGTGATGCCGTACTCAAACTGATTCAAATACACGTAATAATTGCGGTAGTAAAACCGGCCCCGCTCGGCCGAGAACGCCGTTGGTGCCGCGCGCATCGTTTGCGGAAACCGGTTGGGGTAAGTTACGTCTTCGCGCCGACGGCCTTCCTCTTCAATGCGCAGAATCTGGTTGGCCCGGAGCGAAACTTCGCCCAGATCGGACGTGCGAATGATAACCCCGGTACTGTCCTGGCGCAGTACCTCGCCCCGCAGTTCGGTGCCATCCCGGAGCACGATCGTGTACTTGGGACGTACCGGGGCGTTTTTGGGTGAATAATAATCGTCCTGCGCGGCCGTAATCAAGGGCAACAGGAGCAGCAGGACGATAAACACAGGTTTCATGGGCGATTTACCGATTTAGCGCTTGGTGGCTACAAGATGCGAAGTCTGGAGTAGCGATGACGGCCTCGGAACCGTCCTGGAGCAACCTGATGGAATTGGGTCTTGTCTGTACGTCTTTTAAGATCAGTAACCGTCCTGCGCGGCTGCCAACAGGGCTAATAAGCGCAGAAAAAGGATAACGCGCTGCACACAACCCAGCGCGTCTATTCAGCGCGTTTATCGATTAATCAGTAAGTTGTAGCCTACGTAAGGAATTAGGCGTACCCGTTTACCGTCGCCCAAGTACGCTTCTTCGTAAACGAAGGACAGCAAACCCAGATCGAAGGCGTGGCGTCGGCGATTGAGCCGCAGGGCGGCCGACGCCGTAAGTTGTTCGTCGGTGTAAAACGTGTAGCGCGAACCCACGTTGATGCGGTTGTCGCTGATGAACGTTAGGTTACGCGAGACCTGCTGCATCACGCCCAACGTTAAGAACATTTGGTTGGGAATTTTTATGGGCTGGAAGGTTAGCCATCCGGGCGTATAATAATACGAGTACTCACCTTTCGGCACGGCGATACCGTAGCCAACCGTAACGTTACGCTGGCTGCTGCCCACCGTCGCCAGGGCTTGTAGCGTTAGAAGACCCCGCTTACTGCCCACATACACATTCCGTTGGCTCAACTGGTAAGTGGCGTTGACGCCCAGCCGAAATGCCTGCCCCAGCGGAACGCTCACTTTGGTAAACAGCCGCGAGTTCGTTGCCAGGTACTGATCCCAGCCGTAATACGTATCGGCGTTGGCCACGTACGGAATTGGCGCGATGAAACTGGCTCCAACGCTCCAATGACGCGTGATACCGTAATCGAATTCATTCAATACCAGCCACGTGTTGCGGTAGTAGAACCGGCTCTTCTCGGCGTTGTAAGCCGTCAAGCCGGTCAGTAGCCAGGGCGAAAACTGGTTGGTGAACGCTCGATTTGCACCGGTATTCGCTTCGACCTCGACCCGCGCTGAATCGGTTCGGACGAGCAGTTCCGGCTCAAAATACGTTAGTCGGCCGTCGCGCTTGCGCACGGTAATCATCATGCTGTCGCGCCGGACGAATTGGCCTTCCACCTGCGAGCCGTCTTTAAGCACGAACACGGTAAATGATGACGGGGAAGCAGCGGCTGACTCCACCGGTCGTACGGCCGAGACGCGGACGAGTTGGTCGGCTTCGACAAACGTCAGGACGCCCCCGCGTTGCCGAACGGTAATCAACAAACTGTCTTGGCCCAGAATCTGGCCCCGGACGACCGAGCCGTCGCGCAGGTACAGGTACGATTGTTTGCGCTGAAGGTCGTCCGGCGTGATTCGGGCGGTTTGTGCCCAAAGCAGGGCGGGGCACAGCAGGTACACAAGGAACAGAAGCGTTTTCATGATTGCTTGACCAACGGTTTAGGAGAGAACGTTAAGCCCAGTTGGGGCAGGGTGAGGGTTGAAACCCCTTGATGGTCCTGCCAAAAACAGCGGACGCCATAACTGGCGTTCAAGCGCACCGACTCGCCGGCCCGAATGCTGAACCCCAGGGTCAGTGGTAACGACTCCACAAACCGCTTTGGTGCGCTTGGTCCGGCGAACCAACCGGCTTGGTAGCCGCCTTCGAGGTAAGGGGCAACGCGTCCACGACCGGCGTAGGTGCGGAAGAGGGGACCCATCTGCACGAAGTCGCCGATTCGACCGGGCGCTGACCCGTCGCCGTATCGCTGATAATCAACGGCAAGGCCCACCAACTGACGCTGAGCAACGAAGTAACCAACGGTGCCGCCGGTTCCCAGGATACTTGACCCCGTACCAACGAGTCTTCCCCGCGTGTTTAGCGCCGTCAGGAACCGGTAGCTGCCCCGCAGTTCGTATTGCCACGCCCGACGCCGGAACGTAGCGTGGCGTTGTTCGGCAGACAGCGTGCGTTGCGGGGCAAACTCGGGTCGGTTGTAGGGCGTGAACGAAAGCGGGTCGAGCGGGTTCACCCGAAACAAGCTCCGTTTGTAGCCAATCTGCACCGTCACGTTGCTGCCCCGGCTTTCGTAGCGTCCCTGATTAACAACCCCGTCGATGCGCAGGTCGGTTGAAGCGGCCCGGAGCACGTAACCAAAGCCTTTTGTATAACTAATCTCCGTTGTGATGAAACTGCGTTTACTCAGCCGGTAATCCAGCCCAAGCCGGGCCGCCATGCCCCACGTGACCGGTGAAAGCGGCTGCGTTTCAAATAGATAAACCGTTTCGTATACCTGCGTTACGCCCTGAAAGGTGGTCGAACCGGTGCTGGTTCCCCCCGACAGTCGTCGGGTGGCTCCCGCACCGCTGTTGATGCGCACGACCCCGTCGAACCCAGCCGTCAAGATGGCCCGTCCGTAGGCGTTTGAATTAAACGTAAAGCCCAGCGTACCAACGGTCAGGTTAGTACCGGTTGACCGGGAACTGGTTACTGACTGGCTAAAGATTCGGCCGGTCGTGTCGCGAAACCGGTTCGCCGAACGGAATCCGTAGCCTGCCGTTGTGTGGCCGACGCTTGCCCGCAGGCTCAGGTGAGTCGAGAGACTTCGTTCGAGAGCAGCCCGCACGCTTCCTACGGTGCGCGAATTGACGGTCAGTCGGTCGTCGGCGATTGGTTGCGCGGTAGTTAGGTGCGTGAACGGTTTGGTCCGTCCTACCGACAGGGCATACCGCCAGTGACTCGGCTGCGCGGTTGCTACTAAAGACACCGTTAGCAGCAGCAGAAAAAGAACTGTTTTCACGGTCGAGGATGTTAGCTTAGGGAAAGGTACTACTGATATTTTCATCATGCAATCGGTTACGCACCGGCAATTATTTTTCCAGCACGTTGCCCAGACCTCCGATTTCCCGTTAGCGTTGGAAATCGAGCGGGCCGAAGGCGTTTATATTTATTCAGCGGTCGGTTCAGGCCAGTCCGAACAGCGGTACATCGACCTGATTTCGGGCATTGGCGTCAGCAATGTCGGTCACCGTCACCCGCGGGTGCTCCGGGCGATTCAAGACCAATTGGATAAGTATCTGCACCTGATGGTTTACGGTGAGTTTGTCCAAACGCCCCAAACCCAACTGGCCTACGCCCTGGCGCAGACGCTGCCGGCGGGCTTAGACAACGTTTATTTTACCAATTCCGGTACCGAAGCCGTGGAAGGAGCCATGAAATTAGCCAAGCGCTACACCGGCCGCTCCGAAATCATCAGTTGTTTTAATGCGTACCACGGCTCAACGCAGGGCGCGCTGTCGATTTCGGGCGACGAAAGTTTCAAGCGCAACTACCGGCCGCTGCTGCCCGACGTGCGGCACATCCGCCACGGTGCGTGGGACGATCTCGATCAGATTAGTAATCGAACGGCCGCCGTTGTAATGGAAGTAATCGCGGGCGAAGCGGGCGTTCGGGTGCCCGACGCGGGGTATTTGCGGGCCGTTCGTGAACGCTGTACTGAGG
>CAXUEB010000421.1:0-3324 GCA_964249775.1 uncultured Spirosoma sp.
CGCCTTTCCCTGTCGCTACTACTCGCTTTAATCGCCCTGTCGTGGTGGAGCATTTACCTCACTCGGCCACCGCAGGCGAAACCTGCCACGGCACCGCCAACCGAGTTTTCGGCGGAGCGGGCCATGCAGCATGTGCGGCAGATTGCCCGCGAACCCCACGCGATGGGCACGCCCGGCCACGCCCGGGTGCGGGCCTATCTGCTCAATTCGCTTCGTTCGCTCGGGCTTAACCCGCAGGTGCAGGAAACGACGGTCGTGGGTCAGCCGACCAACCCTCAGTCGCCGAGCCCGTCCGGCGCGATGTTTGGGCTGGCCTCGCGGATTGGGTACACCTACAACGTACTGACCCGGCTCCGGGGAAAGCAACCGGGCAAGGCTCAGCCAGGAAAGGCCGGGCCAGGAAAGGCGCTACTACTGGTGGCGCATTACGACTCGCAGCCCAACACGCTCGGGGCGGCCGACGACGGCGCGGGCGTAGCGGCCATTCTGGAAGCGGTTCGTGCTATTCGGCAGGGGCCGTCCCTGCAACACGACGTTATTGTGCTTTTTACCGATGGCGAGGAATACGGGCTATTTGGGGCGTCAGCGTTTCTGCGCCATCCGTGGGCAAAGGACGTGGGCTTCGTTATCAACCTCGAAGCGCGGGGTAACAGCGGACCCAGCCAGATTTTTGAAACCAACGCCCAAAATGGCTGGGTCGTCGAGCAGGTAGCGCGGGCGGTTCCGCACCCAATGGCTTCGTCGCTCGCTTACGAGATCTACAAACAGTTACCCAACAGTACCGATTTTACCGTTTTCCGCGACGCGGGTTATACGGGCGTCAACGCGGCCTTTATTGACGGCTTTGTCCACTACCACAAACTAACCGACTCGCCCGGTAACCTCAACCCGAACAGCGTTCAGCACCAGGGCGAGAACCTGCTGGCTCTGACCCGGCACATTGGCAACGCTCCGCTCAACGCAGTCAGAGCACCAGACAAGGTATTTTTCAACGGGGCAGGCCATTGGTTAGTCTCCTACCCAATGGTTCTGAACTGGCTCTGGATGGCGCTGCTGACGGGGGCGTTCATTACTGCGTTTGCCGTTGGCTTTCGGCAGAAGAAGTTAACGGTCGGGCAGGTGATTGGCGGAATGGCCCTGTCTATTGGAATACTCCTACTGATTGGCGGCTTTTGTCTGCTCGTTAATCTGGGCATTACGCGAGCCTTGCCCCTAACGCTTTCGTTCATCAACGGCTCCTACGGCTCGGCGCTGTTTTTTGTGGGGTTCGCGGCGCTGACGGTGGGGCTGTTCGGGCTGCTGGTTCGGCTGGCGCTACGCTGGCTGCGACCGCTTTCGCTGTTGATGGGGGCCTACGGGTTCGTGTATGGGCTGACGCTCAGTGTGTTTGTTCTACTCCCGGCGGGCGTGTATCTGCTGCTATTCCCACTGCTTGGCGCGTTGGTCGGGCTGCTGTTGGTATTGAGACAAACAAGCCAACAAAACGAAGCACGGCCCGTGTCTGCCCCGCTCCTGCTGATAGCCGCCCTGCCGACCCTGTTTATCATGCTGCCCATAGTGCAGTCGTTGTTCGTTACGTTCGATCTGCTGCTGTCGGTTGTGCCAATGCTACTATTAAGCCTGACTCTCCTCGTACTATTACCACTCTGGCTGCTGATTGAGACCGGACTGCGCTGGAAAAATTGGGCCACCGTGCCGTTAGTGGCGCTCTTACTGGGGGGTGTAGTCACGCTGTGGGCCATTCGAAACGAAGCACCAACGGCCCAACAGCCCCTGCACAGTCAGGTGTCATATTACCTGAACGCCGACCGCAAGCAGGCCGTGTGGGCATCGTACTGGTTGCTGGAAACCGACCCCTGGAACCGGCAATTCTTCCCGAAGCCGTCCGTTGGTCCGTTGACGGAAATGGTGCCGACCATGCAGCCCGTAGCCCGGCCTGGCGCGGCCCGGCGGGTTTACCTGAAGAGTCCAGCCCCGGCCCTGACGGATGCTCCGCCCGTTGCCGAACTCGTGTCTGACGAGACCACCGGCCCGGTTCGACGATTGACCTTTAACCTACGCTCTCCGCGTGGAGCCGCGCACCTGGAAGTGGCGTTGTTTCCCAATCAGCCAGGGCATGTGCGGGGCGTCTGGGTCAACGGTGAGCCGGTAGCACTGCCGGCGCAGCCCGCCGATGGTGGCCCTGCGTTCGACCTGCTGTTTTTCGGCCTGCCCGTTAACAAGCAGGTGTCGGTACGCATTGACCTGACGGCTGGTAGCCCGCTTCGGCTTCGGCTGTACGATCAGTCGATTGGCCTGCCCACCGAATTGGTGAAGCAACCCAGGCCGCCCTACGTAATCCCCGAACAGGGCCGCGTCAGTAACCTGACCGTCATTGGCAAAACGTACTCGTTTTAATGAATTAAGTTGTTTGCTCATGCGCCGAACCTTCTACCGTCTTCTGCTGCCAACGTTAATTGCGCTCTCATTAGCCTTATCCGCCCGCACAGTCGCTCAAGACACCACGGACCGGTATGCGCGCCCGAACGTGTTGAAAACAAACCTGCTGGCACCGCCCTCGCTGTTTTACGAGCGTGCCCTGACGCGCCGGTTCGCGCTGCGGCTCAGTACGCGGGGACTGAGAATCAGCCGGGGCGTTTATGAAAACCAATCGTTTGTTAATGTAGCTGTTGAGGGAAAGGTGTATACGGCTAAACCGGCTCGTTTAGCCGCTAAACCGCACCCCACGGGCTTCTTTGTCAGCCCCTACCTCAAGGCAAGGTCGATGCGGTACATTGAGCGAATTGGCTATGGCTTCACCGATCCGGGCGATCTGGACGAGATTCAGGTAAAAGGCGTTGCGATGGGATTGACCATTGGTTATCAATGGGTTAGCCATAACGGGTTCGTTGTGGAATTGTTTCACGGGGGCGGTGGGTTCCTGTTCAATAATATCCGGCACACCATGCGGTACAGCACCGTCGTATCGGAACCAAACGATTACCTCAAGATTGATTTTCGCACCGGCGTTAGTCTGGGCTACGCCTTCTGATCTGACGCAACCTGTCTCACGCACGACTGTGGATTATTCACCCTTTAAAAACTTGTCGTTCAACCGACTTCTTTAGCCATACAACGGATTGCGCATGAACCCGTCCTTGCCCTACGCCCGAACTTCATGGAAGAAATACAGTGAGTATTTCGATTACATTATGTCGGGTGTGCTCATCATTTGCGTTGACTATATTTCCCCTTTTCACCCCTAAACAGATTATGCACAATCTACCTCAACTCCTGTTCTTTGGTCTGCTGGTCGCTTCGGGCGCACACGGCCAAGCCCCGACC
>CAXUEB010000421.1:3334-3980 GCA_964249775.1 uncultured Spirosoma sp.
GGCCCGCCCGCGGCCGTGAGGGCAATCGAAAACCGACAGGTTCCGACGGCCGCTGTTTCGGTGCCGATTCGCATTTACCGACCCGAAACGACCGGTTCGGCCACCGCCGGTTCGCTGCCCATTATCTACCACATTCACGGAGGGGCGTGGGTGGCGGGAGATTTGGATACGCATGACAACATCTGCCGACGCTTATGCCACGATGCGGGCGCGGTTGTCGTGGCGGTTGATTATCGACGTCCGCCCGAACACCCGTACCCGGCGTCGACCGACGATGCAATGGCGGTTTTATTGTGGATTCATAGCAACCGGGCAAGCCTGAGCCAGACCGGGCCACTGATTCTGCTGGGCGACAGTGCCGGGGGCAACTTTGTGGCATCTACCTGCCTGCGGAATGCTGATGCCGCCCAGCCCGTACCGATTGCGGCCCAGGTGCTCATCAATCCGGCACTCGACGTGCGGCCTGGTTCAGTTACGTTTAAAAATTACGAACTATTCATCCGGTGGGGCCTGCCGGACATGACAAAAGCGAACGATCCATACATGTCGCCACTGGCGTCGAGCCGGTTAGCGACGATGCCACTTACGGCGATTGTCGTTGGCGAAACCGACGAAATTAGGGATGATGGCGTGCAGATGCACCAGA
>CAXUEB010000422.1:0-878 GCA_964249775.1 uncultured Spirosoma sp.
CTGTATACAACCCATGAAAAGAGTCGCATTTTTAATTACAATTTGTCTAATTCCTTTTTTAAGCCCAGCGCAGGTTGTCAAAACGGTTCAGCAGCAGGAACAGGCGTGGCTCGGCTATTTTAACCAAACCCGTTTCAGCAATCGTTGGGGTATCTGGGTGGATGCGCACCTCCGGCGTACGGATTTTTTGGCCCGTTGGAATCAGCAGCTCATTCGAACCGGATTGACGTACTACCTCGCCGATAATGTGCGGCTGACGGCCGGCTATTTGTACGCCAGTACGCACCTGTCGCCCAGCGGTGTTATTCGCCCCGAACACCGGCCGTGGCAGCACATCTGGTGGTCGAGCCGGTCCGGGCGGCTCAACGTAGTGCAGTGGGTCCGGGCCGAGCAGCGCTTCAACCGCCGGGTGCAGGGCGACCAGCTCACCGATGGCTACGGCTTCAACTGGCGGTTTCGTTACAACATCCTGCTGCAAGTACCTTTCAAGGGAGAAACCGTCCGACCCGGCGTCCTGAACCTTGCGATTCAGAACGAAGCCTTTATCAACGCCGGCAAACAGATTACGTACAACTATTTCGACCAGAACCGGTTCTTCGTGGGCTTGTCGTACCCGTTCAACAAGGCGTTTACGGTTCAGGCCGGCTACATGAATTTGTTTCAGCAGCAGGCTGCGGGCAATACGTTCGTCAATAACCACACGGCCCGGCTGTTTCTGTTTCACACCTTGGATTTCCGCCGGTCCTCGCCCGCTACGCCCCCACCCCCGCAATCCTGATCGACCGCTTTTTGCTTTTTATAGCAATTGGCCGGCTGCCCCAATGACCAATCGTAGGGGCGCAGCAAACGTGCGAAAGAATTGAACTGCCGGAATTAGT
>CAXUEB010000422.1:888-1213 GCA_964249775.1 uncultured Spirosoma sp.
ACCCTGGGCCGTTCGACGCGAATTTATTGGTAATAGCCCGTTAGTTCGCCGTAGTTCAGGACATGGCCCTTCATTGCGTTCATCAGTTCGCTGCGGTCGGGCATCCCAGAGAACGACAGCGTATTGTCGAGGGCAAATACCCGGAACACGTAGGCGTGTCGGCCCAAGGGTGGACAAGGACCCATGTAAGCCAGGTTGCCGGTGGCGTTTTTACCAAATTTACCGCGCAGCAGCCGCGTCTGTTCCAGCGTCACGCCTTCGGGCAGGCTACGCACCGACGCGGGCAGGTTATACACAATCCAGTGGGTAAGGTTGAAAAGAGGCA
>CAXUEB010000422.1:1223-3942 GCA_964249775.1 uncultured Spirosoma sp.
CGCGTACACGTACAGGCCGATGACCGTCACCACAGTGGCCGCGAACACGCCCGAAGCGATTCGTCCGAATAAGCGCATAAAGAAGCCGGTTAAGTACGTATGGGTATCTAACCGGCTAATTAACCGAAAGTTTGTTAAGTTTTGCGACGAAGCCGCGTACAAATTTGCCTGCTTAGCAAACAATTTGTCCGCGACCTGACCTACGCGGCCCGACTACTCTGCGGCCGACGGAGGATAGTCGAGCGCAAGGGCGTTGTGTTACTGCGCGATTCTTCGATGACCTGCTCCGACACCAACCCAACGTGGTTCGCCCGCTTAAGAACGTAGTCGAACGGCAGGTTAAAGTAATTCGAGACCTCGCTGCGGAAGCTGTCGGGAAATTTTGACAGCCGCAGGCCAAAGAATTTGCGCACCTCTTCTTCGGGCAGCATGGCCGCCAGGGCCACGCGCTCCGCTTCGGCCAGCAGCGCCGTCCGCGACGGGTACAGGTGCTCTAAACCGATGGAGGCCGTTAGGATGTTTAAGAACAGCGTCTTGTACATCGTCGACAACTCGGCGGGTAGAATCACCCAGCCTTGCTCCCGAAACTTCGCCGAAAAGCCCGTCAGACCCTGCTCGCCCCGGATTTCGCCCGCAATCAATTCGTCAGGAAATTGGAGTTTTTCGTCGGTTTTCTGGAGCCGGAACACAACGGCTTCGACGGGGCTTTTCTGAAACAGCAAATCGGCTGGCATGACGCGCGTGCTTTCCCACTGATCGGTCATGCGCATGAACAGGCTTTCGTTCACGGGCAGGTTTTCGGAGCTGCCGAGGGAGATGAGCATCCGGCGGAAAGCCGCCAGAAAATCAATCTGGAGTTGGTTCGGATTGGAGCGTCCTCGCTTCATGCGGTTGAAGAAGCCGGGCATCTGACGGTGAGTCAGTTATCCGGCGTTCATTAGTCTGGTTGTTGGTCTGAAATGGAAAGGTAAATATACGCAACAAACCGCTGATTCGCAAGGCGAAACCCGAATCTTAACCCATCACTCGGCAACCAACGTTTAGCCCTGTCGACTCGCTAAGCGGCTTTCGTGTTTTCGGAGATACGCCAACGCTTCCCGGACGGCCTGCTGGGGCGGTTTCGGCGGAAAACCCAGTTCGCGCCGGGCCTTGCCGATGTCGAAATCTTGCGCCAAGCCGTAGAACATCCGCAGGTCGTTGGTGGTCAGCGACGGTTCCTTGCCCGAACGTTTCGCGCCCGTCTCTAAGAACCAGACGATGGTGTAGAGCAGCGGCTTGGGCAGTAATGACAAAAAAGCGATTGATTCGATAGATTCCCACTTACTGGCTTCTCTACAGACCAACCATCAACCGCAGACCCGGATTTACGTTCCGAAAAAACCCATTCATGTAAAATTCAGGCTGTACTTTAAACAAGCCTTTTTGGTAAACCGTACCGCTCAGCCGGATGGCGTCCCGCTCGAAATACGGCCCCCGACGGTGCACCGGAACGCCTACGTAAAACGAGAAAATCTGTCGGCTGAACGCCGATGTCCGCCCGTCTTTGTTGAAATAGTAAAACGCCAGCCCCACGTTTAGAAAATCGTTGCGGAACGTCTGGAACCGGTTGTCCAGTCCTGACTGCGCAAAAAAGAAGGTAGACGCGTAGCTAACCGAATAGCCCACGTTGTGGAATCGAGACGGTATAAACTGAAGCTCGGCATTTAACGAGGGCACCCACTGGTTGCGAATTAGACCAACGCCCACGCCTGGCTGAAGGCTGATAAACGGTGAACGGGCCAGACCGGGGTTGATAAATCGCGTCCGCTGATCTGCCCCCTGCGTCATGTCGAACGACATCTTCGGCTCAGTCAGGTCGTGACCCTTGTACGAACGCACGGCGGCAAGAGCGGTTTGTAGTTTGTCGTTGATCCCACCCGCCTGCACGAACGCCTTTACGTCGCTTAATTGATTGATAAACAAATAAATGCTAAAGTCATAAACGCTAAAATCGACGCCGGTGACTTCTTTCCGTAGCAACGCACGGGTGGCGGCCGATTCCCACACGATTTGCAGCGTATCCTGCCCGGTCTTTATCATACTCGGTTCCTCACCCACCCGGAACAGAAACGAAGTGGTTGGCTGCGGGGTGTAGCTCAGGTCTATAGTCCGATCCGTTTTGCTTACTCTAAAGAAGACGTGCGTAGCCCGTGTAGGGCTTTGAATTGTATCGGCTATCTGTTCGTAATCGGCCACGAACAGCCGTAGTAGCGAATCAACGTTCTGCCGGGCCAGTACCTGCGCGTACCGGTTAAAGCCAACGATGAGTGTATTGCGCTGCCCTAAATCTACTTCGATGTGGCTTTGGCCACTCAGTTTACGCCGAACGCCCGGCTCGCTCAAACGGCCCCCGGCTGGATGGCCCCCGGCTGGACGGCCCCCGGCCGATTGGGCTATGGTGGTTCCGGCCAGGCAAATTAACAGCCCGGCTATGCAAATGCGTGTGTGCATGGTTATGGATTGGTCTTACTCGTTAAGGGTAAACTAATTGCAGTTGTTGGTTCGTCACGGTTGGGTTCGTCCTTGCGGCCCGTGCCTAACCGCACGAACCCTTCGGTGCGGTACAGTCTGGCGCGGGCTTCCTCTTCCGCCCGCAGTTCGTTTACGTGAACCACGCGGAACCGGCGCTTCGGGGCGCTGGCTACCGTCGAGGGTTTCGGTAGTTCAGACGGTGTAGCCG
>CAXUEB010000423.1:0-2870 GCA_964249775.1 uncultured Spirosoma sp.
ACACGGGTACGCACTTCCGAGTCAGTTTTGGAAAACCGTTCCCAAACTAATTGTCCCATTTATGAGGTGCGCGTAAACAATAGACCAACCGGCGACATTTATGCATCAGGTTTCTCCTTAATGAGACAACTATTTTGGCGATGGTGTATATTGTTGACGATGGGGTTGATTACCGGTTTCTGCTCGACCAGGTATTTAAGCGGTTTTTGCCCAAGATTTCGGTGCGTTTTTTTGCCGATGGCGACGAGCTGCGGCAACACGTACTGGCCCAAGGCGATTCCCCACGGGTTATCCTGCTCGACTTAGACATGCCCGTGCTAAACGGTCGACAAACGCTCCAGTTTTTGAAACAGCAGTCGGCGTGGAAGCACATTCCGGTCATTATCATGACGAATTCGGTATCGGGCGACGACATGACGGCCTGCTACGATCTTGGCTTTAATTCGTTTCTGATGAAACCGGCCGGGCTGGAACAAATGCAGCAGGACATGCAGTTAATTTGTCAATACTGGCTGGCAACGAATCAGCTACCGGGTTTGAAGCCCGTTTTAACCACGTAACCAACGGCGCTCCGGCGTTTACCCGTTACCCATCAGAACCGATGAGGGTGCGGCCGGAAGGCCAGCTTTTTTTAGGAGATTCATACATGGCAAAACGCGATATTGTGGTGATTGGCGCTTCGGCGGGAGGCATAACGGCGCTGAAAGATTTAGTAGCCCAGTTGCCCCCTGATTTTGGGGCGGCCATTTTTGTCGTGCAACACCTGTCGGCCCACGCGCCGAGTTTCCTGCCCGAGATTCTCAGCCGGGCGGGGTGGTTGCCCGCCGTGCACCCCAAAGACGGTGATCCGATTGAGATGGGCCGCATTTACATTGCCCCGCCCGACCATCACCTGCTGATTGAAGACCAGCACATTGTTATCAAGAAGGGGCCGAAAGAAAACCGCTTTCGGCCGTCCATCGACGCCTTGTTCCGGTCGGCGGCTTATACCTACGGCCCGCGCGTAATCGGCGTCGTGCTGACGGGCCTGCTCAACGACGGCACCTCGGGCATGTGGTCGGTGCAGCGATTAGGGGGCGTGGGCGTGATTCAAGAACCCGACGATGCTGAGTATCCCAGTATGCCGACGAGCGTCCTGGAATACGTCGACGTAGATCACATCGTGCCGTTGGCCGAGATGGCCCAGACGCTGTGCGAGTTGGTTGGCGAGCCGGTTCCTGAACCGCCGACGCTTTCGCCGGAAGAAGACCGGCGCGTGCAAACCGAAGTAAAGATCGCGGCTCAAGACGACGCTTTTAACATGGGAATCTTAGACATGGGCAACCCAACTTCCCTTACCTGCCCGGAGTGCCACGGCGTATTGGTCAGCATTCAGGAAGGCAAACTGACTCGGTACCGCTGCCACACCGGCCACGGCTTCACGGCCGACGCCTTGATGGCTGACCTGTCGAAAGCGGTGGAAGAAAAGTTCTGGCAGATCGTGCGGGGCTTAGAAGAAACGGTGATGCTGCTGGAACAGACCGGCAAAAACTACGCCGACGCCGGCGACGCCGAGGCCGCCCGGCGCTTCGCCCACAAAGCCGACGAAACCCGCGAGCGGGCGCACGCCATCCGGGAGCTTATCTTCGAGCAGGACTCGGTCGGCGAAGAAAAGGTTAAAGTGAGTGGGTAAATAAGGGGAGTTAAGCCGGCAAATCAACGAATCGTCGACGCTCCGGCGTAGTTTGTCAAAACTACTCGGCAGCATGGCTGTTTACGTATTCGGATGATACCGAAACGTCGGACCGTGATGACTCTTTGCCTATGGCTTACACCCCTAACCCGAATCGATACGGTTCTTTACCCTACCGCCGTTGTGGGCACAGTGGCTTGCTCTTGCCGGCCCTGTCGCTGGGCCTGTGGCACAATTTCGGCCATGTGGATGCGTTGGACAACGCCCGCCGAATCGTTCACCTGGCCTTCGACCGCGGGGTGACCCACTTCGACCTGGCCAACAACTACGGCCCGCCCCCCGGCTCAGCCGAGGAAAACTTCGGGCGGATTCTGCGCGACGATTTCCGCTCCTACCGCGACGAGCTGGTGATTTCGACCAAGGCCGGCTTCCGCATGGGCGACGGTCCCTACGGCGACGGCGGTTCGCGCAAGTACCTCATGGCCAGTCTCGACCAAAGTCTCAAACGCCTGGGTCTGGACTACGTCGATATTTTTTACCACCACCGCCCCGATTCCGACACGCCCCTCGAAGAAACCATGCAGGCCCTGCACGACATGGTCCGGCAAGGCAAGGCGCTGTACATCGGTCTGTCAAATTATTCGCCCGACGAAACCACCGACGCCGTGCAATTGCTGCGGCAGTTCGGCACCGCCTGCCTGATTCACCAGCCCCGCTACTCGCTCTTCGACCGCTCGCCCGAAACCGGCCTGCTCGACGTCTTGACCGACGAAGGACTCGGCTGCATTCCGTACTCGCCTTTGGCGCAGGGCCTGCTGACCAACAAGTACCTGCGGGGCACGCCGTCCGATTCGCGGGCGGCCAAGGCCCACGATGCCTTAGCGGAAGCCGAGCTAACGAAGGAAAAGCTTGACCAAATTCGTCAGTTAGACAAACTGGCCAAGAAGCGGGGCCAAACGCTGGCGCAGATGGCCTTAGCTTGGGTATTGAAGGACCCGCGCATTACATCGGCGCTGATCGGCGTCAGCCGGCCCGAACAACTATCCGACTGCCTGAAGTGCTTGGCCAAACCGGAGTTTGAGGCCGAGGAGTTGAACGCAATTGATGAGGTGCTGAACGCATAATGGACCGCGGGTAACACGGACGATGCGGATTTAGACGGATTTTTTATCAGCGTCAATCCGCACCGTCCCTGTTA
>CAXUEB010000423.1:2880-3345 GCA_964249775.1 uncultured Spirosoma sp.
GGTCTATCAAGCCCATACCTTCGTTCCTTCCGTGCAATTCCGGCACATCTCAATCTCGGAACGCGACCGGAGTAAGGTCTGCCGGAAGTCTTGGTAAGCCGGGCCGTGCCAGAGGTCGGCGAAGGATTCGGTTTGCAGATCGCCCAAGCGGTGGTGGGCGTCTTTGTCGAAACAGCAGGGCACCACGAGACCGTCCCACGTGATGACGCAAGAATGCCACATCTTCCAACAGTGGTCACCGAAGCCGTTTTTGATGCGGTACGTACCGTCGGCCTGGGGCGCGTAGCGGCGGTACTGGTCCAGCGTGGGAATCAGGTCGTTACCCCGTTCGTAATCATAAATCTGGGCGGTTTTCAACGCGACTTCATCCACGCCCAGTTCGCGGGCTAACTGCCGGACCTCGGCAATCTGGTGTTCGTTGGGCTTAACGACCAGGAACTGAAACAAGACGTGGGGCGTGCGCGA
>CAXUEB010000423.1:3355-3926 GCA_964249775.1 uncultured Spirosoma sp.
TTTTCGAGCTTCCCTCCCACCCGGTATTGCTGGTAGACTTCCTGCGTCGTGCCGTCGATGCTGATAATGAGCCGGTCCAGTCCCGATTCAACGGTTTTGCGGGCGTTGGCGTCGGTGAGGTAGTGGGCGTTGGTACTGGTGGCGGTGTAAATGTTACGTTCCGTAGCATAACGGACCAAATCCAGAAACTGCGGGTGCAGGTACGGTTCGCCCTGGAAGTAAAAAATCAGGTACAGCAGTGTTTCGTGCAACTCGTCGATGGTGCGCTTGTAGAGGTCTTCACCAAGCATTCCCGTCGGCCGCGTAAACGAGCGCAGCCCGCTGGGGCATTCGGGGCAGCGCAGGTTGCAGGAGGTCGTCGGCTCGAACGAAATCGACATGGGCAACCCCCGGTGCTCCACCCGCCCACCTTGTCGCGCAAATTTACGCCGGGACGCGTAATAGCTGCCGACCACTTTGAGGGCGTTGGCCACGCGCTTGGGCGTCAGTTTGCGGGCGAAGTTGAGGCCATCGTGGATGCGACCGTTGTAAAATCGTCCGACCGGCAGGTTGCGGTTCATCCCGTAAAGAT
>CAXUEB010000424.1:0-1912 GCA_964249775.1 uncultured Spirosoma sp.
TCTCCATGCCCCACGCGATGCCGATGTGGATCAGCAGACCGCCCCAGATGCTACGGGTACTGAGCGCCAGCATGCCCAGCAGGTAGCCGCCGAACACCGATGAGATGGCCTCACCGATGGGTCGGCCGAAGTGAATCGAGCAGTACCAGACCACCATCGGCAGCACGGCCCCGTGGCCCAGTACCCGGCTCATGCCAATGACCAAGAAGCCCCGGAACAGCAGTTCTGTTGGCACGAAGTCCCAGCCGTAACAGAGTTCGTAGATAAGCGCCGTGACCCACTCGGGTACGCCGAAAAACTCGTTGGCGTTGGTGTCCTTATACGTTGGATACGACTGAAGAAAATCGGGCTGGAACGACGCCAACGTAATGAGCGGAATCATCAGGGCCAGCATCAGAACGTAAAGCGCCAAGCCCTTTCGTTTGGGAGCCATGCCGTAGAACGCACTTGGGTTACGCCGTTGATCGACAAACCGGTAGAATACGTAAAGCGGCAGGGCAATCGTCAGCACCGATTGCAGGTTACGCAGACAGTAATACGCAAAGACGTAAATCTGCCCGCCAAAAAGCTGACTGCTCCACGTATTATGACCATTGAAGCCGGAGTAAACCGAATAACAAACGAGCGCCAGACCGCTTCGTAGCCAGAACCCGCGGTTACGCCAGACCTCCGGCCGATGATGGGAGTGCGTCCAGAGCCAGACGCTACCGTAGTAAACCGGCGCGTACAACGCCAGATACAACAGTGGCCAGATTGGCCGACCCTGGTAAATGTCGATGTAGGAATCTTCCAGGTCGAGGTAATAATTGACCGTCAGGAGCAGTGCGATCCATGCGGCCGTAGCCCCGTATAAAGCCGGCCGAAAATCAGCACGCAGGTGTTTCCGAAGGTCATGCCACAGCGCCTTCATCACAACCATAAACACGTAAGCACAGCTCCGTCAACGTTGGTCTGGTGGAGCGGCGGAGCCGGTTCGGAACCGGACTCGCCGTTTAAGACGATGGTGGTGCCGTCCGCACCCAAGTCCCAAAGTTTACCCCGTAAGAATACGTTCAGCCCCTTTGTAATGCCGGCTTCGGGCGTGGCCCGGCCCGCCATCGCGTAGGTGAGCCACGCCTGTCCTTCGGTCAATTTGCCGACGTCGGTGCGGGCATCGGCGGGCGTAGGTGTGCCGCTGTAGCCCCGCCACTGGGTTTGCCAGACGCCGTTACCCGCCGAAAACGACGGCACGGCCAGCAGCGTCGCGCCCTTCTGCCGGAGCGTTCGGTACACCGGCGAATGCCACGAATCCGCGCAGACCAAGACGCCCAGCCGACCCACGGGCGTCTCAAACACCGGCACGTCGGTGGGCTTGCTCGGACAAACGAACGGTAATTCGTCCGCAATGGGAAATACTTTACGTACCAACCGCGGGTCTAATCGACCGTCGGGGTGGAAAACGGCCGATACGTTGTACAGTGATCCGTTACCGATGGTCAGTTCTCCGTTTCGCACCGACGGATTCGGCAGCAAAATCGAGCCGGCCACGATGGTTACGGCAAATTCAGCCGCTAACCGGTCGAACGTACGCTGATAGTGCTCCGCCATTTGCTGCGCTTTCATGGCAAAAACGGCGTACTTCGTTTTGTCACCGACGCTGTCGGGGGCGCTGTGGTAAGCTTTAGCGAACTTAAACGGACTGGCCAGGACCATTGCGGTTAGGGCGCCCTGAACCGTTGCTTCTCCATAAACCCGGTTTGATTCGTTCACGGCCACCAACCAGGTGCCGAGGTACTCCGGTAGAATCACGATGGTTTCTTTGGCAACGATCAGACCGCTGTCTTTAGCCGTTTGCAGATAGGTCCTTAATTTGTCGCCAAACGTCAGGCCGTTCCGGTAATCGCCCGGCTCCATCCACGGCTGAATGCCCAGC
>CAXUEB010000424.1:1922-3399 GCA_964249775.1 uncultured Spirosoma sp.
GCCGGCGTCCGTGCCGACGCGCGTAATGACTTCAACGGTTGGCGTTTTTGGCCGGGCAATTGCTTTGCCGTCGAGCCAGGACAGCCAGCCAATCGTCACACTGCACACCAAGACGGTGCTCAACGCCAAAGCAAACCAACTGGATTTCCATTGCTTGACCTTCATACGTAAGGCGATGAAACCACAAAATAGCACTATTTTGACGCGCGATTAAACCCTATCGATCGAGCATGTCAAATTTTGTCAACCAGATTGCGTTCATCACCGGCGCGGGGTCCGGCATTGGCCGGGCGACGGCCATAGCGTTCACCAAAGCCGGGGCGCGGGTTGTCGTCGCTGAGGTCGATGAAAACACCGGCCGCCAAACCGTCGAGCAGATTCAGCAAATGGGTGGCGACGCCTTGTTTGTTTCCTGCGATGTGGCCAACCCGGCGCAGATTGAAGCCGCCGTTCAGCAAACCGTCAAGACCTACGGTCGGTTAGACATCGGCATCAACAACGCGGGCATCGGCGGCAAGTTTGGTCGGCTGACGGATCAGACGCGGGCGGATTTCGACCAGATCATGGCCGTCAACGTCGGGGGCGTGTTTTACGGAATGCAGGCGCAGATTCGGCAGATGCTGGCGCAGGATGATCCGGGCGACCATTCAGTCCGGGGCAAGATTGTCAACGTATCGAGCATTGCGGGCGTCCGGGGCATGCCGATGGGCGCGCCCTACAGCGCATCCAAACACGCGGTTATCGGCCTGACCAAAACGGCCGCCTTAGAATACGTAAAACAAAACATTCGCATTAACGCCATCTGCCCGGTTTATACGCACTCGGCGATGGTGGATGAGCTTATCAGCACCGCGCCCGGCATGGAAGAACGGATGCGTAAACTGATTCCCCTCGGACGCTTCGGTCAGCCGGAAGAAATTGCCCAAGCCATTCTGTGGCTCTGCGCCGACGAAAACGCGTTCTACACGGGTCAGGCGTTGCAGATGGACGGCGGCCTGACGGCCGGTTAAGGCCGTAAACGCTACGGTTTCCAAGCCCTCATCCACTCCTCTTCTTTGGCCCGCATTAGTTTGACCTCTTCATCGGTTTTGTCGCCGTAACCGCACAGGTGCAGCAGCCCGTGAGCCAGTACCCGGCGCATCTCCTGCTCGGTCGGAACACCCAACTGACCGGCGTTGTCGGCCACGCGCTCAACGCTAATAAAAATATCGCCTTCGATTTTACCTTCGTCTTCGCTTTGGTCGAACGTAATGATGTCGGTGTAGTAATCGTGCTGGAGGTAATCGCGGTTGACTTGCAGAACGTATTCGTCGGAGCAGAAGATATAGTTTAAGTCGCCAACGGCGTAACCTTCGCGTTCGGCCTGCTGTTTAAGCCACTGCCGGACTACCGGTTTTTGGGGTAGTTTTTCGGTAACATCCTCGTTGAAAAATCGAATCATCAGCCTGTCTTTTACGCAAATATACGCGTCATGAAC
>CAXUEB010000424.1:3409-3902 GCA_964249775.1 uncultured Spirosoma sp.
TATGTTGACGCGCCGATGCCTACCGCCGGACCAGGTGAAGTGCTGATCCAACTGCGAGCCGCGGCTCTTAACCACCGCGACGTGTTTATTCAGAAAGGCCTGTATCCCGGCATAAAATTGCCGGTCATTCTGGGGTCCGATGGCGCGGGTATCGTCGCTGAAGTAGGCGAGGGCGTCGATCCCGTTTGGCGCGGGCAGGCGGTTATCATCAATTGCGCGCTGAACTGGGGCTACAATCCTAAATTTTACGGTTCGGACTTCCGCATCCTGGGCATGCCCGACGATGGTACGTTCGCGGAATACATTGCCGTTAACGTAAAAAACATTCACCACCAACCCGCTCACCTTTTGCCCGAGCAGGCGGCTGCGCTTCCCCTGGCCGGTTTGACCGCCTGGCGGGCACTCATGACGCGGGCGGGTCTGCATACGTTCGGCAACCCGGCTCCCGAGAAAGTCCTGATAACGGGCATTGGCGGGGGGGCGGCCCTGTTTG
>CAXUEB010000425.1:0-3886 GCA_964249775.1 uncultured Spirosoma sp.
CTTGAAGTTTGTGGCTATCGACACCCGGAAGGCTTTCTCGTTGAACCCTTTATGGGTAAAAAATGTGTAATCCTCTGACGTCAGCAGGGCGTTGCGCAAATCGGGTGAGATCTGGTTCAGGGGCGTGAAGTCGGGATTCTGGGGGCCAACGATGATCGACCGGACGGGCTTTCCTTTTTCATAAGGCGTGTAGACGAACGGCCGGTTAATCGACCCAAAATCCGTGTGGCCCATTTTCATAATCCGGAAGCCGTCCTGCGTAAGACTGGAGTTAGATCGTACTTAAGTTTACCCGTCACCTTCATGCCTTCGAGCGACTCGAACAGGCCCTGCGGAAACGAATTAAATAGGGCCTGCGCGTCGAGTTGATCCGTATGGAGCTGTAGTTCGTAGATTTTACCCGGTTGTTTCGCTCGTTCTTCGTCGGTCGGGTTAGCTCCAGCGAGTGTGTATTTAACGAACGGCCGGGCACTTACCGTCCCCAGGTGCAGCGTCGAGGAACTGTCGACGCCCACGTAGTTCTCGCCCACAAATACGTTCGCTTCCATAGACGCCGTGGGCACCAGCACGTCGGTGCGGGCAATGGCGTGGTGATAGATCCGCAGGTTACGGACCGATCCAGCACTTTCGAGCCGGAATTCGCCCCCGTCGCGATCTACGTCGCGCAGTTCGACCCGAATTGTGTCGGCCTGTAGTTTGAGGTCAAATTTGCGTTGAATGTACTTTAGTTCAAGGGGTTTGGGCCGACCATCCTCCCCATCGGCGTAGAATGCCAGATCATACTCGCGGTCGGCGGGGTCGGCCGTACCCGCAATGTGCCAGGTGGCTTCGTTGCCGTTGAGTTTAAGCGTCGACGTCACGGCTTCGTCGTTGATGTAAGCCGTTTGCGTCAGCAGACTAATCGTATCGTTATTATCCACGCCCTTAAACTCTAAATTCTTGACGTTGAGATCGTCGGGAATTTTTGACAGGATGTTATCGATCAGGTTTTCGGCTACGTTGGCGAGGTTGGCCCGGCGGGTCGTTTCGACGGGCTGGTCGGCGGTGCGGGTTGAATCGCGGGCTTTTCGGCGGATCAGAAAGTCGATGTTCGTCAGCGAGTCGCGCCGGACGACCTGTACCAATCCGTTTTCCAGCCTCATCCCCGACAGGGCAATCTGACCAGCTAAGAGTGGCCAGAACCGGACACCAACTTCCACGCGCTCAATGCGGGCTAAGCTGTCCCGATTTTGAGGAACCACCGAAACGTTGGTAAAGGCAATTGAGTTAATACCGGTGAAGCGTGCTGAGCCAATGCGGACGTCGAGATTATAGTCGCGTTTTGCTTTGCGAACGGCCCGATCCAGCGCGGTTTTCAGCAGACTTTCGCGTTTGGAATAAGCATAGCTGCCACCGATGGCCGCGATGATAAAAAAGGTTAACACGGCCCAGCCGGTGATGCGTAAGGCTCTACGTTGACGATCCGTCATGCTCAATTACAAAGTCCAGGAAGCGCAAAGATAAGCGATCAGGGTGGTTAAAAATCCAGGTGACAGTTCGTCCAGCCGTTGTCGAAGCGGGTGCCGAACTGCTGATAAAAGCCGATGGCCGGTTCGTTCCAGTCCAGTACCTGCCACATCATGCCCGTGCACCCCGTTTCTTTAGCCATGTCGATGGTCGCGTCCAGCAGCAGTTTGCCGATGCCGTAGCCCCGAAACGCTTCCGTCACGACAATATCTTCGAGATACAGCCGCTTACCTTTCCAGGTTGAGTACCGAAAGTAGTACAACGCCATGCCGACTATTTTCTGCCCGTCAGAGTCTTCGGCGACGAGCATCCCGAAGATTGGATTTGGGCCGAAACCATCCTCGGCCATCTGATCGGCAGTGTTGGAAACCTGATCGGCCGCTTTCTCGTAAACGGCCAGTTCAGTCACTAAATCAAAAGCTTGCGGAATGTCGGTGCGGGCACCGGGGCGGATAGAGATCATTTCTTTAAATGGATAATGACTAATGAAGAATGAACAATGAGGAAGAAGTCGGGAGGCAATTATACACTATCCATTGTTAATTAATTTCTGCCATTTGGCCAGGGCGGCCCGAAAGTCATCCGGCAGGGGCTGCTCAAACTGGAGCCACTCGCGGGAGCGGGGGTGCGTGAAACCCAGCGATTTGGCGTGCAGCGCCTGCCGGGGAATGAGTTTGAAAGCGTTTTCGACGAATGTTTTGTAAGTGCCGTTGGGCATGCCGCGCACGATGCGGTCACCGCCGTACATGGCATCGTTAAAGAGCGGGTGGCCGATGTGTTTGAAATGCGCCCGAATCTGGTGGGTCCGGCCGGTTTCTAAGTTGCACTGCACCAGCGACACGTAGCGCATGGGTTCCAGCGTTTTGTAGTGCGTAATGGCCCATTTGCCCTTGGCTTCGTCGTCGTAGATGGCCTGCACTTTCCGGTCTTTCAACGCCCGGCCAATGTAACCCGTTATTGTGCCGTCGGCCGGTTCGGGAACGCCCCACACGAGTGCATTATACGTTCGCTCGATGGTGTGGTCGAAAAACTGCCGGGCCAGGTGCGTCATGGCGAACTCGGTCTTGGCAATCACCATCAGCCCCGACGTGTCTTTGTCAATCCGGTGAACCAGGCCGGGTCGCGCTTCGCCGTTGCGGCCCGTGGGCAGGTTTTGAAAGTGATACACCAGCGCGTTGAGCAGCGTACCGTCCCAGTTGCCGTGGGCGGGGTGAACGACCATGCCGGGCGGTTTGTTGAGCACGAGCAGATCGGCGTCTTCAAAAACAATGTCGAGCGGAATGTTTTCGGGCTTAATGTCGGTGTCGCGGGGCGGGTGCGGCAGCGACACCGTAATCACGTCCAGCGGCCTGATTTTATAGCTGGCTTTGGTGGGGTTGTCATTCACCCGCACCGACTCCGATTCGATACCAGCCTGAATTTTGGTGCGCGTGGCGTTTTGCAGCCGGTCCATCAGAAACCGGTCGATCCGCAGCGGGCTTTGCCCTTTATCGACCACAATGCGGTGGTGTTCGTATAATTCGTCGTCTTCCTCTAAAATTTCGTCGCGTTCGTCGGTCACGTATTGGGCTGATTAACGCAGATTTAAGCCGTCAACCAAGTCACGAAGATAACACATGCCCGACATAACGCAGCAATTGGCCCAGTTTGCGGCTCAGTCGCCGGTTCAGTTTCTCCCCGATCCGTTCCCCGTAAACGTTCCGATTCGTTTGTATCTGAAACGCGATGACTTGCTGCACCCGCTGGTGTCGGGCAACAAATGGCGCAAGCTCAAATACAACCTGCTGGCGGCCCGGAAGCAGGGACATCGCACGGTACTGACCTTCGGAGGAGCGTATTCCAATCATCTGTATGCGACGGCCGCAGCCGGTCAGGTTTTCGGCTTCAGCACCATTGGCGTGGTGCGGGGTGAGGAACTGGCCAGCGCCCCGTTGAATTCGACGCTGACGTTCTGCCAATCGCAGGGAATGCGGCTGCAGTTCGTGAGCCGGGCTGATTACCGGCGCAAAGACGACCCGGAATTTCTGACTCGATTAATCGACCAGGCTGGCCCCTGTTACATCATTACCGAAGGCGGCACCAACGAACTGGCCATTCGCGGCACTGCCGAAATTATGCCGGAGATCATCGAACAGTTGGGGCACGCGCCTGATTTGGTTTGTTGCTCCGTCGGAACGGGCGGTACGGTGATGGGACTGGCCCAAACGGCCCCGCCCCAAACCACCCTATTAGGTTTCCTGGCCTTGAAAGCGGCCGACTTTCAACTGTCCCAACCAGTCAGGTGCCGGTTAGAAACGGCGTATCACTTCGGCGGCTACGCCAAAACGACCCCTGAACTGCTCCATTTTATCGATTTATTCGAGCAGAAAACCGCCGTGTT
>CAXUEB010000426.1:0-3864 GCA_964249775.1 uncultured Spirosoma sp.
CGGGGGCTTTGGTTGTTGCCTGCGCCGTGGGGGGTGTTTTGGGGGTTTGGGCTGATGGGGGGGTAAAACAGCCTATGAGGGAAAAGCAAAGAAATAATTTGTTCATGAGATAAGATTTGATTTTGGAGCTATAATAAAGAAAATACACGACTTTGTTTTGTAATGTTAGTAAACGCGCGTCAAGATTTGGTTGCTTTCGTCTCCGTGTTCCTAAAACATCGGTTTATGGGCTGTGCCTACCGGTTCTTGTTAGACCGCTCCACGCCGTTGTCAATCTTGTCGGCGGTGGGCTTTGGAATCAGGACTTAAAAACGGCTGTCGATTGTCACAACCGCTGATGACCAGCAGTATTCAGGTCATCTAATTTCGTTCAGCCGCAAAAAAAGGCACCGGCCAGCCAGAGAGGCCGACCGGTGCACCGGGTTGTACACATAACAGGTATTACGTTTAGCCGTGGTCGGTGGATGCACCGCTTACAGATTGAGCGGTTTTAAGGCTTTCACCATCCACCCACCGCCAGCCTTGCGCTGAATCGACGAACCCAGCGCCGGTAAGGTGTTGCCCACGGTAGCTGCCCGCCGGCCGCTGGTGGCTCCCGAAATATGGGCCAACGCTTCGTTCAGCAGGGCCTCGTTGGTGTCGCCCAAGGGCCGGAGGCTGAGCGGTTCCTCGACTTCGACGTTCGGGACGAAACCAGCCGCGTAGTCCGACTGCCCGGCGCTGTTGTAGGTTTTAAACACAATCGGCTGCATCCCCCATTTGATTTGGCCCGTGTCGTCGGTGATCGTGATGGAGCCGACGTTTTTGCCGTAGGTCGTCGTGCCGATGGTCATCACGGTCATGTACGGCCGCAAACCGTTGATAATAAGTTCGCTGGCCGAAGCCGTGTAGTCGGTCGTCAGGACGAACACACGGGAAAGGTTACTACCAATGTTTTGCGCTTTGGCCTTGAAGTTCTCTACGAAAAAGCTGTTGCCGTACTGACGCCGGAGGTAGGGCGTAATGGTGGCGTTCCATTCTTCGCGGAAAAACACCTGGCTCGAACTAACGCCTTTCCCGATCAGGCTGGCTAAGTTGGTCGACGAGGAAGTGTAGCCGCCGGGGTTGTAGCGCAAATCCAGCACCAGTTCGTTAACGCCCTGCGCCTTGAAGCGGCCGAAGATGGCGTCCAACTCGGCGTCGTACTCGTCGGCTTCGCTGCCGTTGGCTCCCGGTACGAACTGGTTGTAAACTAAATAACCCACCCGCTTCGTGCCTACCGTGTAGACCGAATCCAAGAAAATTGGGTTCGCCTGAAACACCGTCGCCGTTACGGTCTTGGTCACGTCGGTATCAACTACCGTACTGCCGCTGACGCTTGCCAGGCCAAACGCAAACGTCGTGCCGCTGAATAGCAGGCTGGCGTAGTTGGCGCGGTTGAGCAACTGCCCGTTTACCCGACTGATGATGTCGCCCCGCTTGATGCCCGCCCGCTCGGCGGGGGAGCCGGGCAGGACGTAGAAGACCTGGGCGATAATTGCGTCGGAGCCGGCCGAGCGCAGAAACAAACCGTATTCCATGCCCGTCGTGGTCGATTCGCCGTTCAGGCTGGCTTCCAGTTCGTCGGCGCTTTCTTCAATCCAGGAGAAGCGGTCGCCGTTGGGGTTGGTCGTTGCATCGTAGGTGTACAGCAGCGATTCAAAGAACGCGTCGGGCGCGAGCGTGGTGTCGGGATTGGTCGGCAACTTGTCGTTCCAGTAGTACAACTCCTGCATATTTTCCAAGATCCACCGGTTCACCAACCCGTGTTCATTGGTCGTCGGTTGGGGCGTCACGGCGTCGTCGGCTTCGCGGTTGCAGGCCGATAGGAGTAACGAAAAGCCGATCAGTAAGCTGTATAGGGCGGACCGTCCACCAAACTGGCGGGTCGGGTTATTAACCCGGCGGGGGTTGTTTATCACGTATTGATTCATCTCGTTCAGCAGGTCAATTTTGTTGAATTACCTACTTACAATACGTCAGAAGGAAGGTTGCCGTTGCAGCCGGGCGGTAGAGTGTCGAGCAGCGGCCGGATTGTGCCGACGTAAATAGACTTTGCGGCTACGCTTGAAATTGATTGCAGGATTAACGTTGATTGGGTGATTCGGTACCTCTTTACAGGCAGTAACTCTCTAAACGTAAAAACGCTCAAGCGGGTACGTCTTGAGCGTTTTGTTCAATTGTTATTAATCAAGGAGTAGCGGTTGGGAGAATTCTGGACTAACTGCAGCCTTCTTCTTAATTAATCAATAATGTAGCTACTGCAATTAGTCCTCCTACCAGTATGTAGAAGCCGTTGTTGTTTGTGTTTCCGTTCATGTTTTTATTGTTTTCACCGTTTGAGTTTCCACGGATTTCATCACGTACCCAAGTGATAAAATACCAAGCAAGCGCGCCAAACAGTTCGTTAGGCATTAAACTGACATACTCGTTACGAATCATCCCGGCTAAGACAAAGATCGTTTGCTCGAATAGAAGCTACAGTCGAGTGACTTACATAGGACAGAGGTAGTTCAATTCAGAATTTCCAAACTGAGATGCTGCCGGTAGTTCAGTAACTGGGTAATTGGTTGGAAGTATCTGCACATCGACTACTTACCCAGTTACCCAATCACGGTGACCTGCGTCTTATCATAGCGTCGGAGCCAGTCCCGGCGCAGAATGGCATAGAGGTATTCGTCCTCAAATTCGCCCCGCTCGTTCAGGCCCGATTCGCGCATGACACCCTCGAACTGAAACCCCGGCGTTTTTTCAATCGACCGCTTCGAAGCAATGTTAGAAACTAAGCAGCCCGTTTCGACCCGGTTCAAGCCCAGCAGTTCAAACGCTAAATAAAACAGGTGGGGTTTACTACCGGGCGCTACGCCCCGCCCGCGCATGTGCCCAAGCGTATCGGCTCCCGTCGCGCCTTTCCGTTCCTTCCAACTGTCGACGCTAAGCAGGCTCAAGCCGGCTAACTCGTCGTTCAGGGTAGTGTAAAAACCGTACTGAATTTGCCGACCCTGTTCGTCGTACTGCGGCCGGTAGTTCTCGTCGATTTCCGCAAGCATTTCTTCCGAATCAGCGAACCCCTCGAAACGCGAACGGACCTCGGCGAGGTTGTCTTCGTTGATGAGGTAGAGGGTAATCGGCCCTGATTGCAGTGCCTTGAAATTCATGTTATGGGTACAGCAGATACTTTTTACGGATTGTTTTAAACGCCGACAGCCCCGGTTCCCAACTCCGGCGAATATCGGCTTCGGACGCGCCGGCGATAATTTGCTTTTTGAGGTTTTCCGTGCCGGCCAGTTTATCGAAGTTGCCCATCTGCTTGCTTTGGGTGAAATCAAAGAAGCGTTCCTTGTCGGGATACGCCTGGTAAAGCTCCATCAGCCAGCTTAGGTTAAGCCGGCCGGACTTGCGCAGCTTCGTTCCGTCGTACTGGCGTAGGTCCAGCCCGTAGCAGTCCGCGTCCTGGTGAAGGGGCGTTTCGCTCATGCCTTTGAGGCTAACGGGCCGGAACGAAAACGCGTACTGACCTTTGAGAGCCGGGGCACCCAGCACCGTAAACGGCATGTACGTGCCGCGCCCCTGACTAATAATCGTACCCTCGAACCAACAGATGCTCGGGTACAGCAGTACCGACTGCTGGGTGTTGAGGTTGGGCGACGGCGGCACGGGCAACGTGTAGGGCGTGGTATGGGTGTAGTTGGCGACTTTGACAATCCGCAGTTTGCATTGGGCTTTGTTGGGCAGCCAGCCTTCGCCGTTGATCATCTGGGCAAACTCGGCAATGGTCATGCCGTGTGTGATTGGAATGCGGTGCATCCCAATGCCCGAATGCAGATGATCTTCCAGAATGGGGCC
>CAXUEB010000427.1:0-3817 GCA_964249775.1 uncultured Spirosoma sp.
CATCGTGTCGGTGAACGCCAACACCCACTACGCGTTTACGAACGGCGGGCTGGCCAATCCAATCACAAACTGCTCGATTGGTGCGGTCGCCGACGGGCAGAACGGCGTCTACGGCGACGCGGGCACCTTTCCAACCAGTTCGTACCAGAACAGTCATTACTTCCGCGACGTGCAGTTTGTGGCGAGTGCCGCTTACGACTGTCCCACGAGTCCGCAGCTACCCACGGCGTTCGTGCATAAGGGCTACTTAGGCTGGATTCGCGACTTGGCTACCGAACCCCGGCCCAACGACGAATGGCCGTCCATCGTCATCGACGACCCACTCGTGCGCGATTCCGAGCAATCCTACGATATGATGCGGGCCACCGGCCTCAACGAAGTGGCCATCTGGGGCTTTTTTGCCACCCGGCGGTGGGCGGTCAACATCGAGCAAACCATCGACCAAGCCCGCGCCCAGCAGGTGCGCGACCTCATCGACCGGGCGCACGCCAAGGGTATCAAGGTCCTCGCCGGTGTGGGCGTCTATAGCTGGGGGTTTGAAGACATCATTGCCGCCAACCCCGACGTCGGCTGTCCGAGCAACCCGCAGGTGCTGTGTCCGGGGTCGGAGCGGGCGTGGCAGTTTCAGAAGCGGGTTATCGACTACATCTTCTCGTTTCCAATCGACGGCGTCACCATGCAGAGTGGCGATCAGGGCCGCTGTACCGACTGTTCCGGCTTAGCCCCGCTCAACGACGCCGAGTACCACGCCCTGCTCAACGACCGGGTGGCGACCTACATCAAACAAACGTATCCTGGTAAGATCGTGGGCATCAACACCTACGGTCAGAATCTGAGCAACCCGGCCGACATTCCGGCCATCAAGCGCATGACCGCCCACGCTGATTACCTGATCGACTTCAACAATTCAACCCTGTGGACCGGCCGCGAGCACCGGCGGGCCGTGGTCGCGGCCATTCAGCCCTGCTACTACGGCAGTCTGGGTTTGCCCTTCCACGACCCTCCGTTGCACTGGGACCGTGAGCGCTGGTTTCTGCCCAAGCCTAAACGGGTGGCGACGAAGCTCCAGGAACTGTTTGCCGACGGCGGTCGGGCCGTCGAAAACTTTATGCACATTCTGGCTAATCCCGGCGACGAAGTGACAATCAAGCTGGCCGCGGCCGTTGAAAATGACCCATCAGCCCCGTGGGAACCAAAGTTGAAAGCAATTTTACGGGACATCTACGCGCCGGCCGACGAGGCCGCGGCTACGCAACTCGTTAACCTGTTCGTCGGAGCCGAAGACGCGTATTATAACAACCCTGGCACGCCCGACATTCTCGACCTGGAGCCGTTAGTCAGCAGTAGCGTCGGGCCGCCCGTTTACCTGACGGACTACCTCAAAGGCAACGCCCTGCTTAATTACAAGAACGAGTTGTGCCGGCTGCGGGGCATTGCCAAGGATTTGCTTACCCGCGTCGGTAACCGCGACCGAATCCAAACGGTCTGGCGGTGTCTGGGCCGGGTCATTGCCGACATCGACGGCATTCGGGGCGAAACGACGCCCTGCGCCGGTGAGCCGCCGGTCGTGCGACTAACGTCCCCGTCCGACAACGCCCGGGTCACCACCGGCAGTAGCCTGACCCTCACCGCCGAAGCCACGGCCTCGGCCGGAGCCAGCATCACGCGGGTTGATTTCTACCAGGGCAGCACCGTACTCGGCTCCGACAACACGGCTCCCTACAGCTACGTTTGGGCGAACGTACCGGCCGGCACGTACACGCTGAAAGCCCTGGCCTTTCAAGGACGCGAAGGCGGTTCGGCCCAATCGACGCCCGTCAACATCACCGTAGCGGCTGGATCAATGCCGGTCAGCGGGCAGTCGCTGTTCGCCACGCAGACGCCCACCGTCGGTGATTTTACCGAGAATCGGTCTTACGAACTGGGTTTGAAGTTTCAAAGCAGTCAGGCAGGGCAGATTGTTGCCTTGCGTTACTACAAGGCTCCATCGGAAACCGGCAGTCACACCGGGCGGTTATGGTCGATCTGCGGTACGCTGCTGGGATCGGTTGAATTCGCGAACGAAACCGCGGGCGGTTGGCAGCAGGCTACGCTTGCAACGCCGGTGTCGATTCTGCCTAACACCACTTACGTCGTTTCGGTGAACGCCAACACCCACTACGTCGCGACGGTGGGCGGCCTGAACAGCCCCGTGCAGAACGGCGTACTGAGCAGTGTGGCCGACGGGCGTAACGGCGTCTACGGCGACGCGGGCACCTTTCCGCTCCAAACCTACCAGAACGCCCACTACTTCCGCGATGTAGTGTTCAGCACCGCATCCGGGGGGCGAACGGCGGCCCCGCTCGCCGAACCAAACGCCGAAAGCGACCGCAACGCGATTCGGCTGTTTCCGAATCCGTCAGACGGCAACGTGCACGTGGAAGTTTACGCCGACCAACCCCAGTTGGGCACGGTGCAGGTAACTAACCTATCGGGCGAGGTTGTGCAGACGCTGCGGCCGAACCTAAACGCGGGCTGGAACCGCCTGCGGGTAGCCTTGCCCTTATCCGACGGCGCTTACCTGCTGAACGTGTCGCGCGACGGCAAACAAACCAGCGGCAAAGTCGTACTGCGCCGGTAAGGTGTTAAACGACACAACCCCGACCTTCGTGGTCGGGGTTGTGTCGTTTGCCTTCTTGAAGACGTTTAATTCACCCGCAGTTTCTGCCCCGGCCGCAGCCGCGAGCTGGACATGTGGTTTTTACGGCGCAAAGCCGTTACCGACATGCCGTAGCGGCTGGCAATCGAACTGAGCGTTTCACCCGACCGGACGCGGTGCAAGACCGTCCGCTTAAAATGGGGACGGCTACTGCTACCCTCCGACGACGAAGCCGAACGCCCGCCCCGCAGGTAATCCCAGACCGAAGCCGTCAACAGAAAATGATCGGAGTTAATGGTATTGGCCGGAAACGAATAAATAGTAAGTGGACTGAAGGGGTTGCCTTCGTAGCGCGTCTCGAAGTGCAGGTGTGCGCCGTAGGAGCGGCCGGTGTTGCCGCCCAGCCCCAGTTGATCGCCCGCTTTAACGAGCTGACCAGTTTCGACGGTTTGCTTCGAGAGGTGGCCGTAGAGCGTTTCCAAACCGTTGTAGTGCCGCACCAGTACGTAACGCCCGTAGCCGTTGCCGTTCCAACCCACCACCCGCACAATGCCGTCAAAAGCTGCGTAGACTGGATCGCCGGTTTCCAGATCGAGGTCCGCGCCGGTGTGCCAGCGGCCCCAGCGGTAGCCAAAATTTGAGGTTAGTTTCCCTTCGTTCAGGGGAGCCGACCAGAAGCGGTTGGCCGGTGGGTCGTAGAGTTTAAGGTCAATGGCTTCGTTAAACTCCAGGGGGTTGATGTTGTACGGGTCAATCTGGCGCGAATCCCAAACGGCGTAGTAGTCCGCAATTTTCACCCATTCGTTGCCAATCAGCATTGAGTCGATGATTTCGACAACGCTCGTTTCGCCCTGATTGATTAAACTCGTGTCTTCGCTGACGACCGGGTGGAGTTCTTTCTTCGGCTCAAACTGGTTGTTGAAGCGCAGTTGCGAAGTTTCTAATTGATCGGCCCCGTTCAGTTCCTTTTCCAGCTCCGAAGCCGGTGGGTTAGGTTTGTTCTGCGTCTTGGGCGTAATCTTTACGTTGTTCTTGAATCGCCCACGTTCCTGCGCCTGTGTTGGTACGGTCAACCACAGGCAACCGACGGCCAATAGCCACCGAACTGCCGTTTTTCTCATCGGTCATCAAGATGAGCCTGGGGATTGTCGTTGGGGGGGGCGGGGGGGGGGGGGGGCG
>CAXUEB010000428.1:0-3814 GCA_964249775.1 uncultured Spirosoma sp.
TCTGGAGCAGATTCGCGAAGGGCTGGAATAGCGGTCCGCCTTGGAAGATTGGTCTCCCGACTCATTGGTATTCTAAGTTCCCTTACGCCTTGTGGCAAGTTTTACAACGCTTTCATAAATGCCACCAACGCCTGTTGTTCCGTCTTCGTCAGGTTCAGTTTATCTTCGGGTAAAGTCTGGTTCGGCAGGTTGAAGCCGAGGCCATTGCCTCCACCCCGGTTGTAAAAACCGACAACTTGATCCAACGTTTGGTATACGCCATTGTGCATGTAGGGCGCGGTTTGGGCCACGTTTCGCACGGTAGGCGTTTTGAAGGCGTACTTGAGCGGGTCCAGTTTCGTGTGGACGTAACGGCCCAGGTCTGGATCAATTCGCTTACCCTCGGCCGTAACGGGCGTACCAATCACCTCCGATTCGGTATCGTTGTAGCTGGGCGGTACGGTCCCGTTGAACAGCGGCATAAAATGGCAAATGCCACACTTCGCCTTGCCCATGAACAGGTTCAACCCGTGCACTTCTTCGGCCGACAGCGCCGTCTTGTTACCCCTCATGTACTGGTCAAAGCGCGAATTAAACGAGGTCAGCGTTCGTTCGTAACTGGCAAGGGCGTTTTGGATATGTGCCGACTCGATCTTACCCCCGTTCTGGGGAAACGCTTTTTTGAACAAAGCAACGTACTCGGCGCTGCGCTGCAATTTCCGAGCGGCTTCGTCCATCGACCCGTGCATTTCGGACACGTTGTGGACAACATCAAACGACTGACTTTCGAGCGAAGGCGCGCGCATATCGTAGAACTGCCCCATCTGCAAGGCCGCGTTAAGTAACGTCGGCGTATTCCGGCCGATTAATCCTTGCCCAGTAAGTGTTTTATTTTTAACTAAACCGTCCGTAAAGGCCTTTTCGGGCTGGTGGCAACCGGCACACGACCGTTGGTTGTTAGCCGACAGAATGGGGTCGTAGAACAGGCGTTCGCCCAACGCAACCTTGGCCGGGTTCTTCCGCGAATCGACCGTAGGAGCCAAGGCATCGGCGTCGAAGGCGTCGGCGTCGAACAGCGTCGGGGCCGTCGTTCGCAGCAATCGACGCTCGCTAAACGGCTCGATGCCCCGCGCCCGCCCATACGTTAGTAACGTTCGACTGAGCGGATTGGCGTAGGTTGTCAGGTAGTGCGCCCGGTCGAAGGCGTCGAAATCCGTGTGTTGTTGAAGATAAGTCCGGGCGGTCGTCAATTGAGTGCGCAGAGCCGTAAAGCTGGGCGTGTCCGACGCGTAAAGCGTCAGATAACCTTGGATGCTGGCCAGCGACGTAGCCATCTCAGGCAGGGCCGTGCGACACAAGGGCGTATCAAAGCCGCTCAATCCCAGTACTTGGAGTCGAAAGAGTTGGAGCCGGAGCGCGTCGAATACGTGTGCGTCGGTAAGCTCGGTGGCCAGCCAGTTGATGCGGATGTTGCGCAGGTTCTGGCGCAGTTTTAACACGTGCCGTACCAATTCAGCACGCCCACTCGTATCGAAGGCCGGATACAGCATTTCTTCGACGACTTGTAAACCACCTGGTTCGTACTCTTTATTTTCTTCAACCTCAATTTCGGGCAACGGCGGTCCATTCACCAAGCGGGCTGTGGTTGCGAAGTAGTATTCGGTAAATGGTTCGATGCGTTTGTAGGCCATGCGGCAGGCGAGAAAGGCCGCCCGTAACGAGTCGAGGTTTGCACTGCGCTGCGTTAAAGGCAACAGTTGGCGGTTCGTAAGCGTATCAAGCGCGGCCAGATCGTTCAAAAAACGGGCATGCGTTTGTTGAGTCGGTAAAACGGTGACGCGCTCCTGCCAGCGCGTCACCGTGCTAAGCAACCCCACAATGCCTGCCGTTGTGAGCAAGAACCACAGTAAATACTTTGTTGGCTGTTGCATAAATCAGTCGGCGCTGAGCCGATGAACAAATTTGTTCATTAGAAAATAACCCTCCGCCCCGTAGAGCAGAGGGTTATACGTACTCAGTAACTGGCTTACTTCGCAACGCCACGAACGATTACTACCTGACCACCTTCCGTGTTCGTCGTCAGACCGCTGCCATCCGCGTTTTTGTATTTATCATCCCGCCATGTGTGCGGATGAATGTTAACCAAGAACGTGTTGGGAACACCAATCGTTTTAGAAATGTCATACATAGCACCGTACTCCCAGGAACTGAGTCGCTTGTCGTTAGCAGGGTTGTACTTCGCGTTAAACGCAGCGTCGTCCCGGCGGTGATTCATCTCCAGCATCGGCTTATTCTGACCCGTGGCGATGCTGTACTGCCAGATGCGTCCGTCGTGTTTATTGTTGATGTAAAACGAGTCGCCGTCTTCCTGAATGTACACAAAATTGTCGGTCACGCAAATGTTATCGGGGTTCACAATGCTGTTGCCCGGATCAACTTCGCCGTCAATAACCGGCGTCAGTTTGCCCACCAGCGCGTTACTGGCGTCTAAAACGAGTTTGTAAACGCGGCCCCACATGGTCTTGCCCGGAACCGGGTCTTTGGCCGCAACGGCTATACCCGTTGCCGTGAAGTAAATTTCGCGACCAGCGGCTGCGCTTCCTTTGCGGTAGTCAACGTCTTCCACGCGGGCAAACTGAATGGCTTTCTTTTCAACCGACTGGGCAGCAATCTGCACACCCGTCGATGTCTTTACGTTATCAACTTCGACAAACTCCACGTCGTAAGTTTGACCTACCTTCATGTTTGTTTCAACGGGGTCCTGATTCTTCGTGCGCAGGAAGTACAGCTTTCCATTCTGCAAATCGCCCACCGTGTTTGATACGTATGCCAACAATTGACCGTCGCCGGCATCTTCGCCGATGATGATAACCGTCTTGCCAGCAAACGCATCCTTTGGCAGCGGCACGGCGTTTTCCATGTTGGCCTTGCCCAAGGCGGGCAACACGCGGTCCTTCCGCTTAGCATCGGCCGTACCAATCGGATCAACGGCGTGTACCATCGACTCGGTGTTGGTTTCACCCGCAGTAAGAAACACCGGCCCGAAACCATGTTCTTCAGGCGTAGCCATTGTAGCTGAACATAGCCGCATCTGACCACCTTCAGCATCAACGATGTATTCGCCCTTCACCGGCTTCAACGTCTTGTCGAGATAGACTCGCGAGACTGAGAATAAAATCTCGTGGTTGTCAATTAGGATGTAGCCGTCGCCGTTTGGATTCTTAATCAAACCGGCCCCGTCGGGTTGCGCCCCAAAGACGAACTTAGGCGACTGCTCCAACTGGTCGTCGGAGCTGATAAGCGTATTGACCTGCAAGCCTTCAAAACCCGGCAATGTTCTAACCAAAGACGGATTAACAGAATAGTCTGTTAATACGACCTCCGCTTGACCCAGTTCAGGACTCGTCTCGGTACTACAAGCCGCTACGGCGAAAAGCGAGAGCAAAGCGGCCGATGAAAGCGAAACCTTATTCATGTGTATAGATTAGCCAGATTGTTGTGTAGACTTATTTCTACAAAAGTACTTATCCTGTTTTACTTACGTGTGATTTAGCGATTAACTCTACTATATGCTTGTCGACCCCTTGTTAACGGAAAGTTCATCTAATCTAATCTAATCAGTAGAAAAATTAACTAATTTATCTATCTGGCATAATTTTTACATTTTGTTACCTAAACAACAATATTCAAAACTTTATAAAACTATTTTTACCAAAAACTCCGCAAGTTGGTCACGTAATTCCCACTTACTGACCTTCCCATTGGAGTAACGGATAAACCTCCATTCACCACGCCTATGAACCTATTTAACGGGCAACCCGCTAAATTCATTACG
>CAXUEB010000429.1:0-3799 GCA_964249775.1 uncultured Spirosoma sp.
CCGTTACACCACCTGATTGTTCATCACCTCCGTCTGCTTCCGAATCGAATCCATGTGGATAATCTTATAAATTTCTTCCACCAGTTCGGGGTACAGACCCAGCCGCTGCCCCAGTTCAGTGCGGGTTTTTAAAATTTCTTTCCAGCGTTCGGGCTGAAACAGCGTTACGTTGTTGTCGCGTTTGTACTCGGCCAAGCGCTCCACGAGGGCCATCCGGGCGGCCAGCATTTCCACCAACTGCCGGTCGACGTTGTCGATGCTCCGTCGGGATTGCTCCATGTAGCTTTGAAACTCCCGGTTGGGCGATTCGACCTGCCGAATTTGCAGGTGATCGAGCATGTCGCCGAAGGCCGGGGGCGTTAGTTGCTGGGCCGCGTCGCTCCACGCGTTGTCGGGGTCAATGTGCGACTCGACAATCAGACCGTCGTAGTTGAGGTCCATCGCCATCTGCGCCAGCTCGTTCAGGTACACCCGCTTGCCGGCCATGTGGCTGGGGTCGCCGATGAGCGGCAGGCTGGGAAACATCGACTTGAGTTCGATGGCCATCTGCCACATCGGCACGTTGCGGTATTTGCTAACTTCACCCGTCGAGAAACCCCGGTGAATGGCGGCTAATTTGGTAATGCCCGCGCCCGCGATACGCTCAAACGCCCCTACCCACAAGGCTAAATCGGGGTTAACCGGATTTTTGATGAGCACCGGTACATCGACGCCCCGCAACGCATCGGCAATCTCCTGCACGTTGAAGGGATTAACGGTCGTGCGGGCACCCACCCAGAGAATGTCAATGCTGTACTTGAGAGCTAACTCAATGTGTTCGGGCGTGGCGACTTCGACGGCGATGGGCAGGCCGGTTTCGGCTTTGGCCCGTTGCAACCAGGGCAGGGCAGTTTCGCCCATGCCTTCAAAACTACCCGGCCGGGTGCGCGGTTTCCAGACACCAGCGCGCAGGGCATGAACGGCCCCCAGCGCTTTGAGCTGGCGGGCGGTTTCCAGAACCTGTTCTTCGGTTTCGGCGCTGCACGGGCCGGCAATGATGAGGGGCTTGCCGTTGGTCTCAATCCACGATCCAAGCGGCTCTACGGCTAAATTTACCTTCATAACAAACGCGGAATTAGCGAGTAATGCGGCTACTCGACAGGGAACTTTTCGACTGGTTTTTACGGTATATTTGTAGGAGAAAACGCCTGTTAACAAGCCGGATTTTCCCCGTAACAAACGTTTGTTTTGTCTTTGTCAAACAAGCCGCGCCGGTAAGTCTAACCGTTTGACCGAAATTTCGTTTTATATTTCGGCCGTGTTAACCGACACGCACCTAACGCTATGGAAGTAGCACCGTCAGAACGGAGCACTGATATGTCGAACCGAAGTAATCCGATGCCCGAGGTTCTCCAACGGCCCTTTACCGTACCGCCGATTCCGACCGGCCGACCGGACCTTCAGCCGGTTTCTTTCGAGGACACTTCGATTGCCTTCTCAACCCAGTCGGATTTCAAACTGCGAAAAACCTACTGGTTGTTTGCCCTGATGAATAAGGGATGGCTGGTAAATTTAGGGACTTTTTTCATAAAGATTGCCCTGCGCCTGCGCCTTCCGGTTAAATCCGTTATCAAAAACACGATTTTCGGCCAGTTTTGCGGGGGTGAGAGCATTGGCGACTCCGAAAAGACCATTCGCCACTTGCAGACTGCCCACGTTGGTACCATCCTCGATTACTCGGTGGAGGGGGAAGAAAACGAGAGGAGCTTCGACGCGACGACCCTCGAAATCTTGCGCACCATTGAACGCGCCAGCGAATCGCAGGATATTCCTTTTTCCGTTTTTAAGGTGACGGGTTTAGCGTCAACGGAATTACTCGAAGCCGTTCAGATTGGCGATTCGCTCAACAAAGAGCAGAAAGCCGAATTCGATCGCGTGTTGAAGCGAGTCGATGCGCTTTGCCGCCGGGCCGCCGAGCGGAACGTGCGGATTTTTATCGACGCCGAAGAAAGCTGGATTCAAGACACCATCGACACGCTCGCCTACGAGATGATGGACCGCTACAACCATGAGCGGCCGGTGGTTTACAACACCTACCAGATGTACCGTTGGGAAAGCTTGGCTCACCTCCGGCGCGATACCGAAGAGGCCCGCGCGAAAGGCTATTACCTCGGCGTTAAACTGGTCCGGGGCGCGTACCTCGAAAAAGAGCGGCTTCGGGCGCACGAAGAAGAGTATCAGGACCCGATTCAGGCCACCAAGGAAGATACCGACCGCGACTTCAACGCGGCCATCGACTATTGCTTAGAGAACCGGGACGTGGTGTCAATTTGTTTGGGTACGCACAACGAATACAGTTGTCAGTACTGCGTGCAACAGATGGAACGGCAAGGCATTGCTCCTAATGATCCGCACATTTATTTTGCGCAGTTGCTGGGCATGAGCGACAACATCTCGTACAATTTAGCCAACGCCGGTTATAACGTTGCCAAGTATGTTCCGTACGGTCCGGTTGAAGCGGTGATGCCGTATCTGTTCCGGCGGGCCGAAGAAAACAAGTCTATCGCCGGGCAAAGTAGCCGCGAATTCACTTTAGTCAGCAACGAGCTGAAGCGCCGAAAAGGCTGTAAATAAATTTTGTACGGCACGGCGGGCGGTTAGAAGTCGCTCGCCGTGCTGTTTTCACTAAGGGCACGGCTGGCGGCTTTTGTCGTTGATGCGGTGCCTGCCCCCCGTTTATCCATGATTCGAAAAAGTCCCCTCCCGTTTTTTCTGCTTAGCTTGTTGTTGATTGCCCTCGATCAGGGGGTTAAGCTGGCCGTGCACTTCTACATGGCTCCCGGTTTTGCGGGGCAGATTAAACTCGTCGGCGATTGGTTCAAGCTGCATTACGTGTTGAATCCGGGCATGGCCTTCGGGATGCAATTAGGCTACGAGTACGGCAAGCTTTTGTTGAGCGTATTTCGCTTATTTGCGATGGTTGGTATCGGCTATTATTTAGTCCATTTGGCTCAACGGGGAGCACCCAACGGCCTGTTGTGGGCGATGGCCATGATTTTGGCCGGGGCCGTTGGCAACGTTATCGACAGCACGTTCTACGGCGTTTTTCTGAATAACGCGCCCTACGGTTCGCCGACGCCCTGGTTCCACGGGCAGGTCATTGATATGATCTTCGTAGACGTTTGGGAAGGCTTCATTCCCGACTGGGTGCCGGTTTGGGGCGGGCAGTATTATTCAACGCCGATTTTCAACATTGCGGACTCCTGCATCTTTATCGGCGTCTGTCTGATTCTTTTCTTCCAACGCCGGTTCTTCGCCGAGCCGCCCGTGGAAGACGCCTTACTGCCGGTTTCAGGGCCAGATGCGACGCGGGCCGAGGTGCTGCCAACGTCCGAACTACTGGAAGCAGAAGAGACTGATCAAAACCCGAAACAGCACGACGACGATGACGTGACCGTCTTACCGAACGACGAGGTTACGCCCGCCGAAATTGCTCAGACGCAGCCGACGCCGGAATCGGTTTCGTCGGGAGAAGAAAAGCCTGAACAACCAAAATGATAACGCCGACCGCGTCGGCGGCCTGGCACTCCGTCGTCACGACTTTTGTCGGAGCCACAAACGCAAACGCCCCTGCTTGACAAAGCAGGGGCGTTTGCGTTTGTGGCTCCGTTGTTACTGCGTTTCTTCGAGCGGTTGAAAGTTCTTGAACGTTTGCTTAATGGCTCTGTCGGTTGCTTCTTTCTTGTTTTGCCAATTCGCGTCGAGTTCAAGCGCAACCAGGCCGCTTAAGCTCATCGAATTACGGAAATCGTCTAACTTC
>CAXUEB010000430.1:0-3790 GCA_964249775.1 uncultured Spirosoma sp.
CAGCCCCGGCGTTTGAAGTAAACTACCTCACCGACGCCAATGGCGAGCATGACGGCTAACGTCCAGAAATAGCCGTTCTGCGTGCGGAGTTCGGGCATGTTCTCGAAGTTCATGCCGTAGACCCCGGCGATAAAGGTGAGCGGAATAAAAATGGCCGACACGATGGTCAGCGTTTTCATGACCGAATTCATGCGGTTGCTGACGATCGAATAATACACGTCCATCAGCCCGGCGATGAGTTCGCGGTCCGAATCGAGCGTTTCAATGACCTGATTGACGTGATCGGCCAAATCGCGCAAAAACGGCAGCGTACCGCGCTGAATCAAGTCGGATTCTTCGCGCAGCAACGTACCAATCACGTCGCGCAGGGGATACACCAGCCGCCGGATGTTGGCCAGTTCGCGCTTGAGCGTATAAAGCTGAGCCAGCGTCTGCTGGTTAGCCCGCTCCTGCACGATTTCTTCTTCCAGTTGGTCCATCCGTTCGCTGATTTGTTCGGCGATGAGCAGGTAGTTGTCGGCGATAATATCCATCAGGGCGTAGAGCAGGTAATCGGCACCGTTGCGCCGGGTTTTGCCCGACGACGCCTTGATGCGCTCGATGACCGGCTCGAAGATGTCTTTCGTGCGCTCTTCCTGAAACGAAATCAGGAAGTTTTTGCCCAACACCAAACTGACGTGTTCGGCGTCAATTTCTGGCTGCTGATGGTTGTGGTACAGCATTTTGAGCGTCACAAAAACAACCGGTCCCCGACTGGACGGTCCCGGACTGGATGGTCCCGGACTGGACGGTCCCGGACCCGCCGAGCCGGTGGGCCGGCCGTTGCTTGCATCGTCGTAGATGTCAATTTTGGGCTTTTGCTCGGTGTTCATCACGTCTTCCAGCAGCAGCGGGTGCAGGTGATACTGCTGCCCAAGCGTAGCGACGACTTTGGGTTCGTGAATACCGTCTACATCGACCCAGTTTACGTAGGGCGTTTCGGTGTTGGGCAGTCGGCAGGCGCTCAATCGGCTGGAATCGTCAACGTGGTAGTCCGTCGCGTTGTACTCGATTCGTTTCACTTTGGTGGCGTGTTCAATCTCGACGCCAACGTAGGTCAGCGTACCGGGCGAGGTGCCCAGGGCTTTAGTAGCATTACGAACTCGGCGTTTACGCATAGAAGTGGTTGAGAACTGGGCGTTTGACGTTGGCTGACCCGAAACCAACCACGCGTCAGCCAACGTCAAACTGCTAACGACAAACTTCTGACTAATTTAGGTTAATCCCAACGAAAATACCCAGCCAGGGTTTCTGCCGGTAGACCCACAGCCGGTTGTTGCGGTCGGCTAAGTTTTCAATGGCAACGGTCAGCCCGGCCGTGATGCTCTTGTAGCCAACAAGCGCGGCCAGGCCGTAACTTAAGCCAACGCCGTCGTATTCGCCCGTGAAGCGACCGTCCGTGTTGAACTCGTTCACCGTTATGGGGTCAATGCTCAGGACGCTGCCCAGACCGAAGCTAAACGATTCAAGTTCCGAACGGCGCTCGCGCCGGTAGTACACATTGCGGTAGCGCCCCAAATCGTACCGAACGCCGGTATACACCCCAACGTTGGCGCTGGTCGACAGTTCGCCGGCCCGGTTGCGTTGCGGAAAGCGGTACTTGAACGGAACGGTAAACAAGTCTACGTCGAAAGTCGTAAGCTGGTAGTAAAACCACGGACTTTTCTCTTCCAGCTTGTCTAACTTGGCATTATGGTGGAAAAACGTAAACGCCAGCGAATCCGACCGGTCGAGTGTTCGAGGATCGTTGTCGGCCGGGGGTAGCGTAGCGGGGGCGAATTCGGCATACAGCGTATCCTCGCGCTGGAACAGGGCGGCATCGGCCGGGCGCAGCAGCGAAACGGGCCGCACCCGACCCTGCGCGTTGAGAATGTACAACCGCTGGTTGGCCCGCACACGGTAAATGCGGTCGAGGGCGGTGATGTCGGAGGTTGAGCGGACTCCGGCGCAGGCCGCAAAGAGGCTGCCGATTAGCAGCAACCAAACGGTACGGTGACAAATCATGAATTGTAGCGGTAGTTCGTACAATAAGCGCAATGACCCGACCGGCCAAGCAACATCGGTCTGGCCAAGCTTGTTTGCGCGTGCGAAGTACGGACAAGTCAGGCGGTTGGCAAAATAGCTGGCCTGGCTTTACCGGCAAAGCCACGTATGGCTTGGTAAAGTAAAATTTAATCGTGATATTGTTACGTAGAAAGGTGTATTTATGGCTAAACAATGATTAGCGCACCTTGTCAAACGATCCGTCATAGACTTGTTTTCGGATGGTCCGCTCGTTTCTTCTATCTCTGACAACAGCCGCCGTGTTGACTGCGTGCAGCAGCGGCAATACCGCCCTCCGACGGGGTAAGTTCGATTTGGCCGTTAAACGGGCTTCGCAGCGGCTGCAACAAAAACCGGGTCTGAGCAAACGCGGTCACGTATTGGCTCCGCTGGTGCTGAAAGAAGCTTTTGTCCGGGCTTACGAAGGGCACCAAGCCGCCATTCGCAAGCTATCGGCACCCACCAACGCCGAGCCGTTCCGCTGGGAAGCCGTTTACGCCAAGTACGGGCAGTTGCAAACCTTGACCGACGATGCCCGGCGTGGATTCGCCCCGCGTGGATTCGCCCCGCCGGTCCGACGCATCGGTGGATTCGCCGGACCGTGCGCGGCCTGCGCCGATTGGCTGGCGGCTTATCCAACTTCGTATGCAGACCGACAGCAGGAAGCCCGACAATTGGCCGCGGTCGACCGGTACGAAGCTGCCGAGCGGGCGTTTGTCTACCGTGAAACCGATCGGCTGGCCGCCAAAGACGCGTATCTAAACTACCGCAAAGCCGTTGAGTGGGTGCCCGACTACCGGCAGGCTCGCGCCAAAGCCGAAGATGCCTTGCCGTTGGCTATTCTACGCGTGGTGGTGGAACCGCTCGGCCCAACGGGGGAAATCAGCGCCGGCGACAACCGGGAATTGCAGGGCCTTATTTTTCGGCAGATTGGCCGTCAAGCTGCGCCGTCGACGTTCGTGCGGCTGTACCCGCCCGATGAAAACGCAGGAGATGGCTATCCGATTCACCAAGCCGTGCAAATGCAGGTCACGGACTATTCTCCCTACGACGAGCGCACGTCGTCGTCCTGCACGACGGTTTACAGCGACAAGGAATACAAGGTCGGCGAAAAGAAAATTAATGACTCCACGAAGGTCGACATTATGGAGAAAGTAAAAGGCACGCTAACCACGTACCGGAAAGAAGTTTCGGCGGGGCTAACGCTGGGGATGCGGGCCGTTGACACCCAAACCGGCCGGGAATTGTGGAACGACCGGGTTTGGGAAAGCCGGAGTTGGGCGACCGAGTGGCAAACGTTCAGTGGCGACGACCGCGCCCTGAACGGCCATACGGTAAAAACGGCGAGTATCTTCGTGCCTTCCCGCTGGGAGTTTTACCGCGAGATGCGTGACGAACTGGCCCACGACGTAGCCCGGACGTTACGAAGTCGATACGCCAAGGATTGACGACCCACGTTAGTGTCGGTGAATTCGGGATGGCTGCAAAGTGGAACGGCGCGGGTGGTTATCTTTACGACTTAACAATACCGTATGCAACCCGACGATCCCGCCCTGATTCACCTCGCCCAAGACCCCGGTATGGCACGCATTATCGCGCAAACGCCCACGCCGAAAATTTTTGGCGATTCTAACGACGATGTGTACCTGGCCTTGCTCGAAAGCATCGTCTCGCAGCAGATTTCGACCAAAGCCGCCGACGCCATCTT
>CAXUEB010000431.1:0-3778 GCA_964249775.1 uncultured Spirosoma sp.
CTCCGGCTCGGGGCCAGTAGCACCGTTGCGCAGTACGTGATTCCACCCGTGCTGGCCCGCTTCCACGAGCAGTCGGCCGACGTGTCGATTGCCTTGCTGAGCGGCAACACCGAACAAATTGAGCAACGGCTGCTGAGCAACGACATCGATCTGGGCTTGGTGGAAGGCCGGACGCACCACCGCGACATTCGCTATACGCCCTTCGTGAAGGATGAACTGGTGTTGATCTGCCGCGCCGACCACCCACTGGCCGACCGCGACGAAATTACGCTCGACGAACTGCGTACCGTACCGATTGTCCTGCGCGAACGTGGCTCCGGCTCGCTTGAAGTCATTGAACACGCCTTGCGGGGCGCGGGGCTGCGGCTGACGAACCTAACGGTTGAGATGGAGTTGGGCAGTACCGAAAGCATCAAGTCGTATCTCAGCAGTTCGCGGTGCATGGCGTTCGTGTCGGTCTTCGCCGTGCAGGACGAACTCCGCGCCGGAACGCTCAAGGTGCTCGACGTGCGGGGCCTATCCATCGAGCGCGACTTCTACTCGATTCAGTTGCAGGGCGTCGGCGAGGGGCTGGCCGATACGTTTATGCGCTTCGCCCGGCAGCATTACAACCGGCGGTGAGGCCTCGTCCCGACGACGGGCGTTCTGGGCGCGGAAACCAATCCGTACTCTGTTGAAAATAACTGTATCTTGCGCTTAGATAGTCCTACTGATTAGCTGTATGGCGTTGACGCTGCGGTGCTACCTGATTGACGACGAACAACCGGCGCGGGCGGTGCTGGAAAAATTTATTCAACGCGTCCCGTTCCTCGAACTCGTTGGGCAAAGCTACAACGCCGTTGAGGCCCTGCTGGCCGTGCAGGAGTTGAAACCCGACTTGATCTTGCTCGACGTGGAGATGCCCGAAATGACTGGCATTGAGTTCCTGCGGGCCATGAGCGACCCTCGCCCCCAAGTTGTTCTGGTTACGGCTTCGCCCCAGTACGCCGTGGCGGGTTTTGAATTTGACGTGCTGGATTACTTGCTTAAACCCGTAGCCTTCGACCGGTTTCTGCGGGCCATCAACAAAGCCGTTACCCGTCTGCAACCGTTGGCCGCGGCCGGGCGGAGTCTGCCGCCGGTTGAGCTGGCACCCGTGGCTAAAGCCGCCGAACCAAACCCCACGCCGTCCGAACCGACTAACTTCTTCTTGGTCAAAGAAGACAAGAAACTCATCAAAGTCTTACTCGATGAGATTGTATTCGTGGAAGCCATGAAGGATTACTTAACAATCTACCTGCCCAACCGCACGGTCGTTACGCACATGACCATGACGAAAATCGAAGATTTGCTGCCTTCGTCCCAGTTTTTGCGTGTGAATCGGTCGTACATCGTCCGGACGGGGGCCATTCGGGAGATTGACGGAAATCTGATTACGACTACCGACGGTCGACGCGTCCCTATCGGTGTAACGTACCGGGAATCCGTATGGAAGGCCATAAAAGAAAATCTGATGTGAGTACGCCGTTCTGGACCCGGCTCCTCGCCTTGTTTGATCGACACCAGCGGTTGATTCAGGTGTCGGGTCGGCTTGTTGTGATCGGCCTAATCACATCCGTAGCGTTCTGGATGGCCCGGTTGGCCGTTGGTCCCGATCAACCCGTTTTCTGGGAGCTGGGGCTAAGCATGAGCCTTCAGCACCTGCTCATTTATCACCTGATGGGCTACTGGGCGCTGCCCCGCCTACTCTACCAGCGTCGGGTGGGCTGGCTAAGCGCCTGGATTCTTCTCGCGCTTCTGGTAGCCTATTCCATCAACCGATTCGTCATATTGGACGTGACGCCTTCGCTGCCGCAGGCCGTTCGCTACATCAACCGCATCCGGGCATTGTTCCTGTCAACGGGCTGGTTGGGCGGGCTGCTGTCCATACAAGTCTTGCTGTGGACTTTCATCATCAGCCTGTTTCCACCGTTTATCTTCCTGATTCTTAAATTAGTTAAAGACACGCTGGTATTTCGACAAGTCCGGTTTCAACTCCAGCGCAGCCGGCTCCTGCTCGACCGCGACAATGCGGCCCTGAAACTGAATTTTCTCAAAGCGCAGGTTAGTCCCCACTTCTTGTTTAATACGCTCAACAGCATTTACTCGCAAGTGATTGGCGTCGACGACGAAGCCGCCGATCTGGTGCTGCGCTTAGCCGAGTTAATGCGCTACAATCTCTACGAAGCTTCGGTTTCGCAGGTGCCTCTGGCGCGCGAAATGGATTACCTGCGCAGTTACATCGTGCTCGAACAAGCCCGGCATGGCGACCGCCTGACCGTGTTGGTAAACGCCGACGATGATTTTTCGGGTTACTCCATTGCCCCTCTTTTGTTAATTACGTACGTCGAAAATGCGTTTAAACACGGCGTTAAATCCGGCGTAGAAGGGGCTTACGTCCTGATCGGAGCCACGTTGGACGGCAGTACGCTGGTATTCACCGTTGAAAACAGCGTTAGCCGGGGGCCAACCGTCACCACGCGTCAAAAGGCCGGTGGCGTCGGTTTACCCAACGTGCAGAAACGCTTAGCGTTGCTGTACCCGAATCGGCACGATGTTGTGCTGGACATAACGGATCAGTACTACCGGGTTACGCTGCGCCTAACCCTGATGCAGCCCAGCAGCGCCCCGATTCGGCCCCAACCGGTTTCCTGATGAAAACGTCCCTCAACCGTCCGTTGCTGACTAAGTTCGTTCGCCGGGGCTTTGTCTGGCTGCTCATTGGTCTGACAATTGTGACGTTGGAATCTTCCTACAGCCGCCCGGTTGAGCACGCCTATGTTTGGTTGGCCTGGCTGCTCATGACGGGTCTGGTTATCACGATCTACGAACTACACGCGCACTGGCTTTTTCCCCGCTTTCTGTACGCCGGTCGCTGGGCACCGTTCGTCGGACTGACGGTTGGCGTTTACGCGCTCGTGTACGCCTTAACGTACGGACTTTACCCGATTCTACAAGGTGTCGCCCGCGTGCCAGAAAGCCAGATTACGGTTCAAAGCTACCCGCATCTTTATTACTGGTTTACCGTCCACCGCACCGACGGACTCTTTAGCTCCTCGGTGCTGTTCGTCATCCTGGGCACGCCTTACTTTTTTGCCAGTCCGTTCTTAGCCGCGAGTGCTTTCCGCCAGTACTTGGCTCAGCGCCGACAAACGCAGCAGACGGAACTGGCCAACCTGAAAGTCAGCAACGAAAACAACCTGCTTGAGCTGGACTTGCTGAAAGCGCAGTTGAATCCTCATTTTTTGTTTAATTCGCTCAACAGCATTTACGTCCGCGTAATCGACGTCGACGAGCGAACGGCCAACCTGGTGCTGCGCTTAGCCGAGTTGATGCGTTATAACCTCTACGAAGCCCCCGCGCCGGAGGTGGCCCTGGCGCAGGAATTGAATTACATCGAGAATTACCTTGAGTTGGAAAAGGCCCGCCACGGCGACCGGGTAGAGATTCTTTTCAGCAGCGAAGGGGCATGGGAAAGCTTGACGATTGCCCCGTTGATCCTGCTGTCCTTCGTTGAAAACGCGTTTAAGCACGGCATTGGCGGCACCCAACAACATGCCTACGTTTGGATTGAAGTCCACCTTGAACAAACTGACACGCTGATTTTTACGGTGCAGAACAGCTTGGCCGCGGCCAAACAGCGGCACTTTCCCGACCGCAAGACGGGGGGCGTTGGTTTACTCAACGTGCAGCAACGACTGGCCTTTTTATACCCCGATGCCTTCACCATTGACGTCGATCAGGCCCCTGACCTTTACTC
>CAXUEB010000432.1:0-3461 GCA_964249775.1 uncultured Spirosoma sp.
GCTAAAAGTAGTGCCGGAGTTTTTGTTTTTACGGCAGATTCTTGCGTTTTTGGGAAAGCAATCGTCGTTTGCGGCCATTCCATTAACCCAGCTTATTTATCCGTTCTACGTTGTTTTCTTCGGGCTGGTGGCCCAGGGAAAAGGGTATCAATGGAAAGGGCGAAATTTAAGTTAAACCGGTTTGTCGTTGCTGACGCTTCCTTGTTTTTCCGACGTCAGCCACGACAACCGATAAACCGCAAACCGTCTTGTCTTTCTTTCTGCACAAATCGAATTTTCTTTTCCGCACGGTGTACCCGGAGTTTTGGTGGAAGGTCGACGGCGACGCCGAACCGACAATCTACCTGACGTTTGACGATGGGCCAATGCCCGACGTAACGGGTTTTGTCTTGGAACAATTAGACAAGTACGCGGCTCAGGCGACGTTTTTCTGCATTGGCGACAACGTTCGCAAGCACCGCGACGTACTGTACCAAGTCCTCGAAGCCGGTCACATGGTGGGTAATCACACCTTCAATCACCTCAACGGCTGGAAAACCGACGATTCAATTTATCGCCAAAACATTCAGGCCTGTCAGCGCGAGTTGGGCATCGAAACCGCCTTGTTCCGACCGCCCTACGGCCGCATCAAGAAAACGCAGGTTCCGCAGGTAATGGAAACGCACGCCATCGTGATGTGGGACGTGCTGACCGGCGATTTTGACCGGGATCTGCCCGCCGAGGTGTGCCTGCGCAAAACCATTCAATACACCGAACCCGGCTCGATCGTCGTGTTTCACGATAGCCTGAAAGCTTGGCCGACAATGCGTTACGTTTTGCCCCGGCTGCTGGCCCACTTCGCCGAGCGGGGGGTTGCCTTCCGCGCTGTGCCGCAGCCCGTTTATGCCGGTTATTAAGCCACGGGTCAGTATCCTGATTGCTGCCCGCAACGAAGAAGCGGATATTCTGGACTGCTTGCGGGCCGTTACGCAACTCGATTATCCGGCAGAAGCCGTTGAGGTGCTGATTGGTAACGATCAATCGACCGACCAAACGGCAGCCGTTGTCGCCCAATTTATTGTTCACAAACCCAATTTTCGGCTGATTAACGTCACTGAACCGGTGGCTGGCTTGCGGGGCAAGGCTAACGTTCTGGCGCAACTGGCCCGGCAGGCCCAGGGCCAGTACCTGTTTTTTACCGACGCCGATACGCGCGTAGCGCCTACCTGGCTCGGGGCCATGCTTGCCGAAGTCGACTCATCGAACGGGCTGGTGGGTATCGTCACCGGCGTCACCCTGCCCGACGGGTCAGGCCTGTTTCACCGGCTCCAAATTATTGACTGGCTTTACAACCTGACGCTGACGCACTTAATTAGTCGCGCGGGTGTGCCGGTCACGGCAATGGGTAACAATCTGGGCGTCAGTTGGGTAGCGTACGATGCTGTCGGCGGCTACGAAGCCCTGCCGTTTTCGGTGGTCGAAGATTACGCCTTGTTCCAGGCCATTGTTCAGCGGGGCTTCGGCTTTCGTAATTTGTTAACGAAACGCGTGTTGGCCCGCACCAAGCCCGTCGATACGCTGCGGGCGTTTTTCCACCAGCGCAAACGCTGGATGCGCGGAGCCACCGACCTGCCCGGCTGGATGGTGGGTGCCCTGTACGTTCAGTACCTGCTGGGGCCGCTGCTGCTGGTCCTCGGCTGGTTCGCACCCGCGCTGGCCGTTGGGCTTTACGCCGGGCACCTGCTGGTTCAAACGATGATTGTTGGGTACGGTTTAGTCCGCCTGGGGCAAACCAAGTTGGGACCGTATGCGTTGCTGTTTGAGATCTACCAACTCGTCCTGGGGCCGCTGGCGGTGGCATTTTATTGGCTACCGACGCGGATTGAGTGGAAGGGTCGGTACTACGCGTAGGCCAATCACGAATGGGTAGTGGCTGGGAACTGGCGCAATTAATGCGGCCAACGCAGGCCGGCGGTGGAAAAGGCCACCCGCCGGTTCGCCTGACCGGCAAACACCAGTTCAACCGTCATCCGCTTGGCCCGCTTCAGGGACGCGATGAACGACGGGTCGGCAGCCACGAAAACGATGTTGGCCCGGCCGTTGGCGGCTGCGGTCAACGCATATCGACGAACGCGCTGCCCATCAAACCCGACGCGGGCGGTTCCGTCCTGGAAACTCCGGTTAAGCTGCCCTTTGGCGACCTCGATGTAAACGGATGTGCTGCCGGCTTTGTGGCGAAGCGTCAGCGTGGCAACGGCTCCCCGTCCGTATGGATAACCCAGGTCCAGCACGGTAGGCGAACCAATCGTCGCTTTGTGCACGACATTGCCCCCGGCCTCAACGGTTCGTTGGTACGTCCAGGCCGTCGCCGACTGAATTGCTTGGGCAGCCGTCAAAGCTGAGTTCCTGTGTGGGTCGGGAAGGATGAGCGAACCGACGAGCGACCAGGCTAAGTAAAGCGTGAAGCAGAAAGAATTCATACCACCGGATAGCGAACAAGTCGCCCTTTTAACGTGCTATAAACAGACAACCTAACGATAACCGAATGCTCATTGATACGCACGCCCACATCTACGATCCACAATTTAACGATGATCCTGTCCAGGATAACCCAATCCAGGGCGGCCCAATTCAGGGCGACCCAATCCAGGGCGGCCGCGACGCAATGATCGACCGGGCTGCGGCCCAGCAGGTCGGCCAGATCTGGATGCCCAACTGCGCCCGCGAGACCGTGCCGGGGCTGCTCGCCCTGGCCGAGCAGTATCCCGACCGTTGCCTGCCCATGATGGGCCTGCACCCGTCTTACGTCAACGAAACGTTCGAGGCCGAACTGGCGGCCGTCGAAGATCACTTAAATCGAAATGCTTTCATGGCCGTTGGCGAAATCGGCTTGGATTTTTATTGGGATATGGCCTTCGTCGAGCAGCAGTTCGTGGCTTTTGAAACGCAACTGCGCTGGGCGGCCCAGCAGAACTTGCCCGTGTCGATGCACACCCGCTCCAGCCACGACCGAATCCACGGCGGCCGCAACGCGTTCGCCGAAGCCGCGGATTTGATTGAGAAGTTAGCGCTACCGGGGTTGACGGGTATCTTTCACTGCTTTGTCGGGACGCTCGACGAAGCCAACCGCGCCATCGGGATGGGCTTCAAACTCGGCATTGGGGGCGTCAGTACGTTCAAAAACGGCGGCTTAGACAAAGTCTTGCCCTACGTTTCGCTGGATCACATTGTGCTCGAAACCGATGCGCCCTACTTAGCGCCCGTGCCCTACCGGGGCAAACGCAACGAACCGGCTTATCTGCGACTCATCGCCCAGCGCGTCGCCGACTTGATGCAGGTGGGCGTGGCCGACGTAGCCCGTCACACCACCGCCACCGCCCAGTCGCTGCTGCCGGCGTTGTATGCGAACTTATTACCTGACATATAGAACCGCACCGGCGGCCCGGACGGATTGGACGGATTTTCTCGTGAAAATCTGTGCT
>CAXUEB010000432.1:3471-3746 GCA_964249775.1 uncultured Spirosoma sp.
GGGGGGGTGTTGTTGGTTTTATTTACTTTATATTTGTCAGAGAGGCGCCCGCCCCCCCCGCGGTGGCGGTTCCATCTCATCGTACATGCACTACAAAACTATTCATATCAATCCTGCCCTGCCCAAACGCCCCCGGCAGTCGGTGCTGGTCATTTACACGGGCGGCACGTTCGGGATGGTCTACGACCAGAAAGCCGATCAACTAATTCCGTTCGATTTTGAGCACGTCACCGAACGCTTGCCCGAACTAAACCGGCTCGATTTTGAGATTACGC
>CAXUEB010000433.1:0-3745 GCA_964249775.1 uncultured Spirosoma sp.
CAGTTTACCAGTAAAAAGGCGTTGTATCTTTCCTCGAAAGGGGCGCAGAACATTGGCCTGGACATCGTCAACGTACCAAAGGTGCAGGTGCGCATTGCCAAAGTTTACGAGAATAATATTCTCAACTACCTGCGCTCTAACCGTTACGAGCAGTACACCGAAGGAGCCGACGGTGCGTGGGGACCGTCGGGGTCATTTAACTACGGCGCAGACGAGTCTAATGACCTGAGTGACGTGCTGGTCAATAAGACCGTCGAGACAACGGACTTGCCCCGCGTGCAGGGCGTTTCGGCCTTGAATCTGGCCCTGCCGAACGCAACTAATTCGCTCAATGAGCGTCCACTCCGGGGCGTTTTTCTGGTCTCCGTTGGTTCAAGGGACGAAGCGTACTTGGAAGCCAATCAACTGGTTTCGGTGTCGGACATTGGGCTGGTCGCCCGGCAGACGGCCGACGAAGTGTTGGTTTGGGCCAACGCCATCCGAACGGCCGAGCCGATGCAGGGCGTTGAGGTGACGTTGGTCAGCAGCAACAACCAATCGGTTTATACGCTCAAGACCGACGGCAGTGGCTTCGTTAAGTTTGAGAAGGTGGGCGAGCGGGCACCGGGCTTTAAGGTTGCGATGCTGACCGCCCGCACCACCGACGACTTCAACTTTTTGTTTCTACCCGATACGCAGGTTGAAACGTCGCGCTTCGAGGTCGAAGGCAAACGCGACAACACCTCGGGCTTCGACGCGTTCGTGTACGGCGACCGCGACATCTACCGCCCCGGCGAAACAATCCACCTCAACACCGTCGTTCGGGCCGAGCCGAACGCTGGTAAGCCCGGAGTCGACTCACCCGGCGAAGTGCCGGTACTAATTCGGGTGCTACTGCCCAACGGCCGCGAGTACCGGGTGCTTCGTAAAACCACCAACGAGCAGGGAGCCGTCGTGACCGACGTGCCGCTCGACCCGGCCGCCGTGACGGGTACGTACACGGTTGAGGTGCTGAACGCCAACAACGTCTTGCTCACGTCTCAGCCGGTAAGCGTCGAAGAGTTTGTGCCGGATCGCATTAAAGTGGACGTGCTGACCGACCGCACTAACTACCGGGCCGGGCAAACCATTACCCTATCAGCTACTGCCCTGAACCTGTTCGGCCCACCCGCGTCGGACCGCGCTTACGAGATGGAACTGCAACTCAAACGCAAAGCCTTCGCGCCAAAGGGCTACGGCGATTACTCGTTTGATATTCCGACCGACGCCAATGGCGGCTCCGGGGCATTCCCCAAAGATTTACGGCAGGGACGCACCAACGCCAACGGGCAAGCCACCGAACGCTTCCCCATTTCGGCGCAGTACCGCGACATTGGGTTGCTGGAAGGCAAACTGTTCGTGACGGTCTTTGATGAAAACGGCCGTCCCGTTAACCGACTCCGGCGCTTCGACGTGCAGACGCAGGACACGTTCTTCGGCGTTCGCCTGCCCGACCGCTACGTAGCGACCAACGCGCCGGTAGCGGTTGATGTAGTGGCCCTCGACGCGGCCGGTGCGTTGCGTCCTTCGGCGTCGGCAACGGTCGACGTGGTACGGTTCGATTACCAGACGGTCATCGAAAAACAAAACAACGGCGGAGAGCAGTCGCCAGTTAAGTACACGACGAAGCGACGCGAAAAGTCAGTTTACACCAACGCGTTGACGTTTAAGGACGGCAAAGCCAGCTTCCGTTACGTGCCGACTGTTTCGGGCGAGTACGAAATTCGCGTTCGGCGACCCGGCGCGTTGCCATACGCAGCGACCCCATTTTACGCCTACGGGTACGGTAGTTCGACGGCTTCGTCGTTTGAGGTCAGTCAGGAAGGGCAAGTGCTGATGACCTTCGACAAACTGACGTACCAGACGGGCGACAAGGCCACCGTTCTTTTTAAAGCGCCGTTCGACGGCAAGTTGCTCGTGACCGTAGAGCGCAATCGTGTCTTGGAGCATCAGTGGCTAACGACCAAAGACAAATCGGCCGAATGGCGTTTTTCGATCGGCGACGAGCACTTGCCGAACGTGTACGTAACGGCAACGCTTATCCGGGCGATGGACGGGACCAGCTTACCCTTAACGGTGGCGCACGGGTTTGCGCCGGTGCCGGTCGGGGACGAAGACACCCGGATGCCCGTCACGATTACGGCGGCCACGCAGTCGCGCTCGAAGACAAAGCAAACGATTCGCATCAAAACGGCCCGCAACGCGCAGGTAACCGTGGCGGTGGTAGACGAAGGCATTCTGCAACTGAAGAATTTCAAAACACCCGACCCGCACGGCTTTTTTTACCAAAAACGCGCCCTTGAAGTCGGCAGCCATGACCTGTATGCCTTGCTGTATCCTGAACTCACCTTAGGCTCCAAGCGGTCGAGTGTGGGTGGCGACGGCTACGATTTGGAACGGCGCGTCAACCCGCTCAGCAACGGCCGGGTGAAACTGGTCGCGCTGTGGAGCGGCATTCTGGAAACGGGTTTCGATGGTGAAGCGGAATTTACGATCGACGTACCGCAATTTTCGGGCGACCTACGGGTCATGGCCGTGGCCTACAAAGGCAATGCGTTCGGCTCGGCCAACAGCAGCATGAAAGTAGCCGATCCGATCATCATCAGCACCGGCGTACCGCGCTTTCTCAGTCCCGGCGATCAGCTTGAACTGCCCGTTAACTTGAGCAATACCACCAAGAAACCCGCCGTTGTAACGGCCCGGCTAAGCCTGACGGGACCGCTGGTGGTTGATAGTTTGAGCACGCAGAACCTAACGATTCAACCCGGCCGCGAAAGCCGCACGGTCTTCCGCATCTCCGCCAAGCAGGCCATCGGACCCGGTTCGGTAATCGTGACGGTCAACGGCCTGGGCGAAACATTTACCGAAAAAACGGAAATCACCGTTCGACCGGCGGCTTCATTGCAAAAAACCGTGCTGGCGGGCGCGGTAGCGGGTGGTCAACGGCAGACGTTGCCGTTGACGAACAATTACCTGCCCGGCACGGCGCGGGTGAGCGCTACACTAAGCCGTTCGCCGGTGGCGCAGTACGGCCGCGAGTTATCGTACCTGCTCGGCTACCCGCACGGCTGCATCGAACAAACGATCTCAAAGGCGTTCCCGCAACTGTACTTCGCCGACCTGACTAAGCAATTAGGCGCTAACACGTATTTCGTCCGGGCGGGCGAGAGCGACCTCAACCCGGCAACCAACGTTCGGCAGGCCATTCAGGCGGTGGAAGGCTTGCAGGTGCAGAACGGCGGTTTCATCATGTGGCCGGGCATGGTGGGCGACGAGGTAGACAGATGGGCTACGGCTTACGCAGTACACTTCTTGACCGAAGCGCAGGAAGCGGGCTACGCCGTCAGGCCGGCGGTGCTGAGTCAGGCGCTGGATTACCTAACGCAGATAACGGACAGTCCGGCAACCGAAAACAGCGTGTCGCTGGACGAAACCGGTGGGCAGACCGTGCGTAAAGTAGCCAGTCGCACCAGCATTTACAGTTTGTACGCCCTTGCGGTAGCTGGTAAGCCAAACCGTTCGGCGATGAATTATTACAAACAGAACGTAGCTACGTTAACGCCCGACAGCCGATACCTGCTGGCTGCAGCGTTCTTCCGAGTCGGCGATACACGCAGTTACACGACTCTCCTACCGAAGCGGTTCACCGACAACACAACGGGGCGGCAAACCGGCGGCAGCTACGCATCGCCCCTGCGCAATCTCGCGCTCGTGCTGGATGCGCTCG
>CAXUEB010000434.1:0-1081 GCA_964249775.1 uncultured Spirosoma sp.
GGTGAGCAGTACGAGTACCCCGTCATCATCGACAACATGATGAACCTCGAATTCTTGTTTTGGGCCGCGCGGGAATCGAAGGACAAGCAGTTCCGGGACGTCAGCTTGGCACACGCCGACCAGACGCTGAAAAACCATTTCCGGCCCGATGCCAGCAGCTACCACGTGCTCTGTTACGGCGACGGCGGCAAGGTGCTTGCCCGCCGGACGCATCAGGGCGCGGCCGACGAATCGGCCTGGGCGCGGGGGCAGGCGTGGGCCTTGTACGGCTACACAACGATGTACCGCGAAACCAAGGACAAAAGATACCTCAAACAGGCGCAGGGCATTGCCGACTTTTTCCTGAAGCACCCCAACCTGCCCGCCGACAAGATTCCGTACTGGGATTTTAACGCGCCAAACATTCCAAACGAAGAACGCGACGCGTCGGCCGGGGCCATTGCGGCTTCGGCCTTGCTCGAACTGAGCACCTACGGCGGCCCCTCGGCCAAGACGTACTACCAGTCGGCGGTGCAGATGCTGCAAAGCCTGTCGGGGCCGGAATACCGCGCGAAGCTGGGCGAGAACAACCACTTTATCCTGAAGCATAGCGTCGGCCATAAGCCCGGCAAGAGTGAGGTGGACGTGCCCTTGGTGTACGCCGATTATTATTACCTCGAAGGGCTGCTGCGCTACGACGCGCTCCGCAAAAAGCAGGGGTAAACGGTTCACTCCTGATTCAACTAAATCGATTTGTTAAACCCTAATTTCTATGCGAAAACGTTTATCGACTCACTGCTTACGGTTGGTGCTGTCCAGTTGGCTTCTGGTGCTGCTGGGCGTCGGCGTTGCCGTTGGGCAGACGACCACCTACCGCTTCAACGGCCGGGTACTCGACGAAAAAGGTACCGGCCTGCCCGGTGCGACGGTCGTCTTGAAAAACGACATTAAGACCGGCACCACGTCGGACGCCGACGGCAAGTTTACGATTAACCTTCCCACGGGCGGAGGAACGATAGTCGTCTCGGCGATTGGTTATTTGGCGCAGGAAATAGCCATTACCAGCGAAACCACGCGCGACGTAACGATGGCTCCCGACGTA
>CAXUEB010000434.1:1091-3724 GCA_964249775.1 uncultured Spirosoma sp.
ACTCTTACGCGGGCACGGGGTCGAGTTGGCCGGCAACGAGGTGGTCGTCGTCGGGTATGGCACCCAGAAAAAAGAAAACTTGACCGGGGCTGTGGCGGCCGTGACCATTGACGATAAGATCGCGAGTCGTTCGCTGGCCAACGTGTCGTCGGGTTTGTCGGGGTTGATACCGGGACTGGCCGTGCAGCAGTCGACCGGGCAGGCGGGCCGTAGTGGGTCGGCGCTAATTATTCGCGGGCTGGGAACGGTCAACAACGCCGGACCGCTAATCGTGGTCGACGGGATGCCCGACGTGGACATCAACCGGATCGACATGAACGACGTTGCCAGTATTTCGGTCCTGAAAGATGCCGCGTCGGCGTCGGTCTATGGCTCGCGGGCGGCCAACGGTGTCGTCTTGATTACCACCAAAAACGGAACGCAGAACAAAAAAGCGCAGATCAGCTACACCGGCACCTACGGGTTGTCGCAGCCAACCAACTTCTACAATTACTTCGACGATTACGCCCGCGCCCTGACCATGCACCTGCGGGCGTCGGGAGCCGGGGCTTCGTCGACGACCTACCGCTACGGTACCGTGGACGAATGGCTGTCGCGGAGCCTGATCGACCCCGTTAAGTATCCCAGCACGAACTGGTGGGACGTGATTCTGCGCGACAACGGCCGGATTCAGACGCACAACCTGTCGGCGTCGGGCGGTAACGACCGGGCTAACTTTTACCTGTCGGCGGGGATGCTGGATGAATTAGGCGTCTTAATCAACCACGATTACCGCCGGTACAACACGCGCTTCAACTTAGACTACAAAGTGCGCGATAACATCAAGGTTGGTATTCGGATGGACGGGCAGTGGTCGAAACAAACGTTTGCCAACCAGGAAGGACTGATCGGCTACACCGGTACGGCCGGGTACGACATCCGCTACGCCGTGGCCGGTATCTTGCCCCAGGACGCGGCCACCGGGCGCTACGGTGGCATTATGGCCTACGGTGAAGATGCGTTCGCCCGCAACATGCTCACCATCATGGAGGTGAACCACAATAATCGCGACCGCCAGGAACTCAACGCCAACCTCTACGGCGAATGGAATCCACTGGAAGGCCTGACCGTGCGGGGTGATTACGGTCTGCGCTACTACAACCAGTTCACCAAAAGCTACTCCGACCCCACGGACGAGTGGAATTTTCAGACGGACCAAATCTCACGGAACGTCGTTGCGCCCAGCGCCGGCATCAGCAACGCCGTCAACTCGGGCTACAAAACCTTGCTTCAAGGCCGCGTTACCTACAACCGGACCTTGTTTGGTAACCATCAGTTGAGTTTGTTGGGGGCTTACACCGAAGAATACTGGTTTAACCGCAACCTGTCGGCCAGCCGGCAGGACCGCATTAACCCGCTGTTGAGCGAGATCGACGCGGCCCTAACGACCACGCAAGCGGCCGGAGGTAACTCGGAGGCCGAAGGGCTGCGGTCGGCCATCGGTCGGATCAACTACGTCGTCAACGACCGGTATCTGTTCGAGGTCAACGCCCGCTACGACGGGTCCAGCAAGTTTTTGCCGGGCTTCCAATACGGCTTCTTCCCGTCGGCGTCGGCGGGCTGGCGCTTTTCAGAGGAGCCGTTCTTCAAGCGGTTCACCGGGGTTCTGTCGTCGGGCAAAATCCGGGCGTCGATTGGCAAGCTGGGCAACAACTCGGGCGTGGGTCGCTACGAGCAGCGCGACGTATTCAACCTGACGAACTATATCCTCAACGGCAAAATTGTCAAAGGCTTTAGCTCGGCTAAAATTATCAACGAAGACTTTTCTTGGGAAGAAACCAACGTCACCAATCTCGGCTTAGACCTGGTATTCTTCGGCGGGCGGCTATCGAGCGAAATTGATTTCTACCAGAAACTGACCACGGGCATGATCCGGCCGTCGGCCCTGTCGTCGTTCCTGTCGGGCTACACCGCGCCCCGCGTTAACATCGGCGAGCTGCGCAACCGGGGCATGGAAGTTAACCTGACGTACCGGTCCAAAATTCGGGATGCCAACGTGGGAGCCAACCTGAACCTGGCCTTCAACCGGAACAAACTGCTTAAGTGGAATGACTTTCTGAGCAAAGGCTTTACCTACCTCAACATGCCCTACCACTTCGCCTACAGCCGGGTGTCGACGGGCATCGCCCAAAGTTGGGAAGACATCGCCAACGCCCCTTACCAGGGGCAGTATTTTTCGCCGGGCGACATCTTGTACCAGGATCTGAACGGCGACGGGCAGGTCAACGACGAAGACCGCCGGGCACAGCCGCAGTTTAACCGCGATCAGCCCCTCGGCACCTACGGGCTGAACCTCTTTGGGGACTGGCGCGGCTTTGACGTCAGCGTTCTTTGGCAGGCCGCGACCGGCCGCAAAGACTTTTGGCTGGAGCCGTTCAACAACGTCAACGTGCCGTCCACGCGTAACGCCTTCCAGGATTTTCACTGGTACGACACCTGGGGTTTGGATAACCGCACGGCGTCGCTGCCCCGGCTTATCAGTGGTTCGGGTGGTAATAACCAGGCCGAGTCGACCTTTTGGTTAGACGACTTCAGCTACCTGCGTCTGAAGAATATTCAGGCCGGCTACAACGTCCCGAGCAAATTGACGAGCC
>CAXUEB010000435.1:0-3693 GCA_964249775.1 uncultured Spirosoma sp.
CGGTACAGCCCCCATGACTCAGCCCCCCAACGACGCGCGTCCGCTCCGCAAAGTCATCTCAACGACCCAGCTTTGGGCGATTGCCGTCGGTATGGTGATTTCCGGCGAATACTTTGGTTGGAATTACGGGTGGGCCGTGGCCGGTACGCTGGGGTTTTTGGTGGCTACGCTGGTCGTAACGGTGCTGTACCTGGCGTTTATTTTTAGCTACACCGAACTCACGACCGCCATTCCCGACGCGGGCGGGCCGTTTGCCTACGCCCTGCGGGCGTTTGGCACCGCGGGTGGGTTTGTGGCGGGTTTCGCGACGCTCGTCGATTTTTTGATGGCTCCGCCTGCCATCGCGGCTGCGTTGGGAGCTTACGCTCACTTTCTAAATCCGGCCTGGCCGGTGCTGGGCGTGGCCGTGGCGGCTTACGTCGTTTTCATCGGCATCAACATCTTGGGCGTTCGGGAATCGGCTAATTTTTCGGTGCTGATTACGGTGTTGGCGGTGGGCGAACTGCTGGTATTCATGGCGCTGGTGGCTCCGGCTTACAAAACCGAAAATGTTCTGGCGCACAACGAGTCGTTCGGTATCGGCGGGGTGTTCGCGGCCGTACCGTTCGCGATTTGGTTTTACTTAGCCATCGAAGGCGTGGCGATGGTGGCCGAAGAAGTGCGCGAACCTCACAAAACCATTCCGCGCGGCTACCTGCTCAGTATCGGTACGCTGGTGTTGCTGGCGCTCGGCACGATGCTCCTCTGCGCCGGGGCGGGCGACTGGCGGGCGCTTAGTCAGATTGATTATCCGCTGCCCGAAACGCTGGCGATGGTGCTGGGCCTGCAGAACGCGTGGGCCAAAATTTTCGCCGGACTGGGTTTGTTCGGGTTGATTGCGTCGTTCCACGCCAATACCTTGGGTTACTCGCGGCAGTTGTTTGCCCTAGCGCGGGCGGGTTATTTGCCCCGCTTTCTGGCCGCCGTCAACCGGCGGTTTCAAACGCCCCACTGGGCGCTGATTGCCGGTGGACTGATTGGTTTGGCTGCCCTGTTTTCGGGTACGACGGGCCAGATTATTGTTTTGGCGGTGCTGGGTGCGTTGGTCATGTATATTATAAGCCTGCTGAGTTTGTTTCGCTTACGCCGGACCGAACCCAACTTGGTTCGCCCGTTTCGGACGCCATTCTATCCCGCCGTGCCCGCACTGGCCCTTGTCTTATCGGTGGTCTGTCTGGTGGCTGTCGTGTACTACAATCCGGGCCTTAGCGCTTTATTCGGCGGACTGCTGGCCGTGGCTTGGGGCCTGTTCCGCTGGGTGGCTCCCCGCGTAGACCGATCCCAACCGGTCCCGATTTCTGACTAAGATTTCTCTCGTTTGAGTATAATTCCCGTATTTACGGGCGTTTTGTGGGTACGCACCCGGTACAGCAACGGGTGGCCGTCTCCAAATTTCTTGCTTTTGACCGTATGGAATTAGATCACCAGCCTGACTATCAGCACGGCTACACGAGCGGCTTAGACGGCGTCGAACGGGAAACCTACGAAGGCTTCCTATCGAGTCAAGTAAGCACTGACTGGCTGACCGACCGGATTCGGGAGAAACGCACCGAACTGACCGAACTCGACTGTAAGATCGCCGAAACCACCGAAGCCAACCGCGCCACCTACGCCGACCTACAAAACCACACGCTCCAGGTCGAGCGGCTGACTAAGCAGGTAGGGCAGCGCGAAGCGGACCGGCAGGCGCTGGAAGCCGAGCGCGACAGTCTGCGGACGCGCCGGACTAAAGCGGCCCCGGAGTATTCGCTGCTGGCCGGCTTGCTATTTCTGGTGGCCGGTGTCGCGTTTCTGGCGGGCGACCTCATCATCTCGCACGAGATTGTGGCTTACGCCCTCAACATCCGCAACCCCAACGAAGCCTGGGCGTTTGCGGTCGGCCTGGCGATGGTGTCGATTCTGCTCAAACCCGCCTACGACCGGCTCATTGAACAACCGTACCAGGAAAATCGCGAACAGAACCGGACCAAATACGAGCGCTTCAAAGTAACGCTGGGCGTGTTTGCCGTGCTGACGCTGGCCGTACTGGGCTGGTTTCGCTACGAAGCTTACCGCACCGACCAACTTAAAGCGGCCATTAACAAATCCATTCGCCAACTTCAACTCAGCACCGACCCTACGGCTGCCACGCAGACGCTCGACGCGGCTACGATGCGTAAAATTGAGCAGCAGTTGGCCCAGTCCAGCGAGCTGAATTTGGCCCTCGTCGATAGCCCGTGGGCCTTGCTGTCGTTTGTCTTGAGCGGCATTCTGTTTGCCTTGGCGGGGGCGGTTTGTTTGGGTATCGCCTTGCCGGTGCTGTCGGCCTTCTGGTTCCGGTGGTTGCAGGCCGATATCAAATTGGGGAAACTGCGCCGTCGGTTGAAGCGGTTAACCAAGACGGCGGAACCGCTCGAAGGGCAGTTGGCCGAACAACGCACCTTTCAGAATGTGCTGCAACATAACTTCGACCTCTTGCCCAAGCTCGCCGACCTGAACGAGCAGCGCCGAACGCTGACGGCCGACCTGAACGCCCTGCTGGCTGAACTCAAACTCACGCAGATTGACAGCCGCATCCATACTTACAACGACGGCTACGGGCAGGGCGAAGCCACGCGGACCGGCCTCAGCGACGACGAGCAGCGGCAACTGCGCCAAGAACGCCTGGCCGTTCTAAGCCGCAACGGGCGAAGCGGTCAGCACCCGGTCGACCACGTGAACGGCGCAAACGGTAAGTCGCCGGATTCGCGGCCGTTGCAACCGGTGTAGCAGTTGCCGGTTCGCTCTTAAAATCTGGTTTTTTTGTGTGCATTTATAACCCAGTTTAACTCTACCGAATAGCATCATTCGTGAATGGGTATTCATGCACCGTTACATCCGTGCTTTTGACTGGTTGCTTACGCTTCTATTAGCCGTTGCTTTGGTACAGTACGCCCAAGCCCAGCCCCCCGAGATTCCTGGCGTAACGGATATAACCAGCGTAACAACCCTGTCGACACTCGATTCGGCTTGGCACGTTCGTTACCTAAGCGAAGCTTGTCAGGACTCATCGTATTTCGTTAAGCAAGTTCGTGACTTCCGGGGAGTCGTTGAATACCGAAGCGATTTGCGCTTCTACGTCATTGCTTCGGGTCTGCCCGACGTAGTTTACGTACCGAACACCATGATCTGTGGTCAATGGACCGGCATCGTTTGTAACTGGCCCCTGGCAAGCCGGTGGGGTGGAAAAGTGGTGACGTTTAGCGGAAGATATTTTCGAGCGCGGGGCGTTCTGCCGCGCTACGGCGGAGAACACATCTTTTTTCTTTTCGTAACGGTCGTGCGCTGAAGTTGCTGATTACATGACAGCACCTATCACACCGTATCGCTTTGGTCACCATGGCGGTACATGCTGGAGAACGCTGTAAGATCCATCAGCCGATGAAATCCAGGTAGTTGTCCTGATTGATGACCGTAAAACTGGCCTCAGGTAATTGCGTCAGTACGTTGACGTAATTACCGAATTGTAAGGTTATAAGACAACCCCCGCCAGTAAACCGACCAAAATTAAAGCATAGGGTGGAATGCGGGTAAACATCAGTAAAACGATGGTTCCGATCACCACCGCAACCGACGGCCAGTGGGGTATCATCGGTTGGAACAACACCACGGCCGCGGCTGCCGTCAGGCCCGTAC
>CAXUEB010000436.1:0-2550 GCA_964249775.1 uncultured Spirosoma sp.
AACCAAAGCGTTCGGTCAGTTGCGCAAGGAAAGCCGGGTCGTCTTTGCGCCGGTAATCGGCGCGGCTGACGAAGTGAAGGTGCATACTGGCCGATTCGCAGAACTGTAACGTAGCGTTGCGCGGCTGACCGGCGAGTTCGTCGCCCCGCACCACGCCGATGGTCTTGAAGCCAAACCCCAGCCCGGCCGCGGCCGTCGCGTAAAGATGGTTGGAATGGGCACCACCGAAGGTCAGCAGGGTCGTGTGCTTCTGTTGCCGGGCCGCCAGCAGATTGTACTTCAGCTTGCGCCACTTGTTGCCCGACACGAGCGGGTGCAGCCGGTCGTCGCGCTTCAGATACAGCCGGATGGGCACCGCTTCGGGAAACGGGTCGGCAAGGAACTCGACCGGCGAATCGGCCGCAAACCGGGCCAAGCGCTGCTTTATATCGTCCATCTGCGTATCTTCGCGGCTTGGTTAACAAGCCCAAATTTGCGTTAATCCGGGGAATCTGTGGTAGACGACGCGACGAACTTATTGAGGAGGAAGACGACCTCTACGAGCACCACCGCATCGTGGTCGACAAAGGCCAAAGCTTCATCCGGGTGGATCGTTTCCTGATGGAGCGGCTGCAAAACGCCACCCGCACCAAAATTCAGGCGGGTATCGACACCGAGTCGGTGCGGGTGAACGGCAAACCTACGAAGGCGAGCTACAAAATCAAGCCGTCGGACGTGATTACGGTGTCGCTGCCGCACCCGCCCCGCGACACCGACATCAAGCCCGAGAACATTCCGCTAAACATTACCTTTGAAGACGACGAGTTGCTGGTGCTCAACAAACCGGCCGGTATGGTTGTGCACCCCGCCCACGGCAACTGGGATGGTACGCTCGTTAACGCGCTGGTGTATCACTTCCAGAACTTGCCCACCTCGCGCAATGGTGAGATTCGGCCCGGCTTGGTGCACCGCATCGACAAAGATACGTCGGGCCTGATGGTCATCGCCAAGACGGAGTACGCCATGACCTACCTGGCGCGGCAGTTTTTTGAGCACACCATCGAGCGAACCTACAACGCCCTCGTTTGGGGTCTGCCTGACCCGGCCGACGGCACCATCACGGGCTTTATCGGCCGCTCGGTCAAAGACCGCAAAGTCCAAACCATCTACGACGACGAAGCCAAGGGTAAGTGGGCCGTTACGCATTACAAAACCCTGGAAGCCCTGCGTTACGTGACCCTGTTGCAGTGCAAACTGGAAACCGGCCGGACCCACCAGATTCGGGCGCACCTCAAGCACATTGGTCACCCCCTGTTCGGCGACGCGATGTACGGGGGCGACCGCATCCTGCGCGGTCAGCCGGTCGGCAGTTACAAAGCCTTTGTCGAGAACGCCTTTAAATTGTTACCCCGGCAGGCCCTGCACGCCAAATCGCTGGGGTTCGTCCATCCGCGCACTAAGGAGTGGCTGCAATTTGATTCCGAACTGCCCGACGATCTGGCGGCCGTACTGACCAAATGGAAGAATTATAGTACGGACTAACAAGAGTTTACCGTAAAAACAAATTCGCATCGTTTAACACGCATAACGCTCCCTTCCTTACCTCATGATCTTTATCCGTTCCGGCACCCGCGCCGATATTCCGCAGGCTTTCGCGCTGGTGACCGAACTGGCCGTGTATGAAAAAGCCGCCGACCAGGTCAGCAACACGGTTGAGCAAATGGCCGAAGACGGGTTCGGTGCCAATTCCCTCTTTGGTTTGCTCGTAGCCGAGGATTCCGACAGCCAAACGATCGTTGGCATGGCCTTGTATTACTTCCGCTATTCGACCTGGAAAGGCAAGCGGCTGTACCTCGAAGACATTATCGTCACGGAAGCGTTCCGGGGATACGGCATCGGTAAACTCCTGTTGGACGCTACTATCGAAACCGCCCGCGAAACCGGGTGTACGGGCATGATGTGGCAGGTCCTGGACTGGAATCAGCCCGCTATTGGCTTCTACCAACAGTTTGGCACCCGCTTCGACGATGGCTGGACGAATTGTCATTTAGATTTTTAGCGGAACAAAGGGAGAAGGGCGAAACGGAAAAAGGAACAAGCAGATGATTCCTTTCTCCGTTTCCTCCTTCCTCCCTTTACTCCCCAAAACCCCTATCTTTGCCCTTCTGAGCATAAGCATTGAGCATGACGTATTGGCAACAGAAAGCCCTCCGCATCACCGGCGGAGTCTTGATTGGTCTTGTTATTCTGGCGGTTGTCGGCGTTGGCATGGCGTATTCCAAGCGCGAACGTCTGCTGCAAACGACGCTCGACCGGGCCGTTCGCAAGGCCAAACGGGATTATAACCTGAACGTGCACGTCGGTTCGGCGCGGTTCACGGGCCTGACTTCGGTGGCCTTCACCGACGTGGCAATCGTGCCCGACGGCCGTGACAGTTTGGCCCGGATTCAGCGGGCCGAAGTCGACGTGCGCATCTGGCCGCTGCTGGTGGGCAAGGTCGGTTTATCGGCTCTGACGCTCGAAAACGGTTTGGTCCAGGTCGTTAAGCGCGATTCGATTACCAACATTGAT
>CAXUEB010000436.1:2560-3657 GCA_964249775.1 uncultured Spirosoma sp.
GACGGACGGATTTGTCGGATGTGGCCGAGAATTTGATTGACAACATCCTCTCAAAAATCCCCGACGATCTAAACGTGCGTAATCTGGAGTTTCGGGGCACGGACGACGAAGACACCATCCGCCTGCTGACGCAGTCGGCCATCATTAAAAACGAAGTTGTCGAGTCGACTATCAACGTAAACGGCGATCAGGCAACCTGGCACCTGACGGGCACCGCCGACCCAGCCGACCGCGAGTACGACTTGGCCTTGTACGCCGAAGGTCAGAATGGACGTTCTAAACCCTTGGAGTTGCCGATTCTTCAAGAGAAATACGACCTTAAACTGCAAATAGATACCCTGCGGGCCGAACTCCACGACGTTGACCGTTCGGGTGGGGAATTCCGGCTCGAAGGCGTCGGATCGGTGCGCAACCTGCGCATCAACCACCCCGCCATCGCTCGCACGGATGTGCTCGTCGACCGGGCTGCGATGGACGCCAACCTGTTCGTGGGCGAGAACTACGTGGGCGTCGACAGTACGTCGACCTTGCGGCTGGGTGAGGTTACCGCGCGCCCCTTTGTTAAATACACCCTGTCCGAACCGTCGAACCGAACAGCGCAGATTTACGAGGTGCAGTTGCACACCGATCAGTTGGACGCGCAGGCGCTTTTCAACTCCTTTCCGCAGGGCCTGTTCGAGTCGCTGGAAGGTATGCGGGTGTCGGGTAAACTCAAATACGATCTAACGTTTCAGTTGGACACGGCGCAGCCCGATTCCGTTAAATTCAATTCTGGCCTGACGCCCGACGATTTTCGCGTGCTGCGCATGGGCCGGACCGATTTTGCGGCCATTAACCGCCCGTTTATTTACACACCCTACGAGCGGGGCAAACCCGTCCGGCCGATTATCGTCGGTCCCCAAAACCCGAATTTTACGCCCCTGAACGAGATTGCGCCCGACCTGCGCAATGCCCTGCTCACGTCCGAAGATTACACGTTTTTCACGCACAAAGGCTTTAATGAAAAGGCGTTTCGGGTGTCGATTGCGACGAACTTCAAGGAAAAATCGTTTAAACGCGGGGCCAGTACCATCTCGATGCAGTTGGTGAAGAACGCT
>CAXUEB010000437.1:0-3636 GCA_964249775.1 uncultured Spirosoma sp.
TCATAACGTACACTCAGACAAATATGTTACTGGTTATTAACGGTAAGAGTCATTCTACCGGGCCAACGTTTAATCGGCTTGGCAACCTTTCGGCAAAGTTATCAAGAGATGCCGTTTCAAGAATAACGCCAAACTGTCTTACTAAGCAACTTAACCGAAAGGACTTGGTCGGTTGACTGGATTCGCTGACTATCTGTACTGCACAATCGCCCACTTCGTTGCTGACCCGATTGCATTACCTTTGCGTTTTGCCTGCTTCCATGAATTTATCTGCACTAACGGCCATCTCGCCGATTGACGGCCGTTACCGGCGTCAGGTTGACGTTTTAGCGCCTTATTTTTCAGAATACGGTTTGATTCGTTACCGGGTTCGCATCGAGGTCGAATACTTCATCGCGCTCTGCGAATGGCCGATTCCGCAGTTGGCGAACGTCGACCCGGCGCAGTTTCCGGTTTTGCGGGCGCTTTACGGAACGTTCACCGAAGGCGACGCACAACGTATCAAAGACATCGAGAAAACGACCAATCACGACGTAAAGGCGGTCGAATATTTCATTAAAGAAAAGCTAAACGGTTCGCCGGTTGAGCCGTTTCTGGAGTTTGTGCACTTCGGCTTGACCTCGCAGGACGTAAACAATACGGCCATTCCACTGGCCTTATCCGATGCGCTCGACATCGAGATTACACCCCTGTACCGGCAAGTGTTTATGCGGCTGCAACAACTTGCCAGCGAGTGGAATGACGTACCGATGCTTGCCCGGACGCACGGTCAGCCGGCGTCACCAACGCGCTTGGGTAAGGAGTTTGCCGTATTTGTGGAGCGCATCGAGAAGCAACTGCATATGCTGGCCGAAATTCCTACGGCGGCTAAGTTTGGCGGGGCGACCGGTAACTTCAACGCGCACGCCGTCGCTTTTCCCAACCACGACTGGAAAAAATTCGGCGACCGCTTCGTGGATGCCTTAGGCATGGTGCGCAGTCAAATGACCACGCAGGTAGAGCACTACGACATGCTGGCCGCAACGCTTGACGCCTTCAAGCGCTTGAACACGATTTTGATTGATTTCGACCGCGACGTTTGGACGTACGTGTCGATGAATTATTTCAAACAGAAGCTAAAGGAAGGCGAAGTCGGCTCGTCGGCCATGCCGCACAAAGTCAACCCAATTGATTTTGAAAACTCAGAAGGTAACCTGGGCATTGCCAACGCCTTGTTTGAGCATCTGTCGGGCAAACTACCCATCTCCCGACTCCAGCGCGATCTAACCGACTCGACGGTTTTACGTAGCCTGGGCGTTCCTTTTGCGCACTCAGTCATTGCCCTAAAATCGTTACTGAAAGGCTTGGATAAACTTGAACTCAACCGCAAAGCCCTGCAAGCTGATTTGGAAGATAACTGGGCCGTCGTTGCTGAAGGCATCCAGACTATTCTCCGGCGTGAAGGTTACCCGCAACCCTACGAAGCCCTGAAAGCCCTGACCCGCACGAACGAAAAGATCACCGAGCAGACGATTCAGCAGTTCATCGACGGCTTAAATGTGTCGGACAACGTAAAGAATGAACTGCGGGCTGTCACGCCATTTACGTACACGGGGCTGTAGGTTGGCCGGCCAACCTACGAACGCGACAACTCCCTCGCCCGGACCTGCGCGGGTTTGATGCCCGCCACGAGCGTATCCGCTAAGGCTCCGCTTTCAAATTCGCGCAGGGCCGCTTCGGTCGTGCCGCCTTTCGACGCGACGGCTTTGATGAGTTCGTCCAAGGATTTGTCGGCGGTGTTGATGAGGTGATACGAACCCAGCATGGTTTGCTTGACCAGCAGCGCCGACACCGCGTCGTCGAAACCCATTTGCCGACCCGCTTCGATCATGGCTTTGACAACGTAATAGAAATACGCCGGGCCGCTGCCGCTGAGCGCCGTAACGGCGTCGAGCATGGCTTCGTCTTCGAGAAAAATCGAGCGACCGGTGGCGTTGATGAGGTTTTCGACCCGGCGCAGATTGGCCAAGTCCACTTCTTTGGCGGCCGTAAAGCCCGTAATGCCCATACCGAGCATGGCGGGCGTATTCGGCATCGCCCGCACGACCAGCGGATGGTTGAGCTTTGCCTGAATCTGCGCCATCGGAATGCCGGCCATGATGGACAAGACAATCTGCCCTGGTTGAATAACAGCACGTAACGATTCATGAACGCTGGCAAAATCTTGCGGCTTAACGGACAGAATCACCAGGTCTACTTCGCCGACGCGCGGGCCAATTGTGTCTACGACCACGCCCGCTTTCTCGCCTTTGAGCGCTTCCGAGCGGTCCGCGCTTTTTTCGATCAGCAGGAGGTCGTCGCTTCTAACCAGATTGTACTGCAAAAACGACTTGGCAAAAGCCATGCCCATGTTGCCGCAGCCAACGATTGCAATTTTCATACGTTCGTAACAAAAAAGGGGTCAGGTGCTTGCACCTGACCCCACAAAACTAACAACTGGCGGCTAACTCACTGACCACCTTTCAAGACTTCCTCTAATTTTTGTTCCAACGCTTCCCCCCGTAGGTTCTTGGCAATGATCTTGCCTTCCTTGTCTAAGAGAAACGTAGCCGGAATCGCCTGCACGCCGTACTGTTGAGCCGCGGCCGACTGCCAGTATTTCAAGTCCGATACGTGCGTCCAGGTCAGATTGTCATTGCGAATAGCGCGGGTCCAGTTGGGTTTGCTTTGGTCGAGCGAGACGCTGTAAATCGCAAAGCCCTTGTCTTTAAATTTATTGTACATCCGCACGACGTTCGGGTTTTCGGCCCGGCACGGTCCGCACCACGACGCCCAAAAATCGACCAGAACGTACTTACCGCGTAGCGACGACAGTGGTACCGGCGCGCCGGTTGTGTCGTTCAAGGCAATTTCGGGGGCGGGTGAACCAATCATGACGCCTTTGATCCGGGCTACCCGGCCGATGAGCGATTTGGCGTGCGGGCTGTCCGGGTTTTCTTTCTGGAAGCGCTGCGCCAGTTGCTCATACGTAGCAAAATCGCTCTCGATGTTCACAAAGTTCAGGGCGAACAGCGATACCAACGACGTACCCATTTCGGGCAGCATGGCCTTCACCCGCTCAGCGGCTTCCTTTTCGACGGCGCTGAACTCGCGTTCGATCTGCTCCATCTTTTTGGTATCCTTCTTCTCGGTAGCCGCTTCGTACTGTTTCTGCGCCCGTTCGCCTTTGGCTTTCATGTCGGCTTGCAGGGCCGTCAGCTTCGTGTAATATTCCATGTTCTTGGAGCCGGTAACCTCCGCCTTGCCGGTCTGTCCAGTTTTGGCGTCCATGCGGTATCCGTCGGCGACAACGTTGAGCGTTTCGCCCCCTTCGACCAGCAAGGCCAGCTTTTGGCCGCCCCCGACGTTCAGCACCAGCACTTCGCCCCCGGCCGCTACTTTGCCGTTAAGCGTAAAGGTGTTGCCCGGTGCTACTTTTACCGAATCGATTTTGCGGCTCGGCTGCGCATTAGTTTCTAAGTAAACGTAGCTGCCCGGCTGAGCGCGGTCAACTTTGCCCGTTACGGTAAACGGCTTGGTTTGCGCGTTAGCGACTGCGCCGACGGCCAGCAAACCAGCGACACCCAAAAGCAATTTCTTCATTGTCTGAGTAAGGTC
>CAXUEB010000438.1:0-790 GCA_964249775.1 uncultured Spirosoma sp.
GGCAACTTCTTCCTTTGCCTTTTCCGGTTTGACCACCGCTGCTTTAGGCTTCTCAACCGTTGGTTTTTCAGCCGGCTTTTCGGCGACCGGTTTTGGCGCAGGCTTTTCGGCTTTCACCTTCTCAACGGGCGAATCTTCAGCCGGGCCGGGTTTTCCGGCGGTAGTCTCCCGGTTGTCTTCAGCAACATCCTCGGCAGTGGCGTCCGCCACGGGCGCGTCGGCGGGGGGCGCAGCCTGCGACAGATCGACCGGCGCGGGCTGCGATGACGTGTCCACTTCTTCGGGCGACATCAGCATTTCGGGGTCGCTCTGGGCCAGGGGTTGCTGCGAGGCCGTGTCGAGCGGCATACTGGTCAGTTCGTCGGAGCCGTTGGTATCGTCGGTAATGTAGTCGTAGCCAACGTAGAGCAGCGCGGCAATGAGTCCTACCAGCACAACGAGCGTTAGCGCGGGTAAACTCGAACTACCGGTTGGGCGGGGGTTTGAGGGAGTGGTCTGGTTATCCGTTTCCATTGAGGCAATTGGTAATATAAGAAGGGAGTGTAAAGAATAAGCGAATGCTTTGTTGCTATTTCTGAATAATCATCTCTGCACCAGTCAGTCGTTCAGGCGCACGGTATCTATTGATCAATCTACATTATTCAGTAAAGACTGGCTCATATCGGCCACTTTTTCCTTCAGTTCGTCTTTAAACTGGTCCAACCGCCGGGCCACTGCTTCGTCGAACGTACCCACGATCTGGGCGGCCAGAATCCCCCCGTTGCGGGCACCGTTGAGGGCCATTGTCGCC
>CAXUEB010000438.1:800-2560 GCA_964249775.1 uncultured Spirosoma sp.
CAGAATGGACAGAACCGAATCCCACCCGTCGATTGAATTGCCCGATTTGACGGGTACACCAATCACGGGCAGCGTTGTCAGCGACGCCACCATACCGGGCAGGTGAGCGGCTCCGCCCGCCCCGGCAACAATGACCCGCAGGCCCCGGCTGCGGGCTGTCTTACTGTATTCGACCATTTTTTCGGGCGTTCGATGGGCCGAAACAATATCCATCTCCCACGCTATACCCAGCGTGGTCAGGACATCGGCGGCCTCCTGCATGACACTGCGGTCGGAGAGGCTACCCATAATAATACCTACCATGCGGTCGATTCAAGAATTGGCTGTCTGCGAAATAACGCAGATTAGGGCATAGTTGGGCTAAAGAATGGCTAAATTTTTATCAATCAGCACGTTTATCGCAGTGCGTGATGAGTGCAGCAGCGCCGAAACTGCCACAGCGTCACCGGCTAACGCAACGGTGTCACTTACTTTCTCGTACCGAATGTGTATATTTCGTTTCCCGGCCGGTTAGTCCTGCTTCATCTTTATGCCCAATCGTTTACGAGTCTTAATTAATTGGCGGCTGACCTGCTTATTCGCAGGAACCGCCGTTACTGCGCTGACGGCCCAGCCTTTACCCCAATACAGCCCTCAGCAACGGGTGCAGCAACGCCACCTGCAACAGGAGCTAACAACGGTTGACGCCCAAAATTACCAGCGGGCATTTACCGAAGCCCGCCGGTTGAACCGCCCTCTGTAGGAAGTAGGGGCAGACTGCTACGTTATGTTCCTTCGTGGAATAAGAGAGAGGGGCTAACTTCTCTTCGACGCCACCCACAGCGCCACGCGGGCCGCCCAAACCTCCCGAACCACGTCACTTTATGCGGGCGGCAGTCTCGGCGTATCGCTGTCGGGCAGTACGTTAATCGATAAACTTGGCATCTGGGATGGTGGTAAAGTGCGCAATACGCACGTCGAGTTCCGCAACGGATCGGGCAACCGTGTAACGCAGGTCGATAATGCCACTACGTTCGATTCGCACGCGTCGCACGTAGCCGGCATTTTGGCGGCAGGTGGGGTTAACTCGCAGGTAAAAGGTATGGCGTTCGGTACTTCCCTGCGAGCCTACGATTTCCGAAGCGACGTTTCGGAGATGAGCGCGGCTGCGGCCAATCTGCTCGTCTCTAATCACTCCTACGGATCGCAGGCGGGCTGGATTCTGAACGACGACCGGACGACCACGACCAGATGGGAATGGTGGGGCGACACAACGGTGAGCAGAACGGACGATTACAAATTCGGTGTCTACAACGAAAGCGCCCGTTCCTGGGATCAAATCGCCCAGGGCGCCCCGTACTACCTCATTGTCAAATCGGCGGGCAACAACCACGGGGCAAACGGACCCGGCGATGGGCAACCTTATTACCTGAGTACCAGCAACAACACCAGTACGGCTCCGCGCAGCAAGCAGGATGGATACGACCAGATCAGCACGTATGGAACGGCCAAAAATATTCTGACCGTGGGAGCCATCAGTACCCTCACCTACGGCTACAACCAGGCCGCCGACGTTAGCTTAGGTGGTTTCAGCAGTTGGGGACCTACCGACGACGGCCGTATTAAACCCGATATTGTGGGCGTGGGCGTCAGTGTGCTCTCGGCCAGTTCCGAAACCGACAGCGCCTACGTCACCTACAGCGGCACGTCCATGTCGTCGCCCAACGTGGCCGGGACGGTTCTGCTGCTCCAGGAGTTATTTGCCCAGCGCAACAGCGGCC
>CAXUEB010000438.1:2570-3614 GCA_964249775.1 uncultured Spirosoma sp.
CCTCCACGCTCAAAGGGTTGGTGCTGCACACGGCCGACGAAGCCGGGAGCGCGCCCGGTCCCGACTACCGCAACGGCTGGGGCCTGCTCAACGCCGAACGGGCCGGACGCGCCCTTCTGAACACCGACCAGAATCACCTGATCGACGAGCGGACAATGAACCAGGGCGAGACGTATACGCTTCCCGTGGTGGCGTCGGGCCGCGGGCCGTTAGTCGTCACCATCTGCTGGAACGACCCCGTTGGAGCGGCCACGTCGGCCCTCAACGACCGGACGCCCCGGCTCGTTAATGACCTCGATGTCCGCCTGAGCGATGGTACAGCCACCCAGCAACCGTGGGTGCTCGATCCGACCAACCCGGCCAACCCAGCCACGCGGGGCGACAACGTTCGCGACAACGTGGAGCAGGTACTCATCGAAAACCCCATCCCGGGAAAAACCTACACGCTCATCATCACGCACAAAGGCACGCTGAACGGCGCGAAACAGGACTACGGGCTGCTTGTGAGCGGCATCGGCGGCAAAGCGTACTGCGAGTCGAAAGCCGCGGCCACCGCCGATACGAAGATCAGCCGCGTCCAGTTTGGCAGTATTAACCAGCCCGGTGCTGATGGCTGCACAACGTATTCTGATTTTCTGGGGGTAAGCACGGCCATTCAGCCGGGTCAGCAACTCCCGCTCACCGTATCGCTCGGCACGTGCGGAGAGACCAAAAATGCCGTTGTTAAAGCCTTCATCGACTGGAATCAGAACGGCACGTTCGATGATGCAGGGGAAACCGCTGCTACGTCGGCGGTGCTGAGCAATGCCGGGCAGTTCTCCACCACGGTTACGGTTCCGGCCACGGTCCAGAGCGGGCAGATTCTGCGGCTGCGCGTTGTGGCCACCGAAACCGATAACGCAACCACGGTAACGGCCTGCGGTAACTACGCCAACGGCGAAACGCAGGATTATATCCTGAACGTGGTGCAGACCGTCAATGACATCGGCGCTACGGCGCTCGTTTCGCCCGAAGCAAATTTCTGCGGGCAGACGACAACCAACG
>CAXUEB010000439.1:0-3588 GCA_964249775.1 uncultured Spirosoma sp.
CTTCGACCATGTACTCAAACTCCTTGGCGTTGTAGCCGTGGATAAACACGCCCGCGTCGGTGCCGAACGCAATTTTTACGCCTGCTTTGTAAGCTTTGGCGAACGTACCCTGAATCTTTGGGCCGATGGCTAACGCTTTGGGCGTCACCAACGGTGGATAATACCCGAAATGTCGGGCGGAGTCGGCGGCCGTCCGGCCCGCGATAATCGTCGGTACGTAATAGGTGCCGTGCTTCTTGAACAGTTCGATGGCTTCGTCGTCCATCAGCGTACCATGCTCGATTGTTTGAACACCCGCGCGGATGGCCCGTTTCATGCCTTCGGCCCCGTGCGCGTGGGCAGCAACGGGAAAGCCATAATCTTTAGCGGCATCGACCACGGCTTTGACTTCTTCCTCCGTAAATTGAGCGCCGGAGCCGTCTTTGGCATTGCTCAGCACACCACCCGTCGCCGTAATTTTAATCAGATCCGAGCCGTCTTTGTAACGTTGCCGAACGGCTTTCCGCGCGTCTTCGGGCCCGTTGATAACGCCCTCTTCGGGTCCGGGATCGCCCATTAGATCTTTGCGGTAGCCGTTGGTCGGGTCGGCGTGGCCGCCCGTAGTGGCGATGGATTTGCCGACCGTCAGAATACGCGGGCCGTCGGTCAGGCCGGCGTTGACGGCGTTACGTAGAGATACGTTTACGCCGGAGCCGCCCAAATCGCGCACGGTCGTGAAGCCCGCCAGTAAGGTGGTTTTAGCGTACTGCGCGGCCTGAAACGCCACGTCGGCCGGGTTGCGCGTAAAACCGTCGATGGCCCCGCCCCGGCGCGTCTGGCTTTCGAGGTGGACGTGCATGTCGATCAGGCCGGGCAGCACGGTGCGGGCCTTCATGTCCACTACCCGGTCCTGTCCGGCCGGTGCGGTATAACCTTTCTGCACGGCCGTAATCTTGTTGCCTTCCACAACGACGGTCATCTGCGGTTGCAAATCGTTGCCGGTGCCGGCGAACAGGTTACCGCAGTGAATCAGCGTGCGTTGGGCGAGGAGGGGAGACGCCAGCAGCGAAAGCCCCGCCAGCAGGTACAGGTTTTTCATAGAAGTAATTCGTTATAAAAAAGCCGCAACCTGTTGGCTGCGGCCTGAAAATACGAAAAAGAGGTGAAAAACGATTACAACCTGGTTACCTGAACAACGGCCGTTTGGGGTTGCCCACTGGCCGGTAAAACCGGGTACGGATTCACTTCTCGCAGAATGACGGTATAGGTTTGACCGGATAAGGAAATCTGCGTGGAATCGGCCCGTTTGGCGCTACTGCGTCCCAAGATCAGATCAAGAGTATGGGTCTTACTACCTTTTGATAACACCAGGCCCACCTTGGCCTCTCCTCCCCAGATGCAGTTAAAGTTGGCCGGACAGCGGCCGTCCTGAATGGCGTCGATCCGAACGGTCACGTTTGAGCTTAATCGGGCCGATTGAGACACCCCAAGCGCGACGCGGTCGGTTGGCGTTGTTTGAGAGGGTTTACAGGCAACGACGAACAGGACGCTCGCTATCAGCAAACCGATTACCTGTTTCTTGGATGGTATCATGAACTTGGGTTGTACTGTATCCCTAAAGACCTTGCTATCACCCAAACCGTTGGAATCACGCCTTACTTTTTCACAATTACCCCGTCGGCTACGAACGTTAGCGCCTTTTCGGGTTGGGTGATTTTAGCGATTTCTTCTTTTGACTTGCCCGCGTCTTCGGCGTAGTGGCGCAGGTCGGCAACGGGCGTAACAGTTGTTTCGGCGGTGCCTTCGAGAACGACTGTTTTGCCGACGATGTCTTTCGGCACAAAGAAGCCGTAGTCCTTGAACGACACGCGCATGGATTGGCCATCACCGGTTTTTACTTTCATCCAGCAGCCTTTCATTTGGCAAACGTCTTCAACGGTGCCTTCAACCTTGGCGGGCATCTTGTCTTTGGCTCCCATCTTAGTCACTAACTGCGTAGCTGGAATAGCGCCTTTGTCGGTAATTTTCTTGCCAAAATGACCGGTATTGTCCTGGGCTAAACTGCTAAACGAAGCACCCAAAACGAGACCAATGAGGATGAGGTTTTTCATACGAAACGGATGGTTATCTTTACCCAAAAGTAAACATTTCGGTTCATTATTGGAAATTTTGCATGACACGCTTTTCCCATTTACTCTTACTGGGCCTGCTTGGGCTTGGCTTCTCGAACTGCCAAAAAAAAGGGGAAGTGCCCAGCCGAACATCGTTCTTTGATACGTCGGGCATGGACACCACCGTTAGCCCCGGCGACGACTTTTTTACGTATGCCAACGGAGGGTGGGTAAAGAAAACGCCCATTCCGGGCGATCAAACCGGCTGGGGATCATTCTACCAACTTTATAACGAAAATCAACTCAAAACCAAGGCTATTCTGGAGGCAGCGGCCAATGCCGATGCGAAAACGGGTAGCGTGGAACAGAAGGTAGGCGATTTCTACGCCAGCGGTATGGATACGGCCACCATCGAGAAACGCGGCTACGAACCCGTTAAAGCCGAACTCGCTAAAATTGCGGCCCTGACCGATTATAAAGAGGTATTGGGTTATTTGGCCGCCGACGAAACCAACCGGGGCGGGCAGTTCTTTGGCTACTACGTCGGGGCCGACGACCGGCAGAGTACCATCAACCGCATTAACTTCAGTCAGGCGGGTTTGTCCCTGCCCCAAAAAGAGTATTACACCAATACCGACGAATCGACGAAGAAAATTCGCGCTGCGTTCGTGGAATACGTGGCTAAACTGTTTACCCTGATTGGCGTCGATGCGCTATCGGCGAAAACCAAAGCCGACGCAATTCTGGCGTTTGAAACGGCTTTAGCTAAGTCGCACAAAGCGCCCGCCGACCTGCGCGACCCGGTGGCAAACTACCACAAATTTGCCGTAACCGACCTGAAACGGCAGATGCCTCACCTGGACTGGCGGACGTTGCTCAACACGATGGATCTGGCCCAAATTGATACGGTCCTGGTGGCGCAGCCGGGCTATTACCAGGCGCTGGACCAACTGCTGCCGACAACGCACATAGACTTGATGAAAGACCTCCTCACGTACTATTTGTTAGACAACAACGCCAATCTGCTGAGTAAGGCGTTTGAGCGGGCGAGTTTCGAGTTCAACGACAAAACGCTGTACGGGCAACCGGAGCAGCCCGAACGCTGGAAGCGCATTGCCGACCGCGTCGATGCCGCCTTGGGCGAAGCGTTGGGGCAGTTGTGGGTTAAGAAGTACTTCACGGCCGAAGCCAAAGAACGAATGCTGACGCTGGTCGACAACCTGCAAAAAGTGTATCGCCAACGAATTGAGAAACTGGATTGGATGGCTCCCGAAACCAAGCGGGTGGCGTTGGTGAAGCTGGACAAATTCGTCAAAAAGATCGGTTACCCCGACAAGTGGAAAGATTACTCGGACGTTGCCGTAAAGCGCGACGATTACTTCGGCAACGTGCAGCAGGCTCGCAAGCACAAAAACCGTGAAGATTTCGCTAAAATCAACCAGCCCGTCGACCGCACCGCGTGGGCTATGACGCCCCCGACCGTAAATGCCTACGCCCC
>CAXUEB010000440.1:0-3546 GCA_964249775.1 uncultured Spirosoma sp.
TGCTGAGCACGTCGAACCGCTCCGAAGCGGCCGTGGGTTACGCGACGATGGACGGCGATACGGCGGGTAGCATTTCGCCCATCACGGGCATCGACAAGCACTTCCTACGCGGTTGGTTAGTCTGGCTCGAAACCGTTGGTCTGAACGTCAAGAACGCGCCCGAACCCACTGACCGCACGAGCTTGGCAACGGGTCCCGTTGCGCCCGATGACTTAATCAAAGTCAAGGGCTTACACGCCGTCAACAACCTGCAACCGACCGCCGAACTCCGGCCGTTGGACAAGAAGCAGACCGACGAAGACGATTTGATGCCCTATGATGTGCTAAACGCCATTGAGCTAACCGCCATCCGCGACAAGCAGCCGCCCGTGGAAGTGCTGAAACTCGCCGAAGTGCAGTTCGCTGGCGTTCATGACCGCGAGAAACTGCTGATCTGGGTCGAGCGATTCTTCAAGCTCTGGAGCCGCAATCAGTGGAAACGCGAACGCTACGCGCCTAGCTTCCACCTCGACGACCACAACCTCGACCCGCGCTCGTGGATGCGGTTCCCGATCCTATCGGGTGGTTTTGAGAAGGAATTAGACGAAATGAAAGCGTGGGCCGCCGGGCAGAAGGGCAACGGCCGGAAGGGGAAGATTGGGTTTTAGGCAGCCCCGTCGTTAACTTTGTAAAAAGCCGTTTCGCATGATTACGCCCGAAGAATTTCCTTATATCAAATCCTTGTACGTGAACGACTGTTACGCGTACAAGGATTTTAATATTGAGCTACACGATTACAAGCCGTTCAGTCATTTGATTCTAACGGGTAAGAATGGTTCGGGAAAGAGTACTATTCTCAAGATAGTAGATAATCATGTTATTAATTTACGAGATGGAAACAATCCAGATCTTCGAATTAATTACTACAAACATATCATAGCAGGTAGAATTTCTCAATGTGGCGAAGACGAGACCGTTGAGGGGTACAGAAGTGCATTGTTTCAGTTTGAAGCTGTAATTCCCTCTTATAAAGCCGAGCCCAGTAGTTTTTGGCCGACGAAGAAAGGAATAGCAATTTATTCTTATCTTAAGGCCAAACGTAACAGCCAAGTAAGCTTTGTTAGCACGGTTACAAAGGAAGCTGATTTTACTAATCAACTTCAAGCGAATGACTCAACAGAAACGTTTACTCAACAGTTCAAACAGTATCTTGTTAATAAGAAGGTATATCAAGCATTCGATCAGATTAATAAAGATCTGACTCGCTTTACTGAAACAGACCGTTTCTTTATTCGTTTAACTGAATCATTTCGTCAAATTTTTGAAGACAAAGGCTTAGATTTAATCTTTCGTCAAGAAGACTTCGAATTTTTCATTCAACTTTCTGACGGTCGTAAATTGACGTTCGGCGTCTTATCTGAGGGTTTTTCTGCTTTACTAAGCATCCTCATGGACTTGTTTATGCGGGTTGACCTCATTCGTAAGCAAGTTGGTGATTACAGCTACAGTCCCTGCGGCATTGTCCTGATTGATGAGCCAGAAACGCATCTGCATCTACAATTGCAAGAGCAGGTTCTGCCTTTGCTGACGAGTCTATTCCCTAACATACAATTCATAGCTGCGACGCATTCACCAGCGGTTATTGCTAGTATTAAGAACGCTACCATATTTGATTTGACCACAAAGGAAAGTCGGGGCAGCGAAGAGACGGTCGGTCGGAGCTACTCGGACCTAATGATGTCGCATTTCGGCTTAAATAATGAGTATTCAGAAACAGCGGATGCCATCATCAGACAAGTTGATCAGGCTATTGCTGAGTTTGGTAATGATCCGGCTCGTTTACGCGAAGTACTACAGCCAATCTACGATGTAAACAGCGCTTACTTGTCGCCGACCTTAAAAGTCAAATTTGAATTATTGATGGCTGAACAGGAAGCCAAAGCCGTAGCCCATTCATGATTAATGTGACTCGCGATTTAACATCTCCCGAATCGCTCAACACCCCTGCTATCCAAGCTTACCTCAAAGCCTGTCAACAGTATGAAGTCGATCAACAGCGTTTACCCGAAGAACGAAGCGTTGCCAAGCCCGAGTGCGGAAGTGCGTACCGGACACATGAGGTTTTAGAAGCGCTTCACCACGTGTTTTTGGGTAAGTGCTACCTAACCGAAAAGGTATTTGAAAGCTTCAACGAGATAGAGATTGATCATTTCAAACCACGTAATGAGCGGTCCGACTTAAAGTACACGTGGAGTAACCTGTATGCCTGCGATCACAAAGCCAATATCAGCAAACCGAAGATTACTCCACCCGGCGGCTACCTTGACCCGTGCAATCCCGATGATGACGTAGAAGAGCAGATTGTATATGCTCTATCAATGGATGATACGCCTAACTTCCAGGCAAGGAACGCTACCAATGTAAAGGCCGTGAACACAGCCACCCTGCTAAATAGGCTGCATAAAGATTTGAAAAAAGCGATTCAGGATAAACATAACGCTGTTTTGCGGATGATGGCCGAGTGGGGAACGGCGCAGAAGAATAGAGATCGTCAGCGTGAATTTGAACTGGAGGTAGAACTGAAACAAGTGCTTTCCCGGAAAAGTAATTTTACAATGCTAATCCGCTCAAGCTATCTTGTACGACGTTTACCCCCTGACTTCTTTGACTAAGCCGGGCGCATGAAGCAACTCCTTCCCGGTCTTCTCTTCTCCGCGCTCTGGGCGTCGGCTTCCGTGGCGACTAAGTTTGGCGTACAGTCGGTGCATCCGCTGATTCTGGCCAACGTTCGGTTTTTCATCGCCGGAGCCGGTCTGCTGCTGTTTGCGTACGGTGTGCAACGTAAGAAAAACGCTTGGCCGAAAGGAACGGAGTGGCGGCACCTGACGATCTTCGCCCTGCTTAACACAACAATTTACCTCGGCGCGTTCGTACTGGCCTTGAAGCAGGTGTCGGCGGGTATTGGGAGTTTGTCCACGGCGACGAATCCGCTGTTTATCACGTTGCTGTCGGCCATCTATTTACGTCGCCGGCCGCGCCTAAACGAAGTGGGCGGTTTACTGCTGGGTTTGACGGGCGTGGCCGTCGCGACGTATCCATTGCTGCAAGACAGTTATGCGACCGTCGAGGGGTTGCTGATTCTACTGCTCGGAATGATTTCCGTTTCGGCCGCGACGGTGTATTACGCCCGCGTCGAATGGCGATTGCCCAATTTAGTCATCAACGGCTGGCAGGTGCTACTGGGTGGCATTCTTTTGCTGCCGTTTACGCTGTTTAACGCTGATTTCGGCGCGTCGCAGTACGACGGGCGGTTCTGGGCGTCGGTGTTCTGGCTGATTCTGCCCGTGTCGGTGGCGGCCCTGCAACTGTGGTTTTACCTCGTCCGGCAGGATGCCGTTCGGGCGTCGCTGTGGCTGTTTCTTTGCCCCATCTTCGGCTTCCTGTATTCGTCACTGCTCATGGATGAACCCATCACGGCGTACACGGTTGTCGGCACGGGGTTGGTCATCGGCGGGTTGTGGCTGGGGCGATTGTAGCTCCGGCAATCCTGCCGGAGCTACAATCGCC
>CAXUEB010000441.1:0-3038 GCA_964249775.1 uncultured Spirosoma sp.
CAACCTGATCGAACGGTTCGTGGTGCAGTCGTGGGAAACGGGCATCGACGTGTTCCGCATTTTCGACTCGCTCAACTGGATTGAAGCCATGAAGGTCAGCATCCGGGCCGTCCGCGAACGCACCGACGCGCTCTGCGAAGCAGCCATTTGTTATACCGGCGACATGCTGTCACCGAATCAGCACAAGTACACTTTACAGTACTATCTGGATTTGGCCCGTCAACTCGAAGACGAAGGCGCGCACCTACTGGCCATCAAAGACATGGCCGGGCTGCTGAAACCCTTGGCCGCCGAGGTGCTGGTGCGCGAACTAAAAGCGGCCGTCAGCATTCCGGTTCACCTGCACACCCATGACACGCCGGGTATTCAGGCCGCTACGTACCTCAAAGCCATCGACGCGGGCGTCGACATCGTCGACTGCGCGCTGGGTGCCCTGTCGGGTCTTACGTCGCAGCCGAATTTTAACTCCGTGGTGGCCATGATGCAGGGACACGAACGCGAATGCTCGGTCAATCTGCCGTCGCTGAATGCGTATTCTAACTACTGGGAAGACGTTCGGGAGTACTACTACCCGTTCGAGAGCGGTATGAAGGCGGGCAGCGCGGAAGTCTACGAAAACGAGATTCCGGGCGGACAATACTCGAACCTCAAACCGCAGGCCATCGCCACCGGCTTGGGCGACAAGTTCGAGACGCTGAAGCGAAATTACGTGGTAGCCAATCAGTTATTCGGCGACATTGTGAAGGTCACGCCTTCCTCGAAGGTCGTCGGCGACATGGCCATTTTCATGACCGCCAACAACCTGACGGCCGACGACGTGCGGCAGCGGGGCGAAGCGCTGTCGTTCCCGGAGTCGGTGCGGGGCTTCTTCAAGGGCGAGTTGGGGCAACCCGTCGGCGGCTTTCCCGAGGATGTGCAGCAGGTGGCACTCAAGGGCGAAGAACCCATCACCGGCCGCCCGAACGAGCACCTCAAGCCTATCGACTTCGATGCCGATTTTACGGCCTTTCGGGAAAAGTACCCGCGCAACGACGGCTTCGTGGATTACCTGTCGTACCAGATGTACCCGAAAGTCTACGACGAGTACTACCGGGCCACCGAGCAGTACGGTGACGTCAGCGTGATTCCGACGCCGGCGTTTTTCTACGGTCTCAAACAGGACGAAGAGATTCTAATCAACATTGAGGAAGGCAAGAACATCCTCGTGCGGCTGCTGTTCCAGTCCGAACCGGACGCCTTCGGGATGCGCACCATTACGTTCGAGTTGAACGGCCAAACCCGGCAGGTGCAGGTGCGCGACAAGGCAACGAAGGTCGAGAAGCAGGTAAACGCCAAAGTGGGCAAAGACGGCGACGTAGCGGCTCCGTTGCAGGGCCGGCTGACGCGCATTCTGGTCAAGGAAGGCGACGCCGTTAAGAAAAATCAGCCGCTCTTCGTGATCGAAGCCATGAAGATGGAAAGCATCGTAGCCGCGCCCAAACCTGGCAACGTATCGAAGGTGGTGCTGACCGAGGGCCCGGTCGTGGAGCAGGACGATTGGGTGGTGGAATTGTCGTAAATTCGTCCAACGAACGGCTCAGCTTACGTAAATCTGACTATGAACGACAATATCATTTATATGGGTGTTAACGCTCCCCGTATTCACCAAGCGATCATTGGCCGGTTAATCTATTGGCTCACCGACTTGTACATGAAGAATGAGACGGAACTGATCGCTTATCCGGAGACCATGATTGACGAAAGCGAGACCAGTCCCGTACCCGATGTCATGCTGGTCAACCACGACACCGACCTGACCGAAGTAATCATCGAAGTAACGCATTCGCAGGGTGTTCCGAAGGACATCGAAAAGCTAAAAAATTTGATGCGCATCTACCGAGTCAGCGAAGGCTTCGTGTACGATTATAAACAAAAACGTTGGTACAAGTTTCGGCTTGACGATGCGGATACGGGCGAAACTTCATCGTTCTGCAATGCCATCGGCCGGGAGTTAGCACCGTTTGTGTGATGTGACTTTATGCTGATAGTGACCGTTGACAGCATAAAGCTGTATTTATATCCACGCGATCATAACCCACCACATTTCCATGCGATTTACGCGGAGTATGAAGCGTTGATCGACATTCGGACGTTGGAGGTGCTTCGGGGTGAATTGCCCGGTAAACAACCCAAACGAGTGTTGGCTTGGGCGGAGGGCAAACAGGAATTGTTATTGAATGAGTTTGTCCGTTTACAGAAACGAGCATGATCAGGCTACCACGTATAACCGAAATCATTAAGGTAGAGCCGTTTAAGGTAACGGTTCGCTGGACGACGGGCGAAATCCGGGTGATTGATTTTGAGCAATTGTTTCAGCAGTGGGATGTTCAACGCGACGAACCAGAAGCGGTTCTGTTCAACTACGATACGTTTAAGTACGTTTCGGTGGCCGAAGAAAAAACTCTGCACTGGGTGAATGTTCTGGTTGAACATCTAACGTTTAACGGAGACACACCAGCTAAACGAAACGGGCCGCTGGCGTTTGATCCCGATGTGCTGTACCAATCGAGCCGGAGCCTGGAAGAGTTTCGGCTGGTACCACTGAACGATGGACTTTCACAAGCTGCTTGACTCGTTTTGATCCTTGTAAGGCCACCGTATGATACGGTGGCTTTGTCGTTTTCTCACTCCCGGTGTACGTCCCGGAAGCGCAGCATGTCGCCCAGTTGGAGTTCTTTTTCCTCGTCGAAGCCGCTGCCGTCGAGCAGAATTCTTTTGGGTTCTGCTACGTGCCGAACAGCCTATTTTACCAGACTATGTCGCCGTAGTTACTGGTGTGTGTTTTTCGTATTCGTGGTGGATGCGATGGGGTAATTCAGTACTTCCTTATGGAAGTTTTGATCGTCTAACCAATTAGTTACCCAATTAGCCAATAATCAGCCCCGCCGGCCGCGCAGCCGGCTCAGCGTTTCGGCAGAAATACCCAGGTTCGATGCAATGTACTTAAGCGGTACACGCCGGAAAATGTCCGGGAAGTCGGCGCGCAGTTGAGCGTAACG
>CAXUEB010000441.1:3048-3533 GCA_964249775.1 uncultured Spirosoma sp.
GGTTCTGGGCGCGAAGCTCGCTCAGAACGTAATACCGCTCGGTCAGCAGCCGACCCACGGCGTTGAATTCCGGAAAGTCGTGGTAGAGTTGCTGGAGTTGCGCGTAGGTGATTGACCAAACGACACTATTTTCGAGCAGTTCGACGTATTCACGCGCGGGTTGGCGGGCATAGAAGCTGACGATGGAAATTACCAAATCGCCTTCGCGCATAAACCAGGACGTTACCTCTTTATCGTCTTTGAGGTAGTACCCCCGCACGACGCCCTGCTCGACGAAGTACAGCCGGTCCGACACCTGCCCCGGTTGCAGCAGCCAGTGTTTACGCGGCAAGGCGTCGCGCCGGAGCGTTTGGCCCAGTGCCGTTTGCAGACCAGTCGAAACCGGATAAAGCGTTTGAATAAGCGACAGAAGTTGATGCATGCGGCCGGCTTACCAGGCACCGTTGTGTTAGACAAGAATTTACGCCAATTTACCGACGCAAACC
>CAXUEB010000442.1:0-369 GCA_964249775.1 uncultured Spirosoma sp.
GATAAGATGCGGCAGTTGTGGCTCTACCGCTACCTGACCCTCAAAAACATCCGCGACTACGGCGGTTTGCCCCTGAACCGGGATATTGCCGACGTTTACCCCGCCGGGAATATGCCCGTTGAAGCCGGATTTTACTCATTTCGTGACGTTCCGGGCGGTTTCAAATCAAACCCGGTCCGCTTTGGCGACAACGACAGTCCCGAACAGTACATTCAGCAATCCGAAGAACTGCTCCGTCAATTTGTTCAGCGCCTGTTCGATCCCAGCGAACCCTTCCGCAAAACCGACCAGATTGAAACCTGTCAGTATTGTGATTTCAAAGGCATTTGCGGTCGGTGAAAACACAAAAAAAGGCTGGTCGTAGCGCGA
>CAXUEB010000442.1:379-3513 GCA_964249775.1 uncultured Spirosoma sp.
CTACGACCAGCCTTTCCGATATTGAATACAACCTGAATTGAAAAAAGTAATGTTTAGTGCTTCTTTTGGGGAAGCAGGTGCCTCAAAATTGGTAAATAAAAAGATTTAATACAACAATTCGAGTAAAAATTACGCGATTGGTTCGGTGAGGAGGCCTGTATTTATACGTTATTACTCTGACAGACCGCTCTTTACCAACTTCATGGGGATACTTGCTACCATCAGTGCAAAACCGCTAAAACCGCTTCAGACCTCACACGACCTGGCTAATCAGGCGCAGTTGCAGACACTTACTCCGCAGTACGTGGGTCCGTTTCTGCACCTGTTTCGGGTGCAGTTGGTCCGTACACCAACTATTCGTGAGTCGTCACGAACCGGCGCTGCCCCCGGTAGTTGACAATTGTGATGGGTCCGGTGGCCTGCCCCACGGTTAATACGCGCGACGACTGCGAGAGGTAGCCCGACCCACTGTAGACTTCGGCCCGGTGGGTTCGGCCGTCGGGCCGTTTCCAATAGGCAACATACTCGTCGGCCCTGAGCGGGACTGTTTTTAGAAAGGGTTTCGACCACCGGAAGGTTTGCAGCGTATCGCTGTTGTTGCCAACCAGGATTAGTGCCCGCCCCGGTCGGCCGGTAGCTACGCTGACCATACTTTTGGCATCGCGGTCGGCGCAGAAACCGCTCTGGGCTATTGACTGAGGACTGAAACTACCCCGTCCGTCGCCCCGCAGCAGCAAACCCTTACCGGCGTCGTAACGACCCACCTGCACGTCGGTCGCGTAGGCGTTGCCCGCCAGCAGCAGGTCGAGGTTTCCGTCGCCGTCGTAGTCATCGGTCAGCATGCCGAATACCGGTGCCATCTGGGCCAGCATCGGCAGCGGGCGGATAGCGAACCCTGATTTGCCCCGGTTTTCGAGGTAACACGACCGGAACTCGGTGGCCGTTGCCACGTAAGCGCCCTGCACTTCTTCGGGTCGCAGGAGTTGGTCGAACGTCATCTGACCGTAAGCGGCATAGGATGTGAATCGTTTTTTCAGACCCGGCACCTGCTCGGCAAGCTGATCGCGGGGGTGTACGGGGTAACACTTGCCCTGGATGTAGCAGCACATGATGGGGTCGAGCGTGCCGTTCTGGTCGTAGTCTTTGGCGTGAACGGTCAGCGGCTCGGCTTCGGATACCTTAAAACGGCTGTTTAATCCCAGGTTGCCCGCTACGTAGTCGATGTCGCCGTCGTTGTCGAAGTCGCCCGCCGTCAGCGAATTCCACCAGCCCCGCGCGGGCGTTCCGGTAGCCGGATGATTAACCGTCTGGGTGAGCCGAAACTGGCCGTTCTGATTCCTGAAGAACGTAATGGGCATAAACTCGCCCGCGAGCACGAGGTCGATTTGCCCGTCAGCATCGTAGTCGCTCCAGAGGGCCGCCGTAACCAGGCCGATGCTGGCCAGACCGGTTGCGACCCGGTCTGTTACGTTGGTAAATTTCCCCCCGTTGTTCTGGAGCAGGTAGCTTCGGCCAGGCAGCGGATACTGGCGCGGGGTCACCCGCCCGCCCACGAACAGGTCTATGTCGCCGTCGCGGTCGTAGTCGGCCGCAACCACGCACGAGCCGCTGGCGCGGGTGTCGGGCAGGGCAGTCGTGTCCTGCCGGAAGTTGCCCCGCTCATTTATATACAGCCGGTCCTGGTAGTAGCGCTGGTCGGCGAGCCACTCGTTGCCGCCCGCCACTACGTATAAATCCAAGTCTTTATCCCCATCGGCGTCGAAGAAAACCGCGCCCATGTCGTCGGCCATTTTTCGGGTATCGACGCCCCTGATGGGCTGCCGGACGAACCGCTCCGGCCCGCCCGCAACCGTGGTTTGGCGGAACAGCGTCCCGCCAACCGCCGATGCGCCCCCAACAAATACGTCGTCTAAGCCGTTGCCGTCGACGTCGCCCACGGCCATGCCGGGGCCGTTCTGTGAGTAGCGGTGGGGCAGCAGCACCTGCTGTTTAAAGTCGACGTACTCATTTTCCTGCTGCACAAACGGCACTGGGTTCGCCGTCGTCAATTCGGTGAACAGGGGCGCTGCCGGATTGGCCGGATTGCGCGTTGACTCCGTCTTCGCGTTGCGCTGCCGAACCGTTACGACCTGATCGGCTGGTAGGTTGGTCAGCCGCGACACGCGCCCGTCGAGCCAGCGAACCAGCAGAGTATCGACCCGGCGGGCGGTGCCCAGCCCAAAATGCAGCGTTGGTTCCACGGTGGACTGGTAGCCCCGGTAGGGTGACTGTTCGATGACCTGAAGGTGCCGGGTTGTGTTTCGGCTGCTGTACCGCAGTTCGACTTTTGCGCCGAATCCGGCCGGGTTGCCCGCGTCGCCCGCCAGCACTACCCGCAGGTGATGGTTGGCGGTGCGTCCATCTTTCCCGGCTGCGTCCGCCCGTTCCGTCGTCCGGTTGGCGTACACCAGCGCCGGATCGTTGATGGTGTTGACGATGATGTCCAGGTCGCCGTCGTTATCGAAGTCGGCGTAGGCGGCCCCGTTGGAAAAGGACGGAATCGACAGGCCCCAGGCGGTAGTAACATCCTCGAAGGTCAGTGGTTCGGCGTCGGAAGCGCTCCCCCGGTTGCGGTACATAAAATTCGACTTTTTCACTCCCAGCATTTCACCGATCTTTGCTTTTGTTTCGGCTTCGGTTTTGGAGTCGGAGTCAAAATACGACGATTGAGGGTCGTTGTTGTAAGCCACAAAGTCCAGATCGGTGATGTCTTTGGGATAACCGTTGGTGATAAAAATGTCGCGGAAGCCATCGTTGTCGAAGTCGGCCATGAGTGTGCGCCAACTCCAGTCGGTGGCGTGCACGCCCGATAGCTGGCCCACTTCGCTGAACGTCGGGTGGGATTGATTCGGCATCGGACCGCGATTGAGTTGTAGCACGTTGCGCACGTACTGGTTAGTATAACCGCGCTCCAGACCCATCTGATGCCGGTCGACATTCTGCGACCCGAACATGGATTTCTGCCGCCGGTTGTCGTCGGGCATCATGTCGAGCGTCATCAGTTCGGGATAGCCGTCGTTATTGAGGTCGGCCACGTCGACGCCCATTGCATTGTGGCTCTGATGTTTCATGTACTCACCCAGCCGGTTGGTAAA
>CAXUEB010000443.1:0-3447 GCA_964249775.1 uncultured Spirosoma sp.
TCACCAAGCCGCGCTTGTCATCGGCATTGGTCAGGGCAAACGCCGAAGCCGGCAGTTGGTCGAAAAACCCTTTCTTAGCCCGAATGTAGTTGTCGAACGTGCCGTGAAAATCGAGGTGGTCGTGGGTGATGTTGGTAAAAATGCCGCCTGCGAAGGTCAGTCCCGCGATGCGCTCCTGCACGACCGCGTGCGAACTAACTTCCATAAAGACGTACTGACAACCCTGCGCCAGCATCCGGCTTAGCAGTTGATTTACCGCAATGGCGTCGGGCGTAGTGTGCGTCGCCGGGATTACCTCGTCGTCGATCTGATTTTGCACGGTCGACAGCAGGCCGCAGCGGTAGCCCAGCGCCCGAAACAAGCGAAAGAGCAGCGTGGCAACGGAGGTTTTGCCGTTGGTGCCCGTTACGCCAATGAGTTTAAGCTGCTGCGACGGCTGCTGGTAAAACGTAGCGGCCACGAGGCCCAGCGTCCGGGCTGCGTCGGCGACCCGCACGTAAGCAACGCCAGCAGCGATTGTCTCGGGCAATTCTTCGCACAGGACAGCCGACGCGCCCTGTTCTACGGCCACTTCGATAAAGCGGTGCCCGTCGGTAACCGTACCGCGCAGGGCCGCAAACAGGCTGCCGGGACCGACTTGGCGCGAATCCATCGTTAAGTGGGTGATGTCGACAGCCATGTTGCCGGACGTGGCCAGTAGCGAAATCTTGTAGAGGAGGGCTTTGAGTTGCATACGATGAGAACGAACCGGGCGGGCGTTGGGGTGCAAAAAAACGGGATGCGACCGGGACTACCTAACTTTTTGGCGGCTAACTTTTCCTACCTTTGCCTCTACCCCCGTCGAACCAATGCCGATGGGGGACCGTTACCCGGTTACAACCTAAAAATCAACGCTTCACGACAACCCCTCATGAGCGACACCATCAAACATGAGTGCGGCATTGCCCTGATTCGGCTCCGCAAACCGTATCAATATTACATTGATAAATATGGCACGGCTCTCTACGGAGCCAATAAGTTGTACCTGCTCATGGAAAAGCAGGTGAACCGGGGCCAGGACGGAGCCGGTATTGCCAACATTAAACTCGACGTACCGCCCGGCCACCGGTACATCAGCCGTTACCGCTCCGTGGATCAGCGGCCCATAGCGGACATCTTCGACAAAGTCAACAAGAAGTTTCGGAAGGCGCTCAAAGGCAACAAGACCAAAGCTAAGGACGCCCGTTGGCTCCAGGAAAACGTTGCTTTTTCGGGCGAGGTTTGGATGGGTCACCTGCGCTACGGCACGCACGGGGCCAACGAGATTGAAAACTGCCACCCCATGCTGCGGCAAAGCAATTGGCGCAGCCGCAACTTGGTGATGGCCGGTAACTTCAACATGACCAACGTCGACGGTTTGTTCGACAAGCTCGTCTCGCTGGGGCAGCACCCCAAGGAAAAAGTTGACACCGTGACGGTGATGGAAAAGATCGGCCATTTCTTGGACGAAGAAAATCAGCGCGTGTTCGACCGCTTCAAAGGCATTTACGAGAACCCTGATTTGTCGGACATTATTGAGGATAATATTGATATGCAGCGGGTATTGCACCGCTCGTGCCGGGATTTCGACGGGGGCTACGCGATGGTCGGTATGACGGGCTACGGCGCAGCTTTCGTGGCCCGCGATCCGGCTGGCATTCGACCTGCTTACTACTACGCCGACGATGAGGTGGTGGTGGTGGCTTCGGAAAAGCCCGCCATCAAAACCGCCTTCAACGTGGAGTACAGCGCCATTCAGGAGGTGCAGCCCGGCCACGCGCTCATCATCGACAAGCACGGGGAATACGCCGAGCGGCAGTTCGTTAAGCCCATCGAAAAGCGATCGTGCAGTTTTGAGCGAATCTATTTTTCGCGCGCCACGGACCCCGACATCTACAACGAGCGCAAAATGCTCGGCAAACTGCTTATACCGCAGATTTTAGAGGAGATCAACTACGATCTCGAAAACACGGTTTTCTCGTACATTCCCAATACGGCCGAGACCGCGTTTTTCGGAATGGTTGAGGGGCTGGAAGAGTACCTTTACAAGCAGCGGAAGAAAGCCATTATGGAAGGCATCTTGTTCGAGCAGGAACTCGACCGGGTGCTGTCGTTCCGGCCGCGCATTGAAAAATTGGTGGCCAAAGACGTAAAGTTGCGGACGTTTATTACCGACGATAGCCAGCGCGAGGACATGGTGTCGCACGTGTACGACACGACGTTTGAAGTAATTCGCAAAGGAAAAGACAACGTCGTGGTGGTGGATGATTCAATCGTGCGCGGCACGACGCTGGAGAAAAGCATCCTCCGCATGTTGGACCGGCTGGGTCCCAAAAAGATTGTCATCGTGTCGTCGGCCCCGCAGATTCGCTTTCCCGACTGTTACGGCATTGATATGTCGAAGTTCAGAGAGTTTGTCGGCTTCCGGGCCGCGCTCGAACTGCTTCGCGAACGGGGGCAGGAAGAACTGATGGACGAAGTATACAGTCAGTGCGTAGCGGCCATCGAGTTGGGCAATGCCACGCAGCAGAACTACGTTAAAGCGCTTTTTGAGCCGTTCACCCACGACGAACTGTCGCAGAAAGTAGCGCAGATTGTCACGCCGAGCGATTTGAAGGCCGACGTAGCGGTGATTTACCAAACCGTCGAGAACCTGCGCAAAGCCTGCCCCAATCATTCCGGTGACTGGTATTTTACGGGCAATTACCCCACGCCTGGCGGCAATAAAGTTGTCAACAAAGCCTTCGTCAATTTCATGGAAGGCAAACTGGTCAGGGCGTATTAATGAATCTTGGGAGCGAGGAGCCGTATGAGCAGGACGTGCGTCAGCGCCTGCTCATTTCATCAGAAATCTGATTCGGCTTCCTCGCTCCCGAGACGTTACTTCTTCCAGCTTAGTGCGTTGATGAACTGCCCCATCTTGCGGCCTTCGCGCAAACCAACTTCGTTGTCTTGCCGGGTGTGAATGCCACCCAAAAAGCGCGACAAGGCCGACTCTTCGGCCGTTTCCCAGAACGAGTGGTACGACCGGGCTTTAAAATCAACGTTGCGCCTGGCGTCCCGAACGCGTCCGACGTGGGAGTCGTCGGTAAACGCAAAGTGACTACCGTACAAATCGGTCAAGATAGTAGCCGTTGTTGCCGACTGCGTTGCGTGTCCCGATGAGTAACCCGGAAACGGCGGGGCCGGCCAGAACGGAACCCAGTTGGGGTCGATGGCCCGGCGGACGAACGTATAAGGGCGTTCGTTATTGAAGGCGTACTTGCATTTCCAGCACATCACGAACGCATCCGACACCCCAATACCAACGCGGGCAAACGTTTCGGCGGCTTTAGCGAGCGACGCGTTGGCCGTCCGCACCACAATCCGGGCTAAGCTGTACGAGTGACCGGGTGGCGTAAACGTTTCGCTCGGGTCGTCGGCCCACCA
>CAXUEB010000444.1:0-3446 GCA_964249775.1 uncultured Spirosoma sp.
ACGCTTAAGAAAAAGACCAATATGATTTCCCAATTCGGGTGGAGCCAAGGCGCGGTGTAATAACGGTCAACTAAGAAAAATACAATCGCAAGAAGGGCAGTGAACAATAGGGTTCGAAACATAAGGGATCATAAAGACCGATGGACTAATCGCTGTTACTTTTTCGTCAACTGCTTAATGAACAAGTAGAGCGATGCCCCAATGGCCGTTAGCGAGAGAATGATCGTCCAGATGGGACGACGGTTGTCCTGCCACTCGTCAATTTTCAACCCAACCCAAACGCCCAATCCAATGGTCCCCAGCATCTGAAAGGCAATACCACTGAACTGCACAAACGACGTCGTTTTTTCGGTCGCACGCTTCAGCGGGTCAGGCTTATTGGGTTGGTCTGGACGGATATCTTCGGGTTGATTGGGCGGGTTTTCCATAGATTTCGAAGCGTTAATAGCAGGTGAAGCGCAAAATTCGTTAATTTGGCTTAACGTTCCATACGGCCAGTCCAGCCTTAGACGTTTTGAGTACGAGTATCCACGTGCTATCGTAGAATGTTTCGCTATTTCCCTCACCGCTCATTTCTGTTATTGACGGTCCTTGTTTCACTGACTGGAGGGTTAATTTCGTGTTCGCAGTATAGCACCAGGCCCATCAGCAAAGGGTATCATAACCTGACAGCCCACTATAACGCCTACATTATTGCCCGCGACCAGATCGACGAAGCCGAACAGATTCTGTTCAAAACCCGCCGGGAAAACTACAACCAACTTCTGCCTATTCTGCTACCAGTCGATTCACTACTGGCTCAACCGGTGAAGCCGCAGTTGGACGATGCTATCAAAAAAGCGTCGCTCGTTCCCGAGCGTCACCAGAACAGCAAATGGCTCGATAATTCGTACAACCTGATTGGCCGGGCGCGGCTCCTGAAACAGGATCTGCCCAACGCCATTGAGGTGTTCAAATACGTAAACACCAAAGGCACCGATGAGAACGACAAGCATGGGGCATTAGTGGGCCTGATGCGGGCTTACGTTGAAGCAGGCGATTATTCAAATGCGCTCAACGTAGCCGAGTATCTGCGTACTCAGCCGCTCAACCGGTCCAACACCCGCGATTTTTACTTGACCAAAGCGTATTTGCACCAGCGGAAGGGCGAGTTCGTCACCGCCGTCGGTATAATCGACGCTACGTTTCCGGCGCTTAAGAAAGGGGAATCGACCGCGCGGCTGCACCTCATCGCGGGCCAGCTCTACGACCTGATCGAGCAGCCCGCTAAAGCCGTTGAGCAGTATCGGCAGGTGCTACGCTCAAGGCCAACCTACGATCAGTCATTCTATGCCAATTTGTACGCGATTCAGAGCAACGGACTCACCGGCGACCAGAAGCGGGTGGCGCAGTCGGCTGCTACGTTTACAAATATGCTCAACGACCGCAAAAACGCCGATTTGAAAGACAAGATTTATTTTACAATGGGTCTGCTCGAAGCGCGGAGCGGCCGGATAGACCAAGCCATTAAGTTCTACAGTCAGTCAATTCAGGCAGCCGAAGCGAACACGACGCAGGTGCCCTACACGTATCAGGAAATCGGTCGGCTGTATTTTGAGAAGAAAGCTGATTACAGCCAGGCGAAAGTCTACTACGACAGTGCGATGACGTTGTTGCCAAAGCAGTCGCCCGATTACGCAGCCGCCGTAGCGCGCAAGAAAACGCTTGACGAATTTGTGCAGTATCAAACCACGATCCGCACCGATGACAGCCTGTTGACATTGGCCCGAATGGACCCGGCCGCTTTGGATAAAGTACTCGACAAGGTAATTTCGGACCGCGAAAAGGCCGACAAAGCGCAGGCCGCACTGGCTCAGCAAATTGTGGAGCGGGCAATGGGCGGCAATTTCAACGCGGTGGCGGGCGCTACCAACTCCGGCCTTCCGCCCAACGAACGCTGGGTGTTGTATAATCCCGTAGCGCTCAGCCAGGGTCGGCAGGAGTTTTCGGTGCGGTGGGGCAACCGGCCGCTCGAAGATAACTGGCGACGAAGCAGCAAAGAATCGTCGGAAGCGGTAGCGGCTACCAATAGTCCGCTTAATGGTGGTTCGGCCGCCAACGGCATTAATCCAAACGCCCCCTTGTCATCGTCTGCCCTTGGTGGCACACCATCATTGGGACCTGCATCGGGACGAAGCGCCCAAAAGGAAGCCATGATGAGCCAAATTCCCATTGCGAAAGAAGCTCAGGTGCTGGCGAATCAGCGCATAGAAAACGCCCTGTATAAACTGGGGAAACTTTACAAGTTTCAATTAGACAAACCCGCCGATGCCATACTGACGTTTGAGCAACTGTTGACCCGCTATCCAAACACACTTCCCAAGCCGGAAGTATATTATTTGCTCCACCTCTCGAATGAACAGTTAGGAAAAGCGTCGAACTGGAAAGACAAACTACTGACTGAGTATCCTAACACGTCGTATGCCCGTTTAACGGGACGCACGGCAGCTCAGTCGACCGACTCCGAAGCTCAGGCTCAGCGGGTTTACACCGATATTTATGCGTTGTACAAAGCCAACAACGTAACCGAAGCGCTCGCCCGCGCCGAGAACGCGCTGGGCACCTTTGCTGGTACGCAATTAGAAGACAAACTGGCCCTTCTGCGGGTTAAGATGGTGGGTCGGCTTCAGGGCGTAGACGCGTACCGAAAAGCCCTGAATGAGTTCGTGCGCGATTATCCCGCCAGCCAGCTACTGCCCCGTGCGCGGGAAATGCAGGCCGCAGCCGATCAGCCAACGGCAAATCGGAAATGATTTTATCAATGTATAATGGATAATGTATGATGGATAATGGTTGCCCACCTTAGTCTCTCAATCATTGTCCATTATATATCAACCATCATCCATTAATCTCTTCAATGATTCAGTTTGCTCCCGGCACCTACCGGTCTATCATAAAAGGTCTTTGGCGGTTCTCACTGGTTGGCATTGCTCTGCTGGTGCTCTACGTGCTGGCCGTCAGCTACAACTTCTTCTGGCTTTTTGGTGGGATGCCTAACCTGAAAGCGCTCGAAAACCCGAAGAGCGAAGAAGCATCGGAAGTGTACACCGCCGATAATCAACTGCTTGGCAAGTACTACGTTGAAAACCGCACACCCGTCGAAATCTCGCAGGTGTCGCCCAACGTGGTTTCGGCGCTGCTGGCTACCGAGGATGCCCGGTTTGTGAAGCACTCCGGCATTGACCCGCGAGCCTTGTTTCGGGCGGTGGTTGGCGTCCTTTCCTTTCAGGATTTGTCGAGTTCGGGGGGCGGTAGTACGCTGACGCAGCAGACGGCCAAGAACCTCTTCGACACCCGGCGCGAAGAGTTGCGCGGTGTGCTGGGAAACGTACCAATCCTGAAAACGATCATCTCCAAAACGAAAGAGTGGATTCTGGCGGTACGGTTAGAGCGTAACTACACCAAGC
>CAXUEB010000445.1:0-3425 GCA_964249775.1 uncultured Spirosoma sp.
CTTTTATACTGCTCATTGTAGCGCTCGTCCACGAAAAAGTACTCGAACGGATTGCCGGGGAAGTGCTGGCCAAACAACCGCTCCAATGCCGCCACCTTAGCGGGGATGCGGTCGGCGGTGAGCCGGACGGTGGTGTAAGCCGTGGTAGTCCGGGGCAAAAACAGCATGGGTTCGATGGCTTGTTTAAGCGATTGGTGATGGTAGTCCTTCACCACCCCGACGACTTCCAGCTCCTGCCCCCACTTGAGTTTCTGCCCCACGGCGGCTTGTGCCGAGATAAACCCTAATTGCTTAGCCGCCCGCTCGTTGATCATTACCTTGGTTAAGGTTTGTCCGGGCTTGTCGGATTCAAGGGCCGAGAAGTTGCGACCGGCGACTAAGTCAATGTTGTAAGTAGGCAAAAACCGGTTGTCGACGTAGACGATGGCGTAGGATTTCGTGGCGTCGTTGGGCTGCGGATTTAGGCGGGTGATGCCGTCGGCCTGGAAGTTATACCAGTTACCCGGTACGCTGCCCGACGTACAGAAGGTTCCGACCGAGCTGAGTTGCCCTACCGACTGTCGGAAGGCCGCGCTCCGCGTTTTAAACGTGCTGTCTTTGCCCACGTCCGGCCCCCGCACGACCAGCAACTGATCGAGGTTCATGCCTAAATCACGGGTTTGCATGTAGCGCAGTTGTTGCAACATGATGCCTGTTGCGACCATAAGCGCTATCGACACGCCGAACTGAAACACCACCAACGACTGTCGGAGGGCCACCCCCTTACCCAACCGGCTGACGGTTCCTTTGAGCACCTGCACCGGGCGAAATCGGGTCAGCACGAACGCGACGTAACCGCCCGACGCGACGGTTCCCAGAAGCAAAAGTCCCACCGCTAAACTCCAGAATTGCCCATATCGCAAGACCGCCACCGATAACGTCCGCCCGGTGAGTTGATTAAAGGGCTGCTGCAACAGCAGGACCAGACCAAACGCCAGGGCGAAGCTCAACGTGTTCAACAGCAGCGATTCGCCCAGAAACTGCCTAATCAACTGCCCCAGTCCGGCTCCAACCGCCTTGCGAACGCCGACTTCCTTGGCCCGCTGGAGCGCAGCGGCCGTTGAGAGGTTGACGTAGTTGAACCAGGCAATGATTAAGATCAGCAAGGCAATGCCGCCCAGCAGGTACACGAACCGCAAACTGCCGTTGGTCGGGTAATAATCACTCAGCGACCGCGCCAAGTGCATGTGTCGAACGGGCTGCAAGCGAAAGAGTCCATCATCCTCCGGCTTAACCTGTTTCTTAAAAGCATTGAATTTTTGCTCCAATGCCCCGTAATCAGCCCCCGGCCGGAGCAGCAGGTACGTGTAAATGAAGTTATTATCTAAATTGTCCAGCTTGGCCCAGCTATTCCCGTTGAGGTTGACCGGATTCGCCAGCGTTTGCAGCGAGAAGAGCAGGTTCGCCCCAAAATCCGTGTTCGGCGGTAAGTCCCGAAACACCGCCCCGACCGTGTAGGGCGTCGACCCAAACTGGTTGTTGAGCATGAGCACCTGACCTACCGCCCGCCCGTTGCCGAAATACTTCCGGGCTGTCGTTTCGGAAAGCGCCACTACGTTCGGTTGCCGGAGCGCCGACGCCGACCCGTCGGCCAGCGGAAAACTAAACAGGTCGAAGAAACTACCGTCGACGTAAGCCGTGCCCGTTTCCCGAAACGATTTTCGGTCCGCGCCGGTCCTGTCCACGCCGGTCCACGTAACAACCCCGTCGCTGACGCCCGAGGCCAGCCGGCAGAAGTCCTCAACCTCGGCAAACTGCGCTTTGGCGATGGGGGCCACGCCCGGCGGCTGCTGCGGGTAGGTTTGCCGGTTGTCGTCGATCAGCACCCGGTACAGGTTGGGTAGCTTTTGGTGGAAGCGGTCCACGCTGTGTTCAAAGGCGACGTACTCGGCGATGAGCACAAACGTAGCCATCCCCAAGGCCAACCCAAAGAGGTTAATGAGTGAAAACACCCGGTTCTTCAGCAGGTTGCGGAAGGCGATTTTAAGGTAGGAGCGGAACATACGCGGTTAGTTTTGTTATCGTTAGATTTCTAAAAAACTCGCCCAGTTATGGAAGCTATTGTTGAGCAACTGTCCGATGACGAACGCGACCGCACCGGCGGTCAACCCCTGCCTAATCTCACGCACGGTGTTATTCAAGCCAATATCATTTTCAAGCTCAAAGTCCGCTACCGGCTGGACTACCGCATAGCCAGTGAGGTTTCATTGGCAACCTTGCCGGATGAGACCACGCCTGATGTAGTCGTATAGCCAAATTCAGCGCTCATCTTCGCACCTGAACCGGCTAAACGCAGTCACCCTCCGTTGGTTTGTATCGAGATCACCGGGCCGCCGACGCGGTCGCCATTGCAGAGTAACGAGGAAATGGTGACCAAGCCCAACCTCTATTTCCAATTCGGCGTTCAATCCGGTTGGGTCGTGTTCCCCAGCCGACGGGTCGTACTGGTTTTTGACCAGCCTGGTCATTACGTATTCTTTTACGAAGACGATACGCTTCGTGGTCCGAACACCGGTTTTGAGTTGCCCTTAGCCAGCATTTTCGCCTAATCCCACAGACCCGGTGTGTTTCTACGGGTTTTCGGGCGTGCGCTCCTGCATGGTCAGGTTATCGTTGTCGCCCGTGACCGTCAGATCGAGCCGGGCCGATTGCTCGGAACGATTGTCAACCAGAACCGCCGACCCAGCCGCCAATCGAAGCGTTTGGGCGCTCCCGGAACCGAATTGGCCCAACGCAACGGTTTGTCCGTCAGCTCGTCGCTCCGAGAGCATAACCGGCACCTGACCCGTGTTGCGGGCTTGCACGGTAAACGCGCCCTTCTGATTGCCACCCAGGACAAACTGTTTGCCTGCTTGCACCGTCAAGTCCGAGCGTAGCACGCCGAGATTACCGGTACAACTAACCAGTAGCCCGGCAAACGCAAGGCTCGAAAACAGCACGTTCTTCCACGTCACATGAAGCATGAGTATACAGCCCCTTCGGGCCGGAATTAGTGGTTAATTGGTTGAATTGACCGACCGACTCGATGGCGTGCCGCAATACGCCCACCGGAACGCCTGCAACATCGTCGGCTGAATGCCCGTCAGGTGGTTCAGGCCGGGCAGGACGCTGGTTTGCAGTTGCAGCGACGGGTATCGACGCGACTTCAGCACTTCGCCGAACTGAACATCATCCTCAATTAGATTAAGATCTTTCTCGCCCACCGACAGCCAGGCTGATACGGGCAGGTCCGAGTGGGTTTTGGCGTAATCCGGCTCAAATCGGCGCAAGATTACGGCCTCGTCGGCCCAAATAGACGGGCTGCCAATCATGATCTTTTGGAACAAACTGGGCTTAGTCAGCAGCGCATACGACGCAAACAAGCCCCCGTAAGAGTAGCCGTAGAG
>CAXUEB010000446.1:0-3411 GCA_964249775.1 uncultured Spirosoma sp.
AACTGATGGCGTCGGTTATTGCTGTATCAGTTGCTGACGCGTGCTGCTCCGGCAAGAACGGTCCGCCGTTGCGGTGCCAGAGCTACGGTTACACCCACAACCCCCGCCCCTGGTTGTAATCTGCTCCGATGCGTTGGATGTCGTCGACGGAATAACGTAGGAAACCGCTCCGGCGCAGTTGGCGCAGCCGCCGTTTTTCAACCCACGACAGCCGGCCATCGACCAGCACACCAAACACGATAAGCCGCTCTAAACTGTGGCGCACTTCCGCCGGTGCGTTGGCCAATTGCTCCACAAAATGGCCCGTCAGGGTGGTATCGGTATGGAGTTTAAACCGATCAACTAAGGTTTCGGTCAGCAAAAAGTGCGCGTAGTTGTATTGCCGTTTTAGAATAGCTACGTACTGAAGAGCTTCCAGAATAAGCGGTCGGAACCGTTCGTTGTGGGCCCATTCATCGTGGAGTTCACTGACAAACTCACGAATCGTCAGGGGAGCCATTACCCGAACCTGCGCTTCGCGGAGCACCTGCCACGACGCGTAAGCGTTCCAGGCTGCGTAGATGGGTATGCCGGCCAAATCGGTTACTTGCCGAAGGGCGTAACGTCCCAGCAGGCGTCGCACCAGAAACTTCATGACCAGACTGCTTAAAGCGGCCCGGAACAGGTTAACCAGAAAGAAAAGGGTTAGCCCCCACCGCGGCAGATTGAGGTACGGGTCAATGCCAAAGCGGAGCATTCGTTGCTGACTGCGTTCGAGGGCTGCGTCGGCGAGCGCCCGCAAATGACGGTCGTATTGCGCATCGTGCACCCTTGGAAACTGGCAGATCTGCATGATGGCCCGCACGCCCAACAGGTTCAGGCCAATCAAGACGTTGACTTCGACGTACACTAAGAGCAGCCCGTACAAGGCCGTCACAATGGGCAGTTCGTAGGTCGTGCCAAACAGCGTGAGGGGCGTGTTGGTAAACAAATACGGCCAGTTGTACTGGGGCAGGTAAAGCAGCAGTACGCCCAACGTTCCCAGCAAGGCGGCCAACGTCAGGGTGATGATCTTGGTACGCCGAATCACCCGGCTTTCGACTTCATTTAAAACATAAGGTTCATCGGTAGGGTGCGATGTGTCAAGCGCCTGGCGCAGGTAACGCACGGCTAAGTGGTCGAGCGGACCAGAGCCGTTGTTGGGTGGGCGATTGGACATATTTGTGGCGTGACAGTGGCGATAATTCTACAACTGGTAAAGCCGCCCGGTTGTTAGCCCGACTGCCGTATTTGATGAACGAAACTTGATTTATAGGTCTTCGATTTTGTAAAAACAGTAACGCGCGTTTAGGCCGCGGGTAGACAGACCACTCGTCATTCAGTAAATTCGGCCGACAATCGCCTTTGCAGAAAGAAGCGTTTAGCCTGATTCGGTATGAGACACCTCTTTATTTGCTGGCTGTTGGCCGGTCCCGTCGTTGCGCAGATAACCGCCCCGACCAAACCCGCGTCGACCGCGGCTCAGCAGCGACTGAAAAACGAAATGGTCGAAGCCGCCCAGTCGTTTATGACGGCGCTGTCGGCCGAGCAGCGCCAACAAGCGACGTATCCGTTCGACGATGCGGAGCGGTTCAACTGGCACTTCGTTCCCCGCGACCGGAAGGGGTTGGCCCTAAAGCAGATGAACGCCGAGCAGCGCCGGGCGGCCTTGGCCATGTTGAAAACGGGTCTCAGCGAACAAGGCTACGCGAAAGCAACGGCCATTATGGATCTGGAAAACGTCCTGCGCGTCATTGACAACCGACCACCCAACGACACCTACCGCGACCCTGACAACTACGCCATTACCGTCTTCGGTGAGCCGAGTGCTACAAACCCTTGGAGCTGGCGCGTGGAAGGCCATCACCTTTCGCTTCAGTTCCTGTCCTTAATGGGCAAGGTGATTGCGCAGACGCCAACCTTTTTCGGTAGCAACCCCGCCGTGCTCCGGTTTGATTCGACTATGGCTGACAAACGCATGGCTAATCCACGCGTGGCTGATTTGCCGCAGAAAGGTCGGCAGGTATTGAAACAAGAAACCGAACGAGCGTTTGCGCTGCTGAAAACGTTGGACCCGGCGCAACGCAAACAAGCGGTGCTGGCGGCCGTCGCGTATCCCGAGATCGTCACCAGCAACAAACGCACGGCGTCGCTGGAACGAATGGACGGCCTGAAGTTGGCGGACATGACGGCCGAACAACGTAAGTTGTTTCTCGACCTGCTTGACGTTTACTTGACAAATTACCGCATTACGCTTGCCAAGCAGCAGATGGACCGCTTGACGAAGGCCGGCTTGGATGATCTACGGTTTGCCTGGGCGGGCGACCTTACCCCGGAGTTAGGAGCCGGCAAAGGCTGGTACTACCGGATTCACGGCCCGACGATCCTGATTGAATACGACAATACCCAAACCAACGCCAACCACGTGCATACCGTCGTGCGGGACTTGACCAACGATTTCGGCGAAGACATGCTGCAAGAACATTACCGGAGCAGTCCGCACAAGAAGCCGTAGCTACAACACGGCAATCTGACTGCTACTGGTTTTGGGTTGGCCGATTGCAATTCTGCCTAATCACATTCGTTCCTTGTCGTTCGCCTGGAACCTCCCCAGCAGGTAACCCGTAATGAGCGTCCAAATAACTCCGCCCAACACAGAAAGGTAAAATCCTGACTCCGTGGGATTAAACGACCCGTAGAAACTGAAAGCCACCATAGCAACGGCGAAAAAAGCGCCCGCCAAAGGCAACTGTTTTTCTGTCGTTTATTAAGTGCCATGACTTAGAAGGCGTTTGCCAATTGACGAATTGATTGGGTAGCAGAGTTAGCCGCATTCGTCGTCTAAGTATTCCGCAAGCCGACTCTACCGAAGCAGTTTACGGAATAGTTACGCGAATAGCCAACGCGAAGCCAAATTCGCCATTCCCAAAAGGATGTCTAATCCGATTGAAAGGCGAACCGTCGGAACAAGCAAACTATTTAACAACTTTTAAGCCGGATAACCGTCCGTTTCTTCGTAATTTGTCTGGAATTTTCGTTTTCCATTTATGAAGAAACTCCTTATTAGTGCGTCGATTAGTCTGCTTTCGATTGCAGCTTCGGCGCAGGAAACGCAATGGTACTTGGGCGACCGGACGGATAAAGCCGCTGGCATTAGCGCCGAGCGCACGTACCGCGAATTACTCAAAGACCGCAAGCCGACGCCAGTCGTGGTGGCCGTGATCGACGGTGGCATCGACACCACCCACGAAGATCTGCGCCGGGTGCTGTGGACCAACCCCAAAGAAATTGCCGGCAACGGCCGCGACGACGATAAAAACGGCTACGTGGACGATGTGCACGGCTGGAACTTCATCGGCGGCAAAGACGGCCGCAACGTCAGCTACGAAACCG
>CAXUEB010000447.1:0-3400 GCA_964249775.1 uncultured Spirosoma sp.
TGCTGGTGTTTATGCACCACCCGCCCTTGCCCGCCGACGTTCGGTTCATGGACGAACATTACGCGTTTCGGCAACCCGACGAATTTCTCGAACTGGTGCAGGATTTACCCTGCCACACGGTTGTCGTCTGCGGGCATTACCACGTCGAGAAGGTTCAGCAGCGGGGCAACCTGCTGACCTTGCTGTCGCCCTCGACGTTTTACCAGATGAAGCAGGACACGCCTACCTTCGCCTTCGACCACTTCGGCGTTGGCGTCCGCATCATCGACCTGACCACCCACGGCACGAGCAGCACAGTGCATTACCTTACCGAGTAGTTCGGCGCTTCTTTCTGAATCTGAATGTCGTGCGGGTGGCTTTCGCGCGAACCGGCCGTGGTGATTTTGACGAACTTGGCCCCTTGCAGCGCCGGAATGTCCCGCGCTCCGCAGTAGCCCATTCCGGCTTTCAGCCCGCCGACCATCTGATAAACAATTTCGGCGACTTTACCTTTAAACGGGACGCGACCCACGATGCCCTCCGGCACGAGCTTTTTAATATCGTCTTCGGCGTCCTGGAAATAGCGGTCTTTCGAGCCGTCTTCCATCGCTTCGACCGATCCCATGCCGCGGTACGTTTTAAACCGGCGACCTTCGTACAGGACTACCTCGCCGGGCGCTTCTTCGGTGCCCGCCAGCAGCGAACCGACCATAACCGTACTGGCCCCGCCCGCGAGCGCCTTGGTAATATCGCCCGAAAAGCGGATGCCGCCGTCGGCAATGACCGGAACGCCGGTGCCCTGGAGTGCCTTGGCTGATTCGTAGACGGCCGTGAGCTGCGGCATTCCGATGCCGGCGATGATGCGGGTGGTGCAGATGCTGCCCGGCCCAACGCCGACTTTAACGGCGTCGGCTCCGGCCTCGGCGAGAGCCTTCGCGCCTTCGCCCGTGGCCACGTTTCCGGCAATGACTTGCAGGTTGGGAAACTCGTGTTTGATGGTCCGAACCGCGTCGATAACGCCCTTCGAGTGGCCGTGCGCTGTATCAACGCTGATAACGTCGACGCCCGCCCGCACGAGCGCTTCGATGCGCCGTTTCAAATCGGGCGTGACGCCCACGGCCGCGCCCACGCGCAGTCGACCCAATTCGTCTTTGCTGGCGTTGGGGTGGCTCTTGCGCTTCAGAATGTCTTTGTAGGTAATTAGCCCGACGAGCTTATAGTTGTCGTCGACGATGGGCAGCTTCTCAATTTTGTATTCCTGAAGGATATTCTCGGCGTCTTCCAGCGACAGACCCGCTTTGGCCGTAATGAGCTTATCGCGGGTCATAATCTCGGTAACGGACTTGCTCAGATCACGCTGAAAACGCAGGTCACGGTTGGTCAGAATGCCAACCAATTTACCAGTTTCGTCCACGACCGGAATGCCGCCGATCTTGGACTCGCGCATAATCTTGTGGGCGTCAGCCAGCGTCCGATCTTCCGACAGCGTGATGGGGTCAATAATCATCCCACTTTCCGAGCGCTTGACCTTGCGGACCTGCTCGGCCTGCGCTTCCACGCTCATATTTTTGTGGATGATACCGATGCCGCCTTCCTGAGCCATCGCAATGGCCAGCGCTGACTCCGTGACAGTGTCCATAGCCGCCGAAATCAGGGGGATGTTCAGTTGAATCTGGCGGGTAAGCTGGGTGACGGTCTGCGTATCGCGCGGGAGAACTTCCGAATAGGCGGGCAGAAGCAAGACGTCGTCGTAGGTGAGAGCCTCGTAAAGAAACTTACTGGAGTCTAAGCTCATAGCAAATAGCAAGTGCTGTTATTTGCCGGTCAAAGGTACGAAACGTATCCGAACTGTCCCGCGTTGGAACCGCTAATTTAACAGAATGATAAGAATCCGTTTCTTAAACGAAGGTCAACAGTTGGCCGGCGGGCTGGCTAAATCAGCTTAACAGTAATCGCCTTCTCGCCGTTGCCGACGCTAAATTTACAATCGCTGAATTTGGGAGCGGACATAACCGGACGGAAATTATTGCTGAAGCCGTAGGGTTCTTTGGGAATGCCAAACATTCGCTTGTCCATCTGGCCGTTGTTGTTTTCGTCGTGGTACACCGCAACGGCATACTCGCCCGGCTCGACCGAGAACGTTGTTTGAACGCTTTTCGCGCCGGCCGGTACTTTCTTGCCTTCCAGGGGGCTACCCGCCGGAAAATTGTTATCGGCCCGGTAAAGGGCGACGTGCACCGTGCCCGTTTGCTTTTTGACGTTTTGAACGTCAATTTTCAGATTTATCTTCTGGGGAGCCGTCAACCGGGGGGCGTCATGTAGAAACAGCCCAAGAACTACGAGCAAAATTGACATAAACTGAGGATTTACGTAAAAACGGATTTATTTTGCGTTTATGATAGCCCAGCCGACACCGCCCCTGAAACGATGGAACCGAAAGCCCTTTCCTGATTCAACGGAACAACGAGCCGCCACCGAGTCGCTGACCCGCTCGCTCGGCATCAGTCCGTTTCTGGCGGCTCTACTGGTGCAGCGCGGGGTTCGCTCCCACGAAGAGGCTCGAACGTTTTTCCGGCCCGAAATCAGCCACCTACACGATCCCTTCGGTATGCAGGATATGGAACGGGCAATCCTGCGCCTGCAAGGGGCGATGCTGCCCGAACGTAGGGAAAAGATTCTAATCTACGGCGATTACGACGTGGACGGCACGACCTCCGTAGCGCTGGTGTACGGCTTTCTGAAAAACTACTACGACCGGTTAGACTACTACATTCCTGACCGCTACAAAGAAGGGTACGGCATCTCGCGGCAAGGCGTTGAGTGGGCGGCTGAAAACGGTTTCTCGCTCATTATTGCCCTCGACTGCGGTATCAAATCCATCGACCGGGTGGCCGAAGCAAAGGCGCTGGGCATTGATTTCATTATCTGCGATCACCACCGCCCCGGCAATCAACTACCCGATGCGGCTGCCATTTTAAACCCCAAACGCGACGATTGCGGCTATCCGTGCAAGGACCTGAGCGGCTGCGGGGTCGGCTTCAAACTCCTGCACGCGTTTTGCCTGCACAAGGGTATCAGCTTGGACGTGCTGCTGCCGTACCTTGATTTAGTGGCCGTTAGCATTGCTTCTGACATTGTGCCCATCACGGGTGAAAACCGCGTGATGGCCCATTACGGGTTAAAATTTCTTAACGCCCAACCGCGCACTGGCCTCCGGGCGTTAATCAAAATAGCGGGTTTCCGCAGCGAGTTAGACATTACCAACGTCGTTTTTGGGCTGGGACCGCGCATCAATGCCGCCGGACGAATTCAGCACGCCCGCGCGGCCGTGCAACTACTGCTGGCCTACTCGGAGCGCGATGCCTACGATTTTGCGCTGGCCATTAATAAGCACAACAACGACCGCAAACTCTTCGACAGC
>CAXUEB010000448.1:0-2166 GCA_964249775.1 uncultured Spirosoma sp.
GGCCGGGTCTAAGCCGGTGTTGCCGTCCACGATGTTGTCACCCGCAAAGTAACCCAGTTGGGGTAGGAGCAAATCGCGGATCAGGCCCGCGTGCCGCGCTTCAACCGAAACAATCTTACCCGCCAGCAAGAGAAGGTTAACGTCGCCCAGCAACTGACCTGCCCCGTTGTACGCACCCACGCCCGTGTCTTCAAACACGCGGGCCGCGTTCAACAGCACCTGCCGCTGCGAAAAATCAATGCTCCGGAAGTTTGGCGTCAGGGCCGGAATGCCGGCCGCACCCAGGGCCACGCGGAAAAACTCTTTGTGCACGTATTCGTGGTCCCGAATTTCGCGCAGCATCATCAACTCGTCGTTGGAGATGTTGGCGTAGGGCGTTCTAAGAACCTGATCGTAAAACGCAAACTCCAACTGCTCCAGGGCGTAGGCGTAGTTCAGAACGCCAACATCGCCCGAACCCAGATCGATGGCGGTTGCCGAAACGCGGGCACCGGCATTGCCTTCGACGGTGGCGTCCATGCTGGGGTTTTCGCAGGCGGTCAGGATTGCGGCCGTTGCAGCCACCGAGAAGCCGGCGTACCGCAGGAACCCCCGACGGCCAAGACGCTCCTGAATGGCCGCAGGCTCCGACTGTTTGGTAAGGTTTTTCATGTTTAATAAAAGAAAGTTTGGTTTGTAATTTTTTTAGTTGCTGAGGACAACAATCATACCAACGTGATTTAAGAGAACTTGGATTGGTAGAAATATAAAAAAGTCACCGAATTAATATTAGAGTCATACTTAGGACAGTATGCTTATAAACGTATTTGTCGGTTTTGTTGCTAATGAAGCGCATAGACACAATAGAATATTCTGTAAATTATAAAATAGAGTGCTGAACGGTGGGTTGTGGGCCATTTCCTCAACTTTGAGAACCAACCCATAATACTGGGCGTATTATGGTGTGTCTGGCGAGATACGTTCGATAGACATGGTTCTAACAACAGTACTTCTTGAAAACACAGTTATGGAAAAATTTGACATGAAACCGACGACGACGCCCGCGACGGAGCCGGTTGGTCGGCGGTCGTTTCTGCGCTACGCAGGATTGGCCGCAGTCACGGGCGGCATTCTGAGTGCCTGCTCAGAGTCTGATCCCAACGTAAGTCCCGACGGCAGCGGTCGGGTGGCCGCGCCGGGCGACGTAATCGTCTTGCCCGGTGGCGATTTGGGCATTCTGAACTACGCCTACGTGCTGGAGCAGTTGGAATCGCGGTTCTACGAACTCGTCCTGGCAAACCCGTATCCGGGCATGACGGCGATGGATATGCAGTTGTTTGTCGACCTGCGCAATCACGAGGTGACGCACCGCGAATTCTACCGCAATGCGCTCGGGAGTGCCCGCATCCCGGACCTGACGCTCGACTTCAGTAGCATCAACCTCGGCCTGCGCTCGACGGTGCTCGACGCGTCGCGCATGTTTGCCGACTTAGGCACGATGGCCTACAACGGGGGTGGCAAGTACTTAACCGATCCTTCCAACTTGGCCGTGGCGGGTAAAATTGTTTCGGTAGAAGCCCGGCACAGCTCGATTATCCGCGAGATGCAGTACCCCAACCAAACCGCCTTCGCCGGCGACACGATTGTGGACGGGATGGGCCTGTACCTCAAGAAGGAACCGAGTGAGGTGCTGCCGATGGCGCAGCGATTCGTGCGCGAAATCATTGATCCCCGCAACCTGCCAACCGTAGCCGTTAACGTTTAAACCGCATTGACCCAATGAATCTGCAAAATATTCTCAGTGAATTAGAAAACGTCGACGGCGAGATTTACGACCGCTTAGCCCACGTTTCGCGCCGGCACCTGTTTAGTGTAGTCGGTAAAAAAGCAGCCGTGGCTGCGGCCCCGATGGTGATGGCCTCGGCCCTAACGAGCGCTTACGGACAAAGTTCTTCGCTGCCCGCCAACGTGGTCGACGTGCTGAACTTTGCCCTCACGTTGGAGTACTTAGAGTACGAGTTTTACGAGATTGGCACCAACACACCGGGCCTGATTCCGGCCAACCTGCGGGCGGTGTTTGAGCAGCTCCGGCGGCACGAGCAAGTGCACGTGCAGCTGCTGCGGCAGGTGCTTGGATCGCAGGCGGTGAGCAAGCCGAACTTTGACTTTACCGCCAAGGGTGCGTTC
>CAXUEB010000448.1:2176-3387 GCA_964249775.1 uncultured Spirosoma sp.
AACGTTTATTGCCGGCTCGCAAGCGATTGAAGATACGGGCGTGCGCGCCTACAAAGGACAAGCGCCGAACCTGATGAACGCCAAGGCGATTCTGGAAGTGGCCCTGCAAATTCACGCTACCGAATCGGCGCACGCAGCCCGCGTTCGGTACCTGCGCGGCATGAAAGGCTGGATTCCGCTTAACATGACGGGTGGCTTGCCGCAGGCAATCTACGCTGGCGAAGACAACACAACGCAGAAAGGCATCAACCTGACCCAACTGCTGGCGGGCGTGGTTTCCAACGAAGGCATTACCGAAGCGTTCGACGAGCCGCTAACCAAGCAGGACGTGCTAAACATCGTTGCGCCGTTCCTGGCTTAAGGTACGTTGGTGTAAACAACGGCACTTAAAAAGCCGGCCGCTCTCCGTCGTTTTGAGGAGGGTGGCCGGCTTTTTTGCGGAAGATTGGTTTGTTGCCCAGAAACACCGTATTTGGACCGATAAACCAACAACTCCAATAACTATGCAAAAATTATGGCTAATGGCTGCCCTGCTGCTGACGGTAACGGCGGGCGCGTTTGCCCAAACTTCGACTAAGCCTATGCAAACCGGTTCGTTGCAGCACGTGGTGCTGTTCAAATTCAAACCCGAAACAACGCCTGCCAAGGTGAATGAAATTGTAGCCGCGTTTGAAGCGTTACCCAAGCAGATCAAGGAAATTAAGAGCTTTCAATGGGGCACCAACAACAGCCCCGAAAAGCACGACAAGGGCCTGACCCACGCCTTTATTCTAACCTTCGACAATGCGCAGGACCGCGACGCGTACCTGCCGCACCCGGCCCACAAAGCGTTTGGTACGGTGGTCGGCCCGTGGCTGGCCGACGTAACGGTGGTGGATTTTACGAATCAGGCCGGGCCGCGTTAGGCCGGGCCACGGTAGCTAAGTAAAGCAAACAGAAAGGGGAGGGGCAAACGGCCCCGCGGTTAACCGCGGGGGCGGTTGGCCGCCCCCGTGTTTCTACTAAAACAAAACACACCGGGGCGGCCACCCGCGACGCTCGTAAACCGCCTGACCGTGTGGCCCTCCCCTTTCTGTTTTATCCTTACTACGTTAACACCTCAGCCGCGTTCATGGTAAAGCCAACCAAAACATCTTCGCCGGAGAGCGTTTCCGTGAAAGGCTGGATGATTCGCCGTTGGTAAAGCTGCTTTCTAATCCGGTGGGTGGCAT
>CAXUEB010000449.1:0-3358 GCA_964249775.1 uncultured Spirosoma sp.
GTGCAGGGTTGCGTAGGCTCGTTCGGAGTAGTCGATGAGCATGTAGAGCACGTCGCGGTACGCCCAGTCGGGAATCCGCTGACCGCGCTGCTCTTCCACGCCCCCGTGAATGGCGTTGATGCGGGCGAGGGCCTGCCGGGCCTTGGTATCGGTTGCTAACAGAATCTCCTGCGCGTACTGCACGGTCGAAAATAGCCGCGCGATGGGATCGGCCGGAAGCCGGCCCGTGAAGAAAAGCCAGTCAACGGCCCGGTTGAGGGCAAACTCAGCCGCTGCCCCGCCAAAAATCAGGAGAATGACATCGGCGTCGCTCCAAATTCGGCGAACAATCGAGTCGGGATGGACAAAGAAAGGTGTTGTTTCGGAGACAACAGTTGGCGTCATATAGCCAAAACAACGAATTCGACGCGCCGGTTCTTGCGCTTGTTTTCTTCGGAGTCGTTGGGCGCGGCCGGCTTCGAATCGCCGTAACCGGTGTAACGCAATCGGGTTTCGGCAATGCCTTTCCGGGATAAGTAGTTGGAAATAATCTTAGCCCGGTTCTCCGACAGCGCCTGATTCAGCCGCCGGTCGCCGACGTTGTCCGTATGGCCGGCAATTTCAATCACTAATTTGGGCTTTGTGGCCAGCGTTCGGACCAACTTGTCTAACTGCGGAAACGATTCCGGCCGCAGCACGTAGCTGCTTTGATCGAAATACACGTTGTCTAACCAAAACGCTCGGTTGACCTCTAAATTCCGAAACACGCTGTCGATGACTACCGCCGGCTTCGGCGTTTCGCGGGCCAACTGCACGACGTACTCATAGTCGGCGCAGGTATCGCACGAAACCACCATCAGCAATTCGCTTTCGTCGTAGCCCGGCGCGCTGGTAATGACGTTGAGCGTATCGGTGCGCGTCAGCACGACCGCAAACGGCTTACCCAACTGGCTCTTGCCAGTCCATTCCCGTTTAGCCAACTGCCCCTGCACCGTAAACCGCGCCGGTATTTCGGCGGTCGTCTTCTCGTCGACGGCCTTGAGGGTAAACAGCGTTTTCTGGGTTTGAGCGGGCGGCAGCACTTGGGCAAAAGCCGGTAGCCGCATGAATGAAACGAGCAGAAAAACGAGCAGAAAGCGCATAACGACATACCGAATGGGTTATGTAGATTACGCGCAAAATAGATGCCGGTTTTGACTGTCCGATCATTCTTGATAGCCCTAATAAATTGACTTCATAACCAGAACCGGCGATTCTTGGGCACCTCACCCGTAAAAATACAGGCGAAGCGTTCTACACCCTCCGTAAGTTCTTTGGCTTTATAGGCAATCTCCCACTTGTCTTTACTATGGTACAAGACGATTTCGCCTTGGAGCTTGCTGACAACCGAACCTACGTGACTTACGTCGCCTAAATCAGGGTTACCAACCAGCACCCACTCATCCGGGTAGGCGCTCCAAGTCTGGTCAATGGTCAGAGATTTGTTTATTGTTTGTGCAGATTAAGTACGTTGAATACCGTTTTATTGGTGAAGACTTTCTTAGAGATCACTCTCGTCATTAAAAAGCCAGCCCATTTCTGAGCTGGCTTCCGGTTATTTAGTTAATCTTCAACACGGCCATAAACGCTTCCTGCGGAATTTCGACGTTGCCGACTTGGCGCATCCGTTTCTTACCCTTTTTTTGCTTTTCGAGCAGTTTGCGCTTGCGGCTAATGTCGCCCCCGTAACACTTCGCTAATACGTCTTTACGTAACGCTTTCACGGTTTCGCGGGCAATGATTTTCTGGCCAATGGCCGCCTGAATCGCAATCTCGAACTGCTGACGGGGCAGCAATTCACGGAGCTTTTCGCAAAGTTTCTTGCCCCACTCGTAGGCTTTGTCGCGGTGCACGATGGCTGACAGCGCGTCGACGCGGTCGCCGTTGAGCATGATGTCTAACTTCACCATCGTCGATTCACGGTTGCCGGTAAACTCGTAGTCCAGCGACGCATAGCCGCGCGAAATAGTCTTGAGCTTATCGAAAAAGTCAAACACCACCTCGGCTAAGGGCATCTCGAACTGCAACTCCACGCGGTCCTGCGTCAAATACACCTGGTTTTTGAGCAAGCTGCGCTTATCCATGCACAGGCTGATGATTGCCCCGACGTATTCCGACTTGGTAATAATCTGCGCTTTGATGAACGGCTCTTCAATCCAGCTAATCGTGCTGGGGTCGGGCATCTCGGCCGGGGCCGACACGATCAGCGTTTCGTCGCGGGTTGTAAACACCTCAAACCGCACCGACGGCACGGTCGTGATGACGGTCATGTCAAACTCGCGTTCGAGCCGCTCCTGCACAATTTCCATGTGCAGCATGCCCAGAAAGCCGCAGCGGAAGCCAAAGCCCAGAGCCGCCGACGTTTCGGGTTCCCACACTAAGGCCGCGTCGTTCAACTGGAGCTTTTCCATGGCGTCGCGCAGGTCTTCAAACTCGCTGGTTTCGACGGGGTAGATACCAGCAAACACCATCGGCTTGACTTCCGAAAACCCCTGGATGGCTTCGGTCGCCGGGCGGTCGAGTTCGGTAATGGTGTCGCCGACTTTAACTTCCTTCGCTACTTTAATGCCCGAAATCAGGTAACCTACGTCGCCACATTCAATGACGTTGCGGGGGACCTGCACCAAGCCCAGCGTACCGACTTCATCGGCGATGTATTCCTTACCGGTGTTCATGAACTTTACCCGGTCGCCCTTGCGAATGCGGCCGTTCTGCACCCGGAAGATAACTTCGATACCCCGGTAGGAGTTGAAATGTGAATCAAAAATCAGGGCCTGCAACGCGCCGTTGGGGTCGCCTTTTGGGGCCGGAATACGTTCGACGATGGCCGCCAAGATTTCCGGGACGCCGATGCCTTCCTTACCTGATGCCGGGATAATCTCGTCGCGTTCGCAACCGAGCAAATCAACCATCTCATCTTTAACCTCTTCGGGACTGGCTCCCGGCAAGTCAATCTTATTGAGCACCGGAATAATGACCAAATCATTATTCATGGCTAAGTACAGGTTCGAGATCGTCTGCGCTTCGATGCCCTGCGACGCATCGACCAGCAGTAGCGCCCCCTCGCAGGCCGCAATGGAACGAGAAACTTCGTAGCTGAAGTCGACGTGCCCCGGTGTGTCAATTAGATTGAGCGTGTAATCCTGTCCCTGGTGGGTATAATTCATCTGGATGGCGTGGCTCTTAATGGTGATGCCGCGCTCGCGTTCCAGGTCCATATCGTCGAGCAACTGCGCCTGCATGTCGCGCGCACCGACGGTTTTGGTAAACTCTAACAGTCGGTCGGCCAGCGTGCTTTTGCCGTGGTCGATGTGGGCAATGATGCAAAAATTACGAATAT
>CAXUEB010000450.1:0-555 GCA_964249775.1 uncultured Spirosoma sp.
GCTACGTTCGGGACGTAGAGGTCGTGGGTTCGAATCCCGCCACCCCGACAAAGCAAGCAGTTGTGTTTTAATTTTTAAATGTCTGTGTGTTTGGTTACCAGCTTACTCAAACACTTACACACGGTCTAATTTTATAACTCGTGATTAATTCGACAAACATGATTTGGTGGTGGCATTCTTCTCATTGGGGATGAAGGTTGCCGCTTTGTGTTTTATACCAGCACGTTCAAAGGCTCACCGTCATCCCGGTGAGCCTTATTTTTTGCCTGTCAGTCCAAATAACCCAGTAACCATGACAACCCTTGCCCCTCCAACCATCTACCGCGTCGTTAGTCGTCATAGCGAATGCTGGCCGATATGATCACGCCGGTTAGTATTTACCTCCGCATCCGCGACCGGTACCGCAACAGTATCCTGCTGGAAAGCTCCGATTACCACGGCAACGACAACAGCTTTTCGTATATCGCCTTCGATCCGTTCGCCCGCTTTACGTATGACCAGAACCGCCTGACGATTCAACTGCCGGGCGAAGCTGAGCAAACCAACGACGTAAAA
>CAXUEB010000450.1:565-3343 GCA_964249775.1 uncultured Spirosoma sp.
TATTTCGGCTACGCAGCCGTGCAGAGTTTCGAGGACATCACGCTCCGAGCACCCGTGCCGACCGAGAACCAGATACCGGCGGCCGTTTTTGCCGTTTACCGCTACGTGATCGCCATCAACCACTTCAAAGACGAGTTGCATCTCTTTGAACACAGTTACCTGCGCAATGGCGACGCCGAAACCACCAGCACATTGGATGAGATCAGCGACCTGATTACGAGCCGCAATTACCCAACCTACACCTTTAGCCCAAACGGAACAGAGCAATCGAATTTCACCGACGATGAGTTTCGGGCCGTCATTCAGAAGGGCAAAGACCATTGCCAGCGGGGCGACGTGTTTCAGATTGTGCTGTCCCGGCGATTTGAGACGCCTTTTCTGGGAGACGAGTTCAACGTGTATCGGGCATTGCGGTCGCTGAACCCCTCGCCGTACCTGTTCTACTTCGACTACGGCAACTACAAAATTTTCGGTTCCTCACCCGAGTCTCAAATCGTGGTCAAAAACCGGAAAGCCACTATTTGCCGGACCGTGCCGGCGCACCGGTGATGACAGCCGCGACGCCGAACTGGCTCAGAAGCTGTATGACGACCCGAAAGAATCGGCGGAGCATGTCATGTTAGTTGACCTCGCCCGTAATGACCTCAGCCGCAACTGCGACGTGGTGAAGGTGGAGACGTTCAAAGAAGTGCAATACTATTCGCACGTTATTCACTTAGTTTCGAAGGTTGTTGGCGACCTCACAGCCGACGCCGACCCGCTCCAGATTGTGGCCGAAACCTTTCCCGCCGGTACACTATCGGGAGCACCCAAGCACAATGCCATGCAGCTCATTGACCGCTACGAAAGCCTGAGCCGTTCGTTTTACGCAGGCAGCATTGGCTACATGGGTTTCGACGGGGAGTTTAACCACGCGATTATGATTCGCACGTTTATGAGCAAAGACAATACGCTTTATTACCAAGCCGGAGCCGGTGTCGTGGCTAAATCCGTCGTGGAAAGCGAATTGCAGGAAGTCCACAACAAATTAGCCGCGTTGCGCATGGCCATCGAACAGGCAAAAGGCATATAATGATTGATGAATAATGGTTAATGTATAATGCCGTTCGTTGTGCATTCAGGTAAGCCATTATTCATTTTACACTAACCATTATTCATTTATGAGGCTCCTCGTTTTAGATAATTACGATTCGTTCACCTACAATCTCGTCTATATCCTGCGGGAACTGGGCTACCGGCCCGACGTAGTCAGGAACGACAAACTAACCGTTGACGAAGCGGGTCAATACGACAAAATCATGCTCTCGCCGGGGCCGGGTATTCCGTCCGAAGCGGGTATTATGCAGGACCTGGTTCGGGAATACGGTCCAACCAGGAGCATTCTGGGAATTTGTCTCGGTCATCAGGGCATCGGCGAAGTCTACGGAGCGACACTCGAAAACCTCGGCGACGTATTGCACGGCGTGGCCCACCGGACGACGATCACCGACCGCTCCGAACGACTCTTTGCCGACATCCCCGATGAACTGACCGTGGGTCGCTATCATTCCTGGACGGTAGTACCCGGCTCCATGCCCGCCGACCTGCGCACGACGGCGTTGGATGAGCACGGTCGCGTGATGGCCCTGTCGCATGTGCGGTATGACGTAAAGGGGTTGCAATTCCACCCGGAATCGGTGCTGACCCAGAATGGCGTGAAAATGATAAAGAACTGGCTGAACCAATGAAAGCAATCCTGAACCACCTTTTTGAGTACAAGACGCTGTCCAAAGACCAGGCAAAGCAAACGCTGATTGGCATTGGGCGGGGCGAATACAACCCGTCGCAAATTGCGTCGTTCCTGACCGTGTACATGATGCGCAGCCTGCGCGTGGAAGAACTCGAAGGTTTCCGCGACGCCATGCTCGAACTCTGTCTGCCGGTCGACCTCACGGCCTACGACCCGATGGACCTCTGCGGCACCGGGGGCGACGGCAAGGATACCTTCAACATCTCGACGCTGTCGTCGTTTGTGGTGGCCGGAGCGGGGCAACGCGTGGCCAAACACGGTAACCACGGCGTCTCGTCGTTGGTCGGCTCATCGACGGTGATGGAACACCTCGGTTACCAATTCACCAGCGACGTGGGCGAGTTGCAACGCAAGATGGAAACGGCGGGCATCTGCTTTCTGCACGCGCCGCTGTTTCACCCGGCGATGAAGAACGTCGCGCCGATTCGGAAGGAGTTAGGCGTAAAAACCTTCTTCAACGTGCTCGGGCCGATGGTGAACCCGGCGCGACCCCCGAAACAGCTTGTGGGCGTGTTCAGCCTTGAATTGGCCCGGCTTTATGCGTACCTTTATCAGCAGACCGACAAGCAGTTTATGGTACTGCACTCGCTGGATGGCTACGATGAAGTCTCACTGACGGGGCCGTTCAAAGCCATCACGAACCGCACCGAAACATTGCTAAACCCGACGGACCTCGGCTTTGAGCGGCTATCGGCGGAGGCCTTGTCGGGGGGCGAAACAACGGACGATTCGGCACGGATTTTCCTGAACGTGCTGAACAACGAAGCAACCCCCGCCCAAACGCAGGCGGTGCTGGCCAACGCGGCAATGGCGCTGCTGGCGGCTGGTAGGGCGGCAACGAAGCAAGAAGCGGTTGCGCAGGCGCGGGAATCGTTGGAAAGTGGCCGCGCACTGGCAACCTTCAAGAAGTTAATGGCATGACCATTCTTGACCAAATTATTGCCCGGAAATGGGAGGAAGTGGCCCACCGTAAAGCCGCTGTTTCGGAA
>CAXUEB010000451.1:0-3317 GCA_964249775.1 uncultured Spirosoma sp.
CCCCAACGGATTTGCGCGTCAACCGCGACGGTCGTTTAGACGTGCTGACAGTTGGTGATTTGGATCCCAACGACCGGCTGACGGGCACGTGGGGTCAGCAGCCGCGGACGGGTCAGCGGCTGACTCCGCAGCTCCAGAACCTGCAAAGACCCGTTCAGGCCATTCCCGTTGATCTGAACCGCGACGGCCGCGAAGACGTGGTCATTTGTCAGTTTGGGCATCACGTCGGCAAACTGACCTGGCACCAACGCCTAACTCCGTCCAACGCAACCGAACCGGGTCGAACCGCTTTCCGCGAGCACGTAATCGACGCCGTACCGGGAACGCGGCTGGCGCTCGTGCGCGACGTTAACCGCGCCGGTTGGCCCGATGTGGTGGCTTTGCTGACGCAGGGCGACGAGCAGGTGGCGGTGTACTACAACCAACGCAACGGTTCGTTTCAGAAAGAAGTTGTGCTCCGGTTTCCGCCCGTTTACGGTTCCAGCTACCTCGAACTAACCGACATGGACGGCGACGGCGACCCAGACCTGATTTACACCAACGGCGACAACGCCGACTACTCGACCGTGCCGAAGCGGTATCATGGCGTGCGCATCTTCCAAAACGACGGCCGGTTTCGATTTCGACCGGTGTGGTTTTATCCCTTGCACGGGGCCAGTCAGACGGTTGTCCGAGATTTTGACCAGGACGGCGACGCGGACATTGCGGCCATTGCGCATTTTCCCGTTTACACGCAGCCCGCCTGGGCGGGTTTCGTGTATTTTGAGAACCAGGGAACCGGGCGGTTTCGGGCGCAGACCTTTTCGGGGGCGAACCAAGGCCGTTGGTTGCGGATGGACGCCGGCGACGTTGACCAAGACGGCGACACCGATATTTTGCTGGGATCGTTTTCCCGCGCCGTCAGCTACGAACCGCCCGACTTAGTGAACCGGTGGCGAAGGCCCGGAGCCGGTATTGTGCTCCTCGAAAACAAGTTACGGTAAGGCCCCACCGGGTACGCTACGTTGATTCATCCGAAAGCTGTTTCGCAATGCCCAGAAACCCTTCCATTGGCGACTCGATCCGCCACCCGGCCCTGCTAACCTACCTGATTGGAGCCAACAATTACACCTGGGTTCAATTCCGGGGCGGTAAGCGCGTGTTGCTGTCGAAGTCACTGACGTATTTCTCGGAGCAGCTTCCCGACTTTATCCGAATTCACAAAACGGCGCTCATCAATCCGGCTTTCGTGACCGACTTGTTACCTCCGCTGCGGCCCAAAATGGCCGGAGCCGTTCGGATGCAGGACGGAACGGTTTTGCCGGTAGGCCGTCGGCGGTGGATTGACGTGGCCAACGTACTACAGCAGCACCTGTCTTCGGCCACAACGCCGTTGGTGACGCCCCCGCCCGTCGACGTAGAGCAACCGGCCGATGCCGCGACGCGCACCGTTGTTGCGGTAGCGGCCGAAGACGCCTTACAACTGTTGCGGCAAATTTTCACGCCGTTTGAGCCGCAGTACGCGCTTCAGGAGATAACCGTTGGCACGGCTCTACCCGAATGGCTTTTGCTCAACCAAATCAGCACGTGGCCCGCGCTCATCATTCTCGACGCCCGCGCGAATCCAACCGACCGATTTTTAACGTTACAAGCGTTGAAACGGCACGACCGCCTGCGGGCCATTCCCGTTGTTTGGTTAATTGCTCCCGGTGAAGAAACGAACCGGGCTTACGCTTTGAACGCAAATTCGGTGGTGGTGGTCCGCAATGAACCAGCGCAGTTTACCGCCGTTGTCGAACGGTTGTGCCGGTACTGGCTCACGACGGTCCATCTCCCAACCGCTGATTAACCGGGAGCAGCGCTGGTCGATGGATGCGCCAAGCCGCCATTGATCGAGCCGACAGCAACAGGTTGCTGTTGGGTTGGCGCGTCAGTGGCCAATTGGCCTACCGCGCTCAGGCGATGGCCGTTACCGCAGCCGGCGTTCGCACCTTTGATTCTAACAAGAGTGTGGGGATGGCACGCAGGCGTTTACTGTTGCGTAAGTAGCTCAGACTACCTATGTTATCCGTCCGAATCACCGAAACATCAAGCGCAATTAGCGTCGGTAGTCGCTCATCGGGCGTTGCCAACAGCTTAGCCAACAAATCGGACCACTTTTCAAAGTAGTAAATACTGCACCCGGCAGCAATGGTGTTACGGCGGGCGATGTGCTGTAGCAAATTGCCCCGCTGCTGAACGCAAACAAGCGCGTAGACGATTGAGTCTTGTTGTGGGATCATAGTAAATTTACTTTACCGCTACTTCGGTGTCTAAAACCTCTTACTTTACTTAGGAAACATTAAGTAGACTAAAAGTTACAATTTTACCAATAAAAATAAGGCAACGGACCCATCAAGACAGTTTATTTGACAGAAGGCAAGAATGATCGGTAGGGGAGCGGTTTGGCCGGTAGTCATTCAAGCCGGCCCGCCAGAATAGACTTACAGATTATTTTACCTAATTTTTAGAGTAGGGTTCGGTCGGTTTGTCAAGATCGTAGCTTGAATAGATGGACAGTAAACAAGTTTACTGGCTTAGATGATAAAACCGGATTGCGTTTCGACCAAAAACGTTTGCCCGAACGTCGGCTCCCCACGGATCGACGTAATCCTCAAGCAACGTTTTAACCTGTGTGTAGTTAGCCGCTACCAGACACACCGGCCAATCCGAACCGAACAGCAGCCGGTCGGGTCCGAATTTGCCAAAAACCACGTCTAAATACGGAAAGAAGTCGCGCTTGCTCCAATGCTGCCAGTCGGCTTCGGTGACCAAACCCGATAGTTTGCAGCACACGTTCGGGTGGCGGGCAATTTCGGTCATGAAGTTTGACCAGCGGCTGATGTCGCCCTTTTTGATGTACGGCTTGGCTAAATGGTCAATGATAAAATTAACTTCGGGTACGGCCCGGATCAGGTAGAGGGCCGCTTTGAGCTGATTTGGGTAGATCAGGATGTCATAGGTCAAGCCAAACTCGGCGAGTTGCCGGATGCCCCGAACCACGGCCGGGGGCGTCAGGAAATCTACCGGTTCGGCCTGCGCTACGTGCCGGTAGCCCCTTATCTGGGGGAATTGCGCGAAGTCGATTAGGCGCTCACGCAGGTTTTCGGCTTGCAAATCGACCCAGCCCACCACGCCCCGAACGATGTCGTAGTTCTGGGCCATACGGACCAAGAACCGCGTCTCATCCTCCGACTGCGACGCCTGCACCGCAACGCACCCATCCACGCCGTTCTGAGCAAGTACCGGCTCCAAATCGGCGGGCAAAAAGTCGCGCCGGAGGGCGGCCATCTCGTCCG
>CAXUEB010000452.1:0-3313 GCA_964249775.1 uncultured Spirosoma sp.
TTTGGAACGCCCGCAGGTACGTCCGGTCGCGGTTGAAAACCAGATCGGTGTTGAAGGCCGAACGTAGCGTCAACCACTCGACGGGCTTGTAATTCAACGCCAAATTACCCTGTAATCGGTTATTGATGATCCGCTGATTGCGCGCATCCAGACTCAAGATAGGGTTAGCAACGTTACCGAACGCCGACAGGTTACCGTATTTGTCGCCCTCTCTAGCGGGCACGATGGGGGCGGCCCGGTACAGACTCTGGTACGTACCGTCTAAGTTAACGGCCCGTTCGTTCCCCCTCGAAAACGAAAGCTGATTGCTGAACGTCAGTTTATCGTTGATTTTTACTTCGTTGTTGGCCCGGATCGTCAGCCGCCGGAAGTCATTCGTATTGACCACGCCGAAATCGGTGAAGTAACCGGCGCTGAAAAAGAACGTGTTACGCTCGCTCCCGCCCGAAACGGATAAGTTGTGGTTCGACTGGGGCGCATTTCGCAACGCGTAGTCATACCAGTTCGTTGTTTGCGTTGATGTTAAGGGCGGATTGTTGACGTTCTGGTTCGGAGCCGCGTCGGTCAGGTAGCTGACGTACTGCTCCCGATTGGCCATCTGGACTAAGTTAGCCGGTTGCCGAACACTAAAATTGGCGTCGTACTGCACCTGCGTAGCGCCCGATTTGCCCCGGCGCGTGGTGACGATAACGACCCCGTTGGCCGCCCGTACCCCATAAATAGCCGCCGACGCATCTTTCAGTACCTCAATACTCAGAATGTCATTGTTGCTGATGTTACGAATATCGTCGGTCAAGACGCCATCCACGACGTAAAGGGGACTAACTCCGGCCAGCGCCGAGCCAACGCCCCGCACCCGAATCTGGGGCTGCTCGTTCGGGCGGCCCGACGCAATAATCTGCACCCCGGCTAATTTACTCTGCAACGCCTGCGTGGGGGTCTGCACTGGGTACTTAATAATTTCTTCCCCTTTCAACTGCGCTACAGCCCCGGTCAGGTCGCGTTTCCGTTGGGTGCCGTACCCGACCACGACGACTTCGTTCAGCGTCTGGCTATCTTCGGCCAATGTAACATACAGGGTCGTCTGATTACCTACGGTAATTTCCTGGGTAGCAAAGCCGATAAAGCTAAAAACCAGAACGGTCTGCGGGTCGGCCGTTAACTGAAACGTTCCATCGGTGCTGGTTGTGGTGCCGCGCGTGCTCCCCTTCACCGTTATGGTAACGCCGGGTAGCGCTTGTGACTGGGCATCGACCACTTTACCCGATACTGTACTGCCCGTCTGACTAGTTGCGGGCGTAACCGATACTGGAACAGGAGCCGTTTGTGGAGTGACCGTCGTCTGCGAGCCGGGCGACACGCTGGTGGCGGCTTGTGGAGTCGTGGGCAGACCAATTGTACCGGGTGCAGTGCCGGTCTGCGCCTGACTAACCGTACAACAAAGCAAACCCAGCAATAACAAGTAGTGTAGTTTTTTCATACGTAAGTTGAGCTTATATCTATTAGATAGATGTACTATCAACTCGAACGAATGACATTTGTTCTTAACAAAATACCAATGTAACTACGGGTTACGTTAGCAACGCTGACTATACAATTGCGCAGTGTCAGTTTAGGATTTTTGCCTGTGTATCGGTCCAAATCTCAAATTCGACCCATTCGGAAAAACACAGGAAATTGTACCTCCCGCTCCTCATCACCCCAAACCGGTTTCAGGGCTGCACTCAGCGCAACAACCGGATCTTCTTCATTCTCGTGGATGTATTGCCGCACAGCCGACCACGTTCGCAGGTAATTTAGGAATCGCTCCAGCGACCAGTTGCGCCGGACGACGAACTCCGCCTGCTGCACATCGGCAAATGGGAACGGCAGCGTAGTGTACTGATTGTCGATATATTGGCGTTGCGGGTCCCAGTACGGCCCGACGTGGTTCCGATAGAAGTCCATCAGTATCGGATCGATTTCTGCTGAAATCTTTACCAATCCGTAGCCCCATTCGGCAATGACCGCGCCGGGCTTAGCCACCCGCTTAACCTCCCGGTGAAACGCATCGACATTGAACCAATGTAGCGCCTGTGCAACAGTGACCAGATCGAAGGTGTAGTCGGCAAAAGGCGTTTGCTCGGCGGAACTTACCTGGTAGCGAATATTCGGTTTCTGAACGGCCAGAATCAACTGCGTTTCGCTGATATCGGTGGCTTCAACCTGCGCGAAGAAGTTAGCTAATGCGCCCGCGACTTGTCCGTTGCCGGTAGCACAGTCCCATGCCGCTGTGCGTTGCGGCACAACGTGCAGGATGAACTGATACAACTCATCGGGGTAGTCGATGCGATACTGCGCGTAGAGGTCGGCGTGGCCGGAAAATCGGTCGATTGGCGGTAACATGTCAGATAGTTACGGATAAATTTTAAACGATTTCAGGAAACAATTGTCAAACGATTGTTTTAATAGGAAAATGCAAAGCCCGGATTGGCTTATCGCCCGGAACCGTCTATTTTTGTGGGGTTAGCCCCTAACCTGTTGTTTTTGTCTCATCAATCAATTGCTTACCCGATTCTCATGAAAAAATCGTTTGGATTCCTCCTCGCTACGGTTGCGCTGACTGTGGCCTCGCTCAACGTTAACGCCCAGGCCCCCGCTGCCGATATTCCGGCGGATATGAACGCCTTGATGAGCAAATACACCTGTATTGCGTGCCACCGCCCCAATCAGCGTTTAGTTGGCCCCGCTTACGCCGACGTGGCTAAGAAGAATTACACGAATGAGAAAATCGTCGACCTGATCTACAATCCAGTTCCGGCTAACTGGCCGGGTTACCCGCCAATGGTTGCCATGAAGCAAGTGCCGAAGGAAGACGCGATGAAGTTGGCCGTCTGGATCAACTCACTCGATGGAACCCCAGGTGGCGGCAAGAGCAGTTCTACCAAGAAAACCAGTACGAGCTCGTCTAAATCAAAGACAACCAAAAAAGCGTAACCAGTATGTACAAAAAAGCATCCCACCGAAGGCGGGATGCTTTTTTGTATTTCTTACCCGTAACGAGTAAATAGCTCTCGGCTTTACTGGCTGACGACCAATTTGTTATCGACAGGCAATACGGGTGTTTTCTGAACTGGCCGGCTTCCCATTGTCACATAGCCCCTGGTGGGTGGCTCAATAGCAAACGCCTGCGTGTAGCGATCATTCCGCTTGTTGAGTTCGACTGTGTACTGACCTGCTGGCAGATACGATAAATTCAAATACCGGCGATAGCGGGCAACAGACTCGAATGCGCTGTAAACAGCTTCTCCTTTCTCATTCCGGATCACCACCC
>CAXUEB010000453.1:0-1812 GCA_964249775.1 uncultured Spirosoma sp.
GTGACCAGAATACCGCGCTGGGTGCTCTTAATCATGTCTTCCAGCGACGCCGAGCCACCCGCCATAATTACGTTGTTTGGAATAGGAACGGCTTTCTTGCCCTGCTTTTGCGCCCAATACCGCGAATAGGTCAAGTTTTTAACGACACCCTTGTCGATCCACATCGTTTTTTCCTGCGCCCGCCCATCACCCGACCACGCCGACGCGGGCAAATCGGCGTTGCTTGGGTCGGAGTAGATTGTTACGCGCTCGTCCACAACCTTATCGCCCAATCGGCTTTTACCACCCGCCTTGCTAAAATACGACCGGCCTTCGTCGGCGGAGCGGGCATCCATGTTAAAGAAGATGTTTTCGAGCAACACCACGGCGGCTGTCGGTTCCAGAATAACGGTGTACTTGCCCGGCTCAATGGCCCGCGCTTCGGCCGACCCCTGGGCTTTTTGCATGGCAATGCGCGTGGCAGCGGCCGTGTCTAATTTGCCCACGTCGCTGTAGCCCCGCGCCACGTAACCCGATCCTTTGCCGTCGGGTGTACGGACGGTCAGCGTGAAGTTGACGTTGGTACTGGGGTAGTAGGCAAACAGGCCCTTCGAGTTCATCATGGCGTTGTAGCCGTACTGATCTTCCATGAAACCGGCGGCAGTCAGGTTAGCGGCCCGTGCCAGTTCCAGGCTTTGAGCAACGGCTTCAGCTCGTTTGTCGGGCGTGAGAGTAGCCGTTGAATCAAAAAAACCGGTCGACTTCAGGTATTGCTGCGGTCCCAGCACACTGACATATTCAGGATTTTCGGGTGCGAGCTTCGCCAGTTCTTCGGACCGGCGCACGACTTTTTCGAGCGAAGCATCGTCGAACTCGTCGATGGTGGCCACGCCCACTTTCTTGCCATAGGCCGACTGCACCTGTATGTTTTGATTAATGAGCGACCCGCTGGTGCTGACTTCGTTGCGGGCATAGCGCAGGTTGCCGCGTTCTTCGCCGAGGAGGTTCACTTCGCACTCGTCGGCTTTTGAATAACTCAGGACCTTTTGGAGCAAGGTCTTCGCTTCTGATTCAGTGAGTATGATGGCCATACAAATCGTGTTTTTGTGTATGAGTGCACTGGTGTTTAAGTAGTTTGAAAGGTGATCTGTCAAACACGTAAACACGAAAGACTCAATCACTTTTGTCAAATCTTCCTTGCCGTGTTAATTACGTTGACGCCGTTGAAACGCGCGGTGCTGCTGCCGTGCGAAACGGCGCTGCTTTGGCTGGGCTGGCCCTTACCGTCGAAGAAGGAGCCACCCATTCGGTAGTCTTTCTCATCGCAAACCTGTACGCACGAGTTCCAGAATTCCTGCGTGTTCGATTGATAGGCCACATCTTTAAGCATTCCGGCAATTTCGCCGTTTTTGATTTCATAGTATAATTGCCCGCCAAACTGGAAGTTGTACCGTTGCTGGTCGATCGAAAACGAGCCGTCACCGATGATGTAGATGCCTTTTTTAACGTCTTTAATCATCTGCTGCACTGATAGCGGTGTTTTACCGGCCGCCAGCGATACGTTGGCCATGCGCTGGAACTGCACCGAACTCCAGCTGTCGGCGTAGCAACAACCCTGCGATTCTTTCTCGCCGATGATGTGCACCTGATCGCGGATGGCTTGGTAGTTGACAAGCGTACCGTCTTTAACCAGATCCCACTGCTTGGTTTTCACGCCCTCGTCGTCCCAGCCGACCGCCCCCAGCGAACCAACCTGCGTTTTGTCGGCGAATAGATTGACCTGCTTGCTGCCGTAGTTGAAGTTCTTCGACTGCCATTTGTCGAGCGTGGCGA
>CAXUEB010000453.1:1822-3307 GCA_964249775.1 uncultured Spirosoma sp.
CCGGTCGAGTTCGAGCGGATGGCCGACGGATTCGTGGATGGTCAGCCACAGGTGCGACGGGTCGAGCACGAGGTCGTACTTGCCCGCTTCAACCGACTTGGCCGCGTGCTTGGCGCGCGCCTGTTTGGCGGCTGCCGTCACATCTTCGAGCATATCGTACCTCTTATTATAGCGGGTGGTAATGCCCGTTACCTTGTCGGCGGGATTGGCTTGTAAATACTCATAGCCCATACCCATTGGTGCACTTAGCGACTGCCGCGTCTCGAATTTACCCGTCTTGGGGTCGATGGCGGTGACGGTGAAAATTGGCCACATCCGGTGAATATCCTGATCGGCATACGTCCCGTCGGTGGTGGCTAAGTACTTTTGTTCGTTGACCATGAACAGCACCGAATTCACGTAGTTGGCCCCGTTTTTTAGTGCCGATGCGTTTACGGCCATTAGCAAATCGACTTTCTCTTTGATTGGTACTTCAAAGGCATTTTTGGTGATTGGGGCTTTCCAACTAACCTCGCCGTAGCCTTTCTGCGGGGCCAGTTGTACAGGTTCCTTCATAAGTCGGGCGTTGGCTTTGGCAATGGCAACCGCCTTTTCGGCGGCTTTAGCCACGTCGGCTTCGCTTTTGGCATCGACCACGGCGGCAAATCCCCAGCAGCCGTCGGCAATCACGCGCACACCCACCCCGTAGGATTCCGTGTTGACGATGTTCTGAACTTTGTCTTCACGCGTCACCACAAACTGGTTCAGGTAACGGCCGATGCGCACGTCGGTGTAGGTAGCTCCCCGGCTCTTGGCCGCGTTCATGGCGGCATCAGCAAGGCGCTTTTTAGTAGCTACATCTACTCCGGTTTCCAGTAAGGCTTCGGGGCTAATCGTACGCGAAAAGGCGGGTAGGGAGGGGAGCAGTAGGCCCGTGGCACCCATGCCCAGTAGTTGGTTAAAATCTCGTCGGTTCATTGTGGTGGCTATTTAACACAGAGGTAACAGAGACGGTCCGCCGTAGCGGTTACACGGAGAGTACAGAGTTTCTCCCCTTACTTCGTGAGAAACTCTGTACTCTCCGTGTTTAAGAAAACTATACTGCGTCTGATAAACTCGTAAATGTAAAGTCACGAATTTTCAACGGCGGAATCAAATGACCACCCGCCCGCACGGGCTTGCCCATCGCTTCGAGGTTGTTGAGCATGATGACTGGGCTTTCGTTGAAGCGGAAGTTCTTGACTGGAAACTTGATCTGACCGTTTTCGATGTAGAACGTCCCGTCGCGGGTCAGGCCGGTGTAGAGCAGCGTTTGCGGGTCCACGGCGCGGATGTACCACAAGCGCGTGACCAATATGCCTTTGTCAGTTCCCTTGATAAGGTCGGCCAGCGACTGCGTGCCCCCGTTCATGATAATGCCGCCCGGTGGCGGAACGCCCTTTACGCCTTTTTTATCAGCCCAGTAGCGCGAGTAGTACATATTTTTAACCACCCCTTTCTCAATCC
>CAXUEB010000454.1:0-383 GCA_964249775.1 uncultured Spirosoma sp.
GTGTCGTGTCAGGCGTCTTGTCCAACAGTCCAACCAGGGCGTAATCCCGCGCGGTACGGGCGTTAGCGACGTTGGTTAGCTGATGAACATGGTAGGGATACTGCGTTAGTTTTTGCTCGACAGCCTGCACCGAAGCGCCCGACCGCCAGTCAATGGATAGGTCAGCGGTCGCCACCACGGGCGCTTTGCCCACGTAAAGCCACACATCGTAGTGATGCTTGGTAGTTTCGTTGCTGTAGGTTCCTTCCCGAAGTTGGGTGTCAACGGCCGAAATCCGGGGAATCAGCCGCGATAGTTCGTAGAAGAAAGCCGGATCGGCCAGGAGTTCATCGTCCAGTTCTACCCGCCGGGCAACCGTCTTTTTGAATTCACCCACCGGCTGC
>CAXUEB010000454.1:393-836 GCA_964249775.1 uncultured Spirosoma sp.
CTGGTCGACGGTATGGTGCATTTTCAGCGTTGCCTTGCCCTGCACGTCGCCAACAAACACGCACCCTCCATCAGCAGTCGCGGCAACATCCCGCTCCAGCACCTGCACGAGATAAGACATGTTTGGAAAATACTGCGCCACGCTGTGCACCAGAACCAGATCGAGCGATTGGGCATCTACACCCGAAAAATCATCGGCTAGGGCCGTTTTCGCCGTCACGTGCGGCCAGGGGTCGGCTTGCCGCGCTAATTTGGCCTTGAGGGCGTCAATGGCCGTCTGCGCATAATCGGTAGCCATGTACTGCTGAGCATCCGGAGCCAGCGCAAACAGCAACTGCCCGGCTCCGCAGCCTACCTCCATAATACGATTCGCCTTCAAGGCTCTGAGTCGTTTAATCGACTGTTTCAGCCATTCGTCAGCCTGTTGCCGGATATCCTGCTGGT
>CAXUEB010000454.1:846-3299 GCA_964249775.1 uncultured Spirosoma sp.
AGTCGTCCGCTGGCTGGTCCGCTTCACTCTCGTAGCGGACGCCCATGTCGTAAATCAGGTCCCACCGCTGATGCCAGTCGGCGAGTTGATCAGTTTTTGAATCAGAATTTGAGCTGAGTTTGGGGACGACGTACGCCACTAAGCGCTGATCACCGGGCCGTTCTTCACGGGCCACCACCACGGCTTCCTGAATGTCGTCCATGACGTTGAGCGTGTTCTCAATCTCGCCCAGTTCAATGCGGTACCCTCTGATTTTCACCTGCTGGTCGACCCGGCCTAAGCAGTAGATGTCGCCGGTATCGGTGAATTGACCGAGATCCCCCGTCCGGTACATGATGCCTGCTGCCGCATCGAACGGATTTGGCACAAACCGCTCAGCGGTCAGCTCGGGTCGGTTCCAGTAGCCCCGCGCCACGCCATCGCCCGCAATATAAATTTCGCCGACAACCCCAACCGGCAAGGGGTTAAGCTGCTCATCAACAATGTACACCTGCGTGTTGTGGATAGGTCGGCCAATGGTGATGCGTTCATCAGGGTTGGTGATTTGAGTCCCCGTCGAGTAGATCGTCGTTTCGGTCGGGCCATACATGTTCCATAGCGTGTGGCAGCGGGGAATCAGCTGCCGGGCGAGGTCATTCGACATCGGTTCACCACAGCACAGAATTTTCAGCGGCAGTTGCTTTTCCCAACCGGCCGCCAGCAGCATTTTATACGTTGCGGGCGTGGCCTGAATTAGGGTAATCGACTCGCTGGGCACGCGATGATCCGATAGCCGCTGTAACAAATCCCGGCCGTCTTTAACCGTTTTGGCGTCAGCCAACACCAGCGTGGCACCGGTGAGCAGCGGCAGAAAAAGCTCCAGACCGGCAATGTCGAATGAAACCGTGGTGACGCCCAGCAGGACGTCGTCGCTCGTAATGCCCGGCCAGTCGATCATACTGTACAGCAAATTGACGAGATTACGGTGCTCAATCATCACCCCCTTGGGCTGACCCGTTGAGCCGGACGTGTACAGAATGTACGCCAAATCAGTGCCAGCAACCGAATTCTCCGGCGGGATAGTCGGGTAACTCACCGACTCGGTCAGCGCCTTCCCAATCGACAGCTCCTTTGTCCGGCCCGCCAATCGTCCGGCGTATTTTTCCGACGTAATGAGCAGTCGGGCGGCCGAGTCGGCGAGCATGAAGGCAATGCGGTCGTGGGGGTAATCGGGGTCGATGGGTACGTAGGCCGCACCCGCCTTCAGCACGGCTAAGAGCGTAACGAGCAGGTTTGGCGAACGATCTAGCATCACCCCTACCACGTCGCCTACGCCTACGCCATCCCGCTGCAGGTAATGCGCAACCCGACTGGCGGTCTCGTCCAACGTCCGAAAGCTCATGCGTTCGTAGTTGACAATCACGGCCGTTTTTTCGGGATAATGGCGGGCGGTCGTGGTCAGCAACTCATGCAGCGGTACGGTCCGGGGGTATTCGGCCTGGGTATTGTTCCAGTCGGCTAACGGGGTAGTCTGTTCGTGCTGATCGACCAGTTGAAGCTGATCAAGTCGAGTAGCTGGGTTAGCCACCACTGCCCGGAGCAGCCGCTCGAATTGAGCCATCATCCGGTCGATGGTTTCGGCGCGGAACAGTTGCGTATTGTACGACCATTCCAAGGTGAGGGCTTTCTCGGAACCGCCCGCATTCAAGAACAGATCGACGGCTTCATACTGCCGAGGATTACTAATAAACCGGTAGTTGAGACCATGGAAGTTGACATCGTCGACCAACCCCATATCGACGTTGAAAATAACCGGTACCAGCGACACCCGCGATGCGTCGCGCCGAACCGTTATTTTCTTGAGCAGGCTGCCAAACGTCAGTTGCTGATGCTCAAACGCGTCGAGCACCGCTTCTTTGCGTTGTTTCAGAAACTGAACGAAGCTTAAATCGTGCTTTGGAAAACTGCGCAGGGGCAGCAGGTTGACGCAGTGACCAACTAATCGATAATTACCCGTGGCTGATTGTCCGGCCGCTGGCAAGCCCAGCACAATGTCTTCCTGCCCGGTTAGCTGGTGCAACAACACCTCAAAAGCGGCCGTCAGCGTGGTTACGAAACTGCAACCGACTTTCACGCCCATAGCCTTTACGGCCAACACCAGCGCTTGGTCCAGTTCATAATCCTGACGGTCACTTTTATAGGTACGTTGCGCCGGACGCGAAAAATCGGTCGGCAGGTTCAGCACGGGCACGGGTTGCCGGTACTGATCGATCCAAAACCGTTCGGTTTGTCGGTATTCTTCACTGTCGGCAAAAAGCCGCTGGTGGGCCGCGTGCTCACTAAACAGCGGGGCGTCGGGCAGGGTGGGCTGAATCTGTTGGGCGTAGGCCGAATACAAGGCGCTTAAATCCTGCATCAGAATACCCAGCGACCAGCCATCGCAAACGATATGGTGCGCCGTGATAGTTAAATGA
>CAXUEB010000455.1:0-3298 GCA_964249775.1 uncultured Spirosoma sp.
AGGAAGACTGCGAACAAGCCATTAAAAAGCCGTTCAAAATCATTAAAGCGGCCGGGGGCGTCGTCATGAAGCAAGGCAAAACGCTACTTATGTTCCGCCGGGGCGTGTGGGATTTGCCTAAGGGTAAGTTGGACGACGGCGAATCGTCGCGGCAGGGGGCCGCCCGCGAAGTCGAAGAAGAAACTGGCATAAAAGTCGCGCTGGGCGAGCGCATCTGCACCACCTGGCACACGTACGCCCTCAACGGCAACCGCATCCTGAAGCGCACCAAATGGTACCAGATGAGCGTCGTTGACGATAGCCACATGCGCCCCCAGGAAGACGAAGACATCGAAAAACTCGCTTGGCTCGACCGTCACGAAACGCAACTGGCGCTCACCAACTCGTTCAGCTCGATTCGGTACGTAATTGAAGAAGCAGAGAAGATGAAGGTGTAATCAATTAGGAGTAAGGAGATAGGAGTCAGGGCGGCCCCGTCCTGACTCCTATCTCCTTACTCCTGTAATGTATACGGCAGAAACGCGTCGACGGGTTGGCCGTAGCGGTGCAGGTCGCGAATGATGCTCGAACTGATCGGCGCGAGTAAGGGCGACGTAATCAGGAATACCGTTTCAACGTCTTCGTTGACGTACCGGTTGACCTGCGAGATGCCGTTCTCGTACTCAAAATCAGTGGTGTTGCGCAGACCCCGCAGGATGAACCGCGCCCCTTCCCGGCGGGCGACGTTGGCCGTCAGGTCGTCGTAACTGACCACGCGCACGGCCGGCTCTTCCCGAAACGCTTCTTCGATCAGTCGCATCATCTGCTCCAACGGAAAGTAACGGTCTTTGCGAGCGTTACGGCCAATGCCGATGACGACTTCGTCAAACAACTTCAGTCCGCGCAGGACAATGTCCTCGTGGCCTTTGGTAAACGGATCAAACGAGCCGGGAAATAGGGCGATGCGCTTCACCATTCGCTCTTTCACTCGTTAAGTAAGCTTAGTCCGTACAAACTCAGGTAGCGGTGATTGGGTAGCTCGTCAAAGGCGTTGGCTAATGAGACGCCGGGTGGCGTGTGGCCGAACGAGAGTTGGGTCAGGAAACGGCTTAATGCCGTATACGCGTCGGCGAAAGGCGTAATTTCACCGTAAAGCACAACGTTCACGACCTGAGGGGCCAACTTTTGCTCGTCCAGAACGTACAGTACGTAGTAAGCTAAATCCTGCGGGTTCTTGTACCCAAAGCGATTGCAGTAACGCAGTTGATGATTCTCGCGACTGATAATCGTGACGAATGCATCTTCGAAATAAAGGTAAACGGTGCGGGGAGCCAACGCGTGCCGGTCCAGGTCGGCGGTTGCCTGAATCAGCGCCCCCGTTTGGTGAACGAACGTCAGCGCCTGAAGCGGGTAAGCGCCCGAAAAGTAATCGGCCAGCGGATGTTCCAGGTTGAACACCGACAAAAATCCTTCGTCCGGGTGGGCGTAGGCCTGAGCAAACTCGTGGGCCGGCAAAGCACTGCCGCGCATCAAGGCGAGGTAGCTGCCGGCGTACTCTTTGCGGAACAACGGCTTGGGTATCAGCGTAAACGACGGCGAATTGACGCCGATGCGCACTTCTTCCCAGGGGCCGGCCGACAGCACCGGGTGATCGCGGAACAGGTCGGGCAGCACATCGGTTAGCGGCCGGTCGTGGAGCAGCGACGGAAACGTATAATCTTCTAAGTAACAGCCTTGTCGACGGGCATTTTGCACGAGAAGCCGGAATCGGTCGCGTCCGACTTCCAAACAAAGCACAGACTGCGCCGTTTGGGCCGGATCAAACGTGTCGGAACGGATCGTTACGGTAGGGGAGGGCGTCACGGTAACTTGCACTGGATCGAAACGAATGGCGGTTGAAAACCAAAACGACTTTAGCGGTAGGTATGTTAAAAAAGCCGACTAAGAGCGGTAACTACCCGTTGGCGAATACGCATCACCGCGCGGGCAAATAGCCCCGGAGTTGAAACACGTCGTCGAGCGACTGGCAGTACTGAAACAGCGCGTGCACCTCGTGGGGTGGGTAGCGTTTGATTTCGGCAAAGGGCATCAGCCGAACTTCTTGAATAATCTGTTCCCCCAATCCCATTTCTGGATCTATTCCCTGCCGGAGCGAGCCGCCCGATCCGTTGACCGTAAAAAACAGTTCCAGCGCGTGCAGGGGCGGTTGCATAAACTCGTTGACGAACAGCAGATCGCCGGTGGTCACGGTCAGGCCGGTTTCTTCGGCAAACTCGCGCACCAGCGCAGCGGGCGTGGTTTCGCCGAACTGCGCCCCTCCGCCCGGTGGGCACCAGAACGTGTCGGTCGGGCCAATACCCCGGTGACGAACCATGAGCAGGCAATCGTCTTCGCGGTAAAGGCCGCACACGCGCAGCCGCAGCCGGTTTCCGTATAAATTCAGCACCTCCCGACGGGGTGAGTCGACTTCGTGTAGTTGCGTCACGGTAGAATGGTTATTAAGGGACGCAAAGGTAATTCTTAATGGTGAATGGTGCGTAGCGAATGGTGAATAGTGAAAAGTATGCACCATTCGCTATTCACCATCCACATCAGTACGGACTACCGGAGATGTAGCTTTCGAGCGAGTCAATGCGGGTTTTCTGGTCGCGGATGATGGCCGTTACGACGTCGTTGATGGAAATGATACCGATTAGTTCGCCGTTTTCCATGACGGGCAGGTGGCGGATGTGTTTGTCCGACATAATGACCATGCATTCGTCTAAGCGCTGATCGGGTTCAATAGTGATCACGCGGGGCGTCATTACTTCCCGAACGAGCGTGTCGTCGGAGTGGCGACCTTGCAGAACAATTTTGCGGGCGTAGTCGCGCTCGGAAAAGATACCCGATAGCTGACCGTCGTCGACGACCAGCACCGCGCCGATGTTTTTGTCGGCCATTAGCTTGAGCGCGTTTAGCACGGTTTGGTCGGACGAAACCGAATAAAGGGCATTTACGGCTTTGCCTTGAAGAATCTGGCGTATTTTCATGATTGAGAAGGGTTTAGCGTCGGGTGAAAGTAGTAAAAAAAGAGGTAAGGCGGAAAGGGACCGGGCAGAAACGCAAAATAATTGCCGGGCCTGTTCCGTTTGGGCCGTTTGGTCTTTTCGGCCTCCCTCTTTTTTCGTAAATTAGTACCATGAACGAAACCCAGACGGCCGCGCATCTGCTGGCCAAACGTTTTCCGTACAAGCCTACGTCCGGGCAGGAACGGTTCTTTGAGCAAATTGGCGCGTTCATCATTCCCGAAGAACAGGAACATTACCGCGACTGCTTTCTC
>CAXUEB010000456.1:0-3293 GCA_964249775.1 uncultured Spirosoma sp.
CCATCATACTCAGGTAGCTCATGTAGCGGCTTTCGGGAATGTCACCCTCGCCGACGGCGTCTTTGATGGCGCAGCCCGGTTCGTTGAGGTGCAGGCAGTTGTGGTAACGGCACTGATTCAAGCGGTTGCGCATTTCGGGGAAGTAATGGCTGATTTCTTCTTTCGCGGTGTCAATCAGCCCCAGTTCTTTGATGCCGGGTGTGTCGATGATGAACGTGCTGGGGGCCAGCTCAAACATTTCGGCGAAGGTCGTTGTGTGAACGCCCTTGTTGGCGAAGGTCGATACCTCGTTGGTACGCAGGTTCAGGTCCGGCGCAATGGCGTTGACCAGCGACGATTTGCCCACGCCCGAATGGCCCGACAGCAGCGTTACTTTGTGGTCGAGCAACTGCCGGAACGCTTCCACACCCACGCCTTCCGTGGCTGATGTAGACAGGCACGGGTAGCCGATACGCTGGTATATATCCATAATTTCCTGTTGGTAGGCCAGGCCCTCGTCGTTGAGAATATCGGATTTGTTAAATACAACCGTCGTTGGAATGCGGAACGACTCGGCCGAAACCAGAAAGCGGTCGATGAAACCCAGCGACGTGCGGGGCATTGCCAACGTCGCCAGCAACACAGCCTGATCGAGATTGGCGGCCAGAATGTGCCCGTGCGCAGTTTTGTGAACTGACTGCCGGATAATGTAATTGTCGCGGGGCGTAATGTCGGTGATGACGGCCGTATTTTCGGCTTCGTCTTCGACGTCGAACGTCACCCGGTCGCCCACCGCAATGGGGTTAGTAACTTTCAACCCTTTTATCTTGAATTTGCCTTTCAGCCGGCCCTGAAAAATATGACCGTCGGCGTCACGAACGTCGTACCACGAGCCGGTAGAGCGAATAACCAAGCCTTGTTGCATAGGCATATTGAACCGTCAGTTGACCACTGAAGCGAACGCGAAGAGTAACGCAAAGGGCGCAAAGAAACGATCTTGCGAACTTGGCGTAGACCTTAGTGTCTTTGCGGTTGTAACAGATTTTTGACTACTTCCATAACCTGCGCCGTTGCGCCAATGTTCCGTTGGACGTAGTCGCGGCTGATGCGGGCTGCCGACGAGGAATCGGCGTACTGACGGGCAAACGCGGCTGTCAACTCGGCCGTGTTGCGAACTGGGAAAGCCGCACCGTCGCTGACTAAATCTACCGCTTCCTGAAACTTGGCGTAGTGCGGACCAAAAAAGAGAGGCACCCCAAAGGTTGCGGCTTCCAGAATGTTGTGCAGGCCCTTCCCAAACGCTCCGCCGATGTAAGCAAACTCGCCGTACTGATACAGCGACGAAAGCATACCGATGTTGTCGATAAATAATACCTCGGCCTGCGCGACCGTTGCCTCGTCAACGTGCGAAAAACGAACGGATGGTTTGGTTAGCGCACTGCGCCAGCGTTCGATTTCGTCAGGGTGAATTTCGTGCGGAGCAACCATGACCTTGAGCGGTTGGGCAAACTGGTTTAGAAACGGAATCAGCACGTCCATGTCAGCGGCCCACGCACTACCGACGACGAGCAGGGGCGTCGGTCGGAGTGCCGCATCACCCGCTCCGGCGTGCCGGTCAGCTTTGAACGCTTCCGCAATCGGAATCCGCTTTTTAGCGGCTGCCACCTGCGCCACCCGGTCGAAGCGCGTATCGCCCGCTCGCGTCACGTTGGTAACACCGATGCTTCTGAGCAGGTCGACGGACTCCTGATTCTGCACCAAAATGTGGTCGAAGTAACGAAGCAGACCTTGGTAAAACCGGGTGGCCGGACCTCCGTTCGTCTTGAAGAATAGCTGGTTCGGCCGAAAGATAGCCGAAAACGAAACGATTGGTACGTGGGCCGCTTTCAGTTCGCGGAGGTAGTTGTACCAGAACTCGTATTTAATGAAAAAGGCAATCTGGGGCCGCACGAGCGCCACGAATTGCCGGGCGTTACCGGGCGTATCGGCGGGCAGATACAGAATGTAATCGGCTCCCCCGTAATTCTTTCGCACTTCGTAACCCGACGGCGAGAAGAACGTGAGCAGAATTTTGTGGTCGGGATATGCCGTCCGGTACGCTTCCATCACTGGCCGGCCTTGCTCAAATTCGCCCAGTGAAGCCGCGTGAAACCAGGCAATCGGCGCGGTGTTGCCCGTTAACTTCTCGTTTAGTAAGGAATACCAATTGCGCCGACCTTCCGTCCACTGCCGGGCCTTGGCGTTAAGCGGGCTGGCCAGCCGCAGTAACGTTTGATAAGCAAGAATGCCCGTGTTATACAATCCCGAAAACAAGCCGATACGCGGTTGGTTATTGAAAGGCAAAGGTAGCCAAGTTACCCGTCTGACAATTCAGCGTCAAACCACCGGGAGCTTGGCCTAACTAACCCAAAACGCCCATGCAAAGCTATGACACACTCACCGAAGCCTTAGAGGATTTGCGCAAGCAAGGCTTTACCCGCGACTATAACCTGAAAGTTGATTGTTTGAAGTGTCAGCAGGACGCGCTTGAGCTGCACCCGGATGATTTTGACATTGTGGATTTCTACCGATTTGAAGGTATGACCGACCCCGGCGACGAAACGATTCTATACGCTATTGAGGAAAAAGACGGTCGGCGCGGAACGCTCGTCAACGCCTACGGGCCTTACGCCGATGAGCCATCGGCCGAGATGGTGCAGAAGCTAAGCGTTCGCGGCTGAGCGGCCGAACTTTTCGGCAGCGAAAATGATTTTCGTCAACAGCAGCGGTACGGATTTATAATCGGCCAATCGGTTGTCAGTAAGTAGCCGTTAACGATTAGTCGTTAGATTGATTTCGTAGACACAACAATGAACTGGAATAAGATAACCAACGACGCTCAACTCGACGCGATCAAAGCAGAATCGAATCAGCAACCGGTGCTCATTTTTAAGCACAGCACGACCTGTTCCATCAGCGCAATGGCGCTTAGCCGGATGGAGCGCAACTGGAGCGATCAATTAGGCATTAAGCCGTATTATCTGGACCTGCTGGCGAACCGACCCATCTCCAAAAAAATAGAAAGTGAATTTGGCGTCGAACACGAATCGCCCCAAGTGCTGCTGATTCGGAACGGAACCTGCGTGTACGATGCCTCACACATGGCCATCTCGTTTGCCGGGTTGCAACAGGCGGTGTAGGAAAGGGGTTGTAAGGTGTAGAAGGGTATGGGGGTGTAAAGAGGCTGACGCCAAACTTACACCCTCATACCCTTCTACACCTTACAACCCCTTTCCTATTCTTTTTATGTAATTTTTGCCCGGTGGCAAACGCCC
>CAXUEB010000457.1:0-3215 GCA_964249775.1 uncultured Spirosoma sp.
GGGTCGATTTGAGCGCAAACTCACGGGCAAATACGTCGCCTTTGTTTTGCAGTTCGGCCCGCTTACCCAGGACGTAATTGTACCGGTCGAGTAAGTCCTTCATCGACTTACCGACTACCTCGGTAGCTTCCAGCGTGCCCATCGTCAGCACGGCCGTACCGCCGACGGCCGAGATTAAACGACCGTTTTTTTGCGCCTGATCGCTCTTGCTCGCGCCCGTGACGGCCGGCGTAACGCCCGTCACGGCCCCCAGCGACGCGTTGACAACCGAGCGGTTACGTTTTCCGCTTTTGGCCCGTTTATAATCGTGCTTAAGCTGTTCTTCTTTCTCGCTCAACTGCTCGACCAACCCCCAAGCCTGAACCAGTAGTTGCCGGTACTGCGTGTAATAGTACCGGTCCTTCTCTGCTTCGTTGACCGTGTTGAGAATGGTAAACGAAATTTGACGCTCTTCGCGGTTTTGCGACTTGTCCAGGACGTAAAACGTAACCTGAGCGGCTAACGAATCATACGGATCTTTTACGAAGTCGTAACCCGGCTGCCAGATGAATTCGTACTGGTTGGCGGTATTTTTAACCAAGGCTGTCTTCGGAATTTGCTGGTTGTCGGATAGAAAGCCGAACGTCGTTACGTCGTCGTCGCCGTTGGGATCAGATAGGTAAAACTTCAGATTAACCGTGGCGTTTTCTTTCAGTTTGTAGCGCGTTTCTTTAGGAATGACGGCGATGTCGGGTGGCAGGTCGACCTGCGTTATCTCGACTTTTAGCCGGCCCTTGGTTCGAGTTTTGGCGGGCTGGTCTTCTACCCAGAATTCGATGTATTGCCCTTGCCCGGCTTCTTTCAATCGTTTGAACTGCCCAAACGAAAGCGTCCAGGTAAACTCGCCCTGTGCGGTTAGTTTGCTGCCTTCCGGCATTTGGTCGGCAATGGGAATAAACGTGATGGGATCGCCGTCGTCGTCGCGGACCAAATCGACGTCCATCTTGTAGACGTTCTGGGTGCGGTAGCGAACGTAGAACGGTCGTAGTTCGCCAACCGTCGGCGGCCGGTTGACGTGCTGCACCGTGAACTCAACCGTCTGCTGAGCCGCTTGTCCGCGCGCGTTCCTGACTTCAAACGTGACGGGTAGGACGCGCGTTGTTTGAATCCGGTCGGCTAAGCTGTAGTCGGGCACCCAGCTAAAATGGCCCAACGAGTCAAGCGTCATGCCGGCTTGTTTACCTTCACCTAAACTATAAGTAAGCGTGTCCGTGAGCGCGTCAGCGGCCCGGAGGTCAAACCGAATCGGGCTACCTTCGGGTACCCGGTTCCAGTTGGCTTGCGTAGGAAAATTGAGGAGAACTGGCCTGGCGTTCTGAGCGGGCAAACGAGTACCCAGCAGAAAAAGTAGCCCGGCCATTACACCCACAAATCGATTCATGTTTGAGGTAGATGGTAGTCTGTCTGAAGAAACGCAAAAGTAAGGTGAAGATTTTGCCCGTCATTCGTTTTATTGTTTTTCTTAGGCAAATAGCGTTCCATACTCTTAATACTTATACTTTTCTGGGAAATAGCCCAACAAAAAAGCCACCTCCAACGAGGTGGCTTTTAGCCAAAAGCAAACGGCTCTTATTTGTTTTTCTTCGGAGTCGTGCTGGGCGCTGCGGCCGAACCCGAACCGGCGGTAGCGGGCTTGTTAGCCGCGGCTGCCTTAGCGGGGTCGATGCCCATTTTACGGAGCACTAACTCGGTAATGTTGTTTTCTTCGGGCGCTACCAACAGAATCGGAATGGTGTTGGCACCGGCGTCCAAGTTAAAAACGTAAGTATAGCCGTTGTCTTTGGCCACGCCGTCAATTGCCTTCTGGATTTTCTGCACAACGGGGTTAACCAACTGCTGATACTTGGTCTGCAGCGATTGTTCCGCCGTCCGGCCGAACTCCTGAATGCGGCCCTGTAAACCTTGCAGCTCGGTTTCGCGGTCCTTACGGATTACGTCCGACATTTGGGCCGCCCCTTTCTCGTAGGACTCGTATTTGGTCTGAAGCTCTTTCTGCATCCTTTCCAGTTCATTCGTCGACTGCGTCCGCTGAATGGTCAGTTGGTTTTGGATGTCCTTAGCTTCGGGCGTTTGGGCCAGGACGTAATCAATATTCGTATAGCCTAACTTCAACGGACCAGTGGACGGCGCTCCGGCGGCCGGGGTGGTCGTCGTGGTTGCGCTTTGGCCTTGTGCCTGTGCGTTCAAACCGCCCACCAGGAGGGCTGCTGCGGCAAACGCTATGACGAGGTTTTTCTTCATCACTAATGGTTGTTTTTACTACTTGGGGTTTGTTGTTGGGGTTGTTTTGCTTGCGGGGCTGCCATTGGCGGCCGTTGGTTTAAGGGCGGCATCCAGCCCCAGTTCTTCCATCACGTAATCCGTGTAATCGTGCCGGGGGTTCGTGTACAACATGACAAAATCGCTGGCTTTGTCAAAAATGAAATCCAGTTTCCTTTGCACAGACACTTTCTCTAAGGCACGGTTCACCAAATCCATCGGGGCTTTCATGAGTTCCTTCTTTTTCTGGGTTAGAAGGCCCTCGTAGCCAAACACTTTGTTGTTGTACTCGCGGGCTTCGCGTTCCTTTTCGGCGATGGCCCGCTGCCGGTCCCGTTTCATATCCTCCGTTAGGAGAATTTCTTCGGCCTGGTAGGTACGCTGCAATTTTTCAATCTCTACGTACTTGTCTTGGATGTCCTTTGACCACTTGTCGGTAAACTTGTCAATTTCGCTAAGTGCCTTTTGGTACTCCGGCATCTTACTAAAAATAAACTCCGTATCGACGTAGCCAAACTTCTGCGCCCAAGCCCAGTTTGGAAGTCCAAGCAAGGACAAAAATACGAAGAAAATAGCTTTTCTCATGAGGGCTGACAACTTTTTCGCTAAAAGTAATTGATTGTCAAGGAGAGACGCTAAATCATCGACCGTTAGACACCGGCAACTGGCGCGGGTTTAACGGTCGATGATTTTCTGTTTACATAACGTTCAGCACCCCGGAATCTTATCTGAACTGCTGACCAATCGTGAAGTGAAACTGACCCCGATTACCGGTGTTGGACGTACCCGGAATTCGGTCAAAACCGTAGCCGTAGTCAATACCGATTAGGCCAAATGCCGGCATGAAAATCCGCGCGCCGAAACCAATCGACCGCTTCAAGTCAAACGGGTTGAACTGCTTATAGCTACCCCAGTTG
>CAXUEB010000458.1:0-3176 GCA_964249775.1 uncultured Spirosoma sp.
TTTCTGACCAAATACGGTTTTAAAGCGTTTGGCTACTACCGCATCGCGCTGGGATTGTTGCTGCTGGGGTTGGTCGCGGCCGGGGTAGAGCTGGATGTGTTGTAAAAAATGGAACACAGATTGGACGGATACAACGGATTGACACTGATTTATCCGTTTTAATCCGTTGTATCCGTCCAATCTGTGTTCTATCCATTGTATGCAAATAGACGAAGGGCAAGTTATCCTCATCGACAAACCGCTCACGTGGACGTCGTTCGACGTGGCTAATAAGCTTAAACACGCCTGTAAGTTCAAAAAGATTGGGCACGCCGGCACGCTCGACCCGCTCGCAACGGGGCTGCTGATTCTGTGCACGGGCAAGATGACCAAGCAGATTGATCGGTATCAGGCTGAGGAAAAAGAATACACCGGTACGCTCGTGCTGGGCAAAACGACGCCTTCCGTTGACCTCGAAACCGCCTTCGATGCTGAGTTCGATACGGCCGGGATTACGCCCGAACAGATTGGGCAAGCCGCCCGCCAACTAACGGGCGACATCCTGCAAGTACCACCGATTTACTCGGCCGTGCGGGTCAACGGCGAGCGGCTGTACGAAAAAGCCCGCCGGGGTGAAACGGCGGACCAGGTCGACGGCGGTATCAAGGCCCGCCAAGTAAACGTGTCGGTGTTTGAAACCGATGCCGACCGCTTCCCCGAAGTGAGTTTTCGCATTGTCTGTTCCAAAGGCACGTATATTCGCAGTTTGGTACGCGATTTGGGCTTGATTCTCAACAACGGTGCCTACATGAGCGCCCTGCGCCGGACACGTATCGGCAACTTCTGGGTCGACGACGCCGACACCGTTGACGGCTTTATTGCCAAATGCCGCGCTCCATTCCCCGCTGTCCCCACGACGTTATGATTGTTTACCGCGGTCTCGACGACCTTCAGCCGATACGCAACGCCGTTGTGACGAGCGGCACGTTCGACGGTGTTCACCGGGGGCACCAAACCATTCTGGCCCGGCTGACGGAAGCGGCCCAAGACAGCGACGGGGAGTCGGTACTGATTACCTACTGGCCGCACCCGCGAACGGTCGTTTCCAACGACAGCCAAAACCTGAAGTTACTGACAACGTTGGACGAGAAGATTGACCTGCTCGATCAGGCAGGCGTCAATCATCTGGTGGTAATTCCATTTACGCGTTCGTTCTCGCAATTGACCTCGGAAGAATATATCCGGCAGATTCTGATCGACAGAATTGGCACCAAAAAGCTCGTTATCGGCTACGATCACCGCTTCGGGCGCGACCGCGAAGGCGGCTTCGATTACATCCGGGCGCACCAGGCCGAGTATGGCTTTGAGGTAGAAGAAATTCCCCGGCAGGACATTGAAGCCGTGGGCGTTAGTTCATCCAAAATCAGGACGGCGCTGGGCGAAGGCAACATCCGCACGGCCAACCAATTTCTGGGCCGACCCTACACCCTGACGGGTACCATCGTGAAAGGGCAGCAACTCGGCCGCACGATTGGCTTTCCGACGGCCAACATGCAGGTGGACGATCCGCTCAAACTCATTCCGGCCAACGGTGTTTACGCGGTTGAGGTGCTGTACGCGGGCCAACCGGTCGGCGGCCAAATCCACGGTGGAATGCTTAATATCGGCTTTCGCCCGACCGTTGCCGGAACGAGTAAGACGATTGAAACCTATATTTTCGATTTCAACAAAGACATTTACGGCGAGCACCTGACTCTCCGCTTTCGGGCGTTTCTGCGCCCCGAAGCGAAGTTTGATGGTCTGCCCGCCTTAGTGGCGCAGTTAAAGCGGGACGAAGAATCCGCGTGGGCGGTGCTGGCCGGCTAATTACCGGAAAAGGTCGCCAGTGGAAGCGTAATGTTCATCACGGCGTCCGTCAGTTGTCTATCGCGACCGGCCTGGAAGGTGCGGTATTGTTCGGGTGCGTCGAACACGTGAACCAGCCGAAAAACCGGGTCAATGACCCAGCACGAGCGCGTACCGGCCGCAAAATACCGTCCGGCTTTTTGACGAACGTCTGGTTGTTCTGCGACGAAGAGATAACTTCGATGGCACAGAGCGGGGGCGTTGTCAACTCAATCTCATCATGGAAGGCATCGTAGGGCGTGGGTGGGTACAGCGCTACGTCAGGCACGGCACCGCCCGACGGCAAGTCAACGCTAACTTCGGACAGTACGTCGAATTGAGTGCCCTAATTCAATTCAAGTTGAAAAACTAAGTTCCGTTGAATTTTTGCGTGATTTTTACTGGGCAATGCTTTGCCGCGCTCAAGTTCGTACTGGAATAGCGTTACTGTCTCCATACCGTTGTGCTGTCATCAGTCAAATACACGAACCGTTACGGCTGCCCAATGTGCTTACCGGCGACGTAGCCCGTTGTCCAGGCGTTCTGAAAGTTGAAGCCGCCCGTAATGCCGTCTACGTCCAAGACTTCGCCGGCGAAGAACAAACCCGGCTGCGCTTTGCTTTCGAGCGTTTGTAGGTCAAGCGCATCGGGCGCAACGCCCCCGCAGGTCACAAACTCGTCCTTGAACGTGCTTTTACCCACTACCTGAAATTGACTGTTAGTGAGCCGGTCCAAGAGCCGATTGGCGAGTTTGGCGGGTAAGTCGGCCCAGCGTTGACTTTCCTGAATGTCTGCGTTGAGCACAAACGCTTGCCACAGCCGCGATGGTAAGCCAAACGGGTTCTGCGAGATGACCTGTTTGCGGCCGTTCTGTTGCCGAAAGTCCTGCCAAGTTGCTTTCAACGTTGTGTCATTGAGGTCTGGTAGCCAGTTGATGCGGAGCGTAAAGCGGTACGTACGCTCCGCCAGTTCGCGGGCTGCCCAGGCCGACAACCGCAGCACCGCCGGGCCACTAAAACCCCAGTGCGTCAGTAGGAGCGGGCCACTCTGTTCCTGATTGGTTTCAACGACCGACACCTTGGCGTTCGGCACCGACACGCCCGCCAGGGGCAACAGAAAACTATCCGGCACGTTGAACGTAAATAGCGATGGCACCGGCGCAATCAGCGGCTCGGCCTGTTCGGGTAACCAGCCGTAGGCCGGTAGCTGCGGATAGCCGCCCGTCGCGACCAAAACGCGATCGGCTTCGATCGTCTCGTCCGTGAGCAGGTTGAGTTGCCAACGGTCATTCGCCGAACGGGTCAATGTACTGA
>CAXUEB010000459.1:0-2498 GCA_964249775.1 uncultured Spirosoma sp.
AATCCAGCCCAAACCCGAACAGCGAAAACAGCAGCACCGGCCGACGCCCGAACTGATCGCTTAGCCCACCTAAGATTGGCGAAAAAACGAACTGCATAACAGCGTAGGCCGCGGTGAGCCACCCACCGTAGCTGGCCGCTTCGCTTAAATTACCGTCAATCAGTTGCTCGATTAGTTTCGGTACGACAGGAATTATTATTCCCAATCCAATTACGTCGATCAGAAGCGTGATGAAAATGAAGATAAGGGCCGGTCCGCGTTTGGTCGGGCCTTGCTCAGGAGGAACAGGAATTTGATTCATAATAGGGACAAAAAAAGTTTGTGGCTTCTAAGCTCGTAACTGATCGACAGTCAAACTCCGAACCCAAAAACCACAAACTTAAACCGGCGAGTCAGGCTACGCGTAGGTGTTCAGCATGACCGGCATAATCAGCATCAGAATATCCTCGTACTCTTCCTTGTCGGCCGGAATGAGCAAGCCGGCGCGGTTAGGAGCCGACATTTCGAGCGTAATCATTTTGGCACTGAGGTTGCTCAGTACTTCGGCCAACAATTTGGCGTTGAACCCAATTTCCATCGACTCCCCGTCGTAGTCGCACAGGAGTTTCTCGTTTGCTTCGTTGGCGTAATCCAAATCTTCGGCCGAGATCGTTAGCGACGGGCGGCCCGATTCGCCGGTTTTGAGCGATAAGCGAATTTGGTGCGTGGTGCGGTTGGCGTAGATCATAATCCGCTTCAGCGAGTTGAGCAGATCGGTCCGGCCAATGGTCATCACGTTGGGGTTGTTCGTCGGAATAGCATTTTCGTAATCCGGGAACCGCTCGTCGATCAACCGGCAAATCAACTGCGTCGGTCCAAACGTGAACGATGCGTTGGCCTGGCTGAACTCAGCCACCACCGGTACGCCCTCGGGCAGCGATGCCTTGAGCAGTTGAAGGGCTTTACGCGGAATAATGAGCGACGTGCTGGCCGACCCCGACGATGAACCACTTCCTAAATCCGTGCGCCGGTAGCGAATGAGCCGGTGTCCGTCCGTAGCGACGAACGTGGCGTTTTCTTCACTTAGTTGCAGATAAACCCCCGTCATGGCCGGGCGCAGGTCGTCGGTGCTGGTGGCGAAGACGGTATTGTTGATAGCCCCGAGTAGCACGTCGGACGTCATATCGACGGACAGTGTCTTGCTGACGGTCGGCAGTTTGGGAAAATCTATCGGGTTCTCACCGGAGAGCTTATAGCGGCCGTTATCGGTCAGGATTTCGGTACCGAACGTCTCGGCGTCAATGTTTATGGTGATGGGTTGCTCAGGCAAGCCCCGAAGCGTATCCAACAGCAGTTTAGCCGGAATGGCAATGGCACCGCTCTCGCTGGCTTCGACCGGAATCTGCGTCGTCATGGTCGTTTGCAGATCCGATGCCGTTACAGTCAGTGTCCCCCCGGACGCATCTGACCCAACTTCAATGCGAAACAGGAAGTTTTCGAGGATGGGCACGATTGGGTTGGTAGCCACAACGCCATTGATATGCTGGAGGTTTTTGAGCAGGACAGACGAGGAGACGATAAATTTCATAAGCCAATCGATAAATAGCGGTTCAGACTAAACGTGTAGAACAAAAGTAGCAAAAAAACACCGACCCCGTGCCGGTTTTTTGAGCGGCTTGGCAAAGAACCTTCTCCTAATGGATAATGTATAATGGGTAATGAACAATGGTTAGCAGCACGAGCTTTATCGACCGTTTTTCAGTACTCATTGTCTATTATCCATTACTGAAGATGGAAGCTGAAATTGTCAACCGGGTAGCGGGCAGTGGCCTTATCTCGCTCGATCTCGAAGCGTATTATCACCCCGGTGAGCGGATCGTTTATGACCTCAAAGATAACCTGTATATGGGCCTGATTCTGAAAGAGAAAGACTTTCGGGCTTTCCTGAAAGAACACGACTGGCGTCAGTACGTGGGTAAAAACGTGGCAATTACCTGTACCGAAGACGCCATTGTACCGACTTGGGCCTATATGCTGTTGACCTTGCAACTACAGCCCTACGCCAACACCGTTGTGTTCGGAACGCTGGCCGACCTGGACGAAAAACTGTATTTCGATGCTATTGCCAGGATCAATCCTGAAGACTATCGTGATGCCCGCGTGGTGGTGAAAGGCTGTTCCAAAGTACCCGTGCCTACGGCCGCTTACGTCGAGCTAACGCGGGTGTTGCAGCCCGTGGTGCAAAGCCTGCTTTTCGGCGAACCCTGTAGCACCGTTCCACTCTACAAACGACCCAAGGAACGCTGATTCGTGCGTACGTTTGTCCTATGCTCGACTTCCGCCTGACTGTTTTTTACACCGTTGCCAAGCGGCTCAGCTTCACCAAAGCAGCCGCCGAACTGTTTGTGACGCAGCCCGCCGTGACCAAACATATTCAGGAACTGGAACATCAGTTCGGTACGGCGCTCTTCGACCGGCGCGGTAACCAGGTAAGTTTGACACCAGCGGGAAATCTGCTG
>CAXUEB010000459.1:2508-3163 GCA_964249775.1 uncultured Spirosoma sp.
GCTGGCCCGGTTCCACGAGCAATCGGCCGACGTTGCCATCTCGCTCCTTAGCGGCAACACCGAGCAGATTGAACAGGCCCTACTCAACAACGACATTGATTTAGGATTGGTGGAGGGCCGGACGCACCACAGCGACATCCGCTACACATCCTTCGTGAAAGACGAACTCGTACTCATCTGCCGCCCGGACCATCCGCTCGCAGGCCGCGACGAGATCACGCTGGACGAGTTACGGACCGTGCCGATTGTGTTGCGCGAACGTGGCTCAGGATCGCTCGAAGTGGTTGAACACGCCTTGCGCGGGGCGGGATTGCGGCTCACCGACCTAACCGTCGAGATGCAGTTGGGCAGCACCGAAAGCATTAAATCGTACCTCAGCAGTTCGCGGTGTATGGCGTTCATATCAGTTTTCGCCGTTCAGAACGAGTTGCGCGTGGGCACGCTGAATGTTCTCGACGTACAGGGCCTCAGTATCCAGCGCGACTTTTACTCGATTCAGTTGCAGGGTGTGAGCGAAGGCCTTGCCGATACATTTATGCGCTTTGCCCGCCAGCACTACAAACGAAGGGAGTAAGAAGCAAGCAGCCGGTGTCGGCATAAAACAATGTCTCCCGGATACGCTATTGGTTTTCTTAGCTGACCCTAACGGGGCACC
>CAXUEB010000460.1:0-2724 GCA_964249775.1 uncultured Spirosoma sp.
CGCTCGTTCATTCTCCAACTCGTTTACTCTTTATAGTTTCGACAAAATTACAACCGCCGTGGCGGACCATCGCAACGACGGACCGCAAAAAAAGCCTTCAGCGGGTTGCCGAAAGCGGTCGGAAGAAGGAGTCGATAAAGCCCAATAGGCAAGCGCGCGTAGAATCAGATCATCCGCGGAGTTGGGTCATTCCCATTTGAGTTCGCTGGCGAAGTCGTCCAATTCGTCGCGTTCGCGCCCGGCGTACCGGCTGAAATCAACGTCGGGCATAAGTTCCGTTTGGACGTGGTCGACCGCTTCCTGCAACGCTTCGATGAATTTAGCGAAATCTTCTTTGTACAGAAACAACTTGTGTTTTTCGTACGTGAATCCATCCCCCTGCGGGTGTCGGCGGCTCTCCGTAATGGTCAGGTAGTAATCGTTCGCGCGCGTAGACTTAACGTCGAAGAAATACGTTCGTCGGCCCGCCCGAACCCGTTTCGAATAACTTTTCTCCTGTTCTGGCTCCTCCACAATCCACAAGGTTTAGTGTGTTTACAGCCGCTAAAATACGCGCAATTGAGGCATAACGAAAGAAGCTGCAAACAATATTTTGGGGAAAAATAGCCTCAAAAATTAGGGCAGTTGTGGAGGCCGTTCTACAACTTTCTTGGTAAAAGCTTGGCTACTAAGGGGCTGTCGTTTACCTTTGTTTGACAGGAATTGCACTTTTTGGGGATGAGGGAAGCGCTCGCAGGGGCGGATATCTGCTCATCGAACCGTTTCACGTAACCCATAGCTGTATGAATTTCATTGTGTCCATTATGCTGTTTTTTAGCAGTGTAAAACCCGCAGAGGCCATTCCAGGCCTCATACAGAAAGGCAAAGCGTCTTTTTACGCCAAAAAGTTTAACGGTCGCAAGACGGCTTACGGCGAACGCGTTGATGCGGACGCTCTCGCTGGTGCTCACCGCTCCTTACCTTTAAACACGTTGGTTGAAGTAACGAATTTAGATAACCAACGCTCCGTAATTGTCAGAATTAACGACCGCGGGCCGTTTGCCAAACACCGGGTTATTGACTTGACCCACTCAGCCGCCCGTGCGCTCGGTATGCTTTCCAAAGGGGTCGCCAACGTATCGCTTCGCGTGGTTGGCAAGGGTCGCGCGGTTGCGTTTGCGCCCGCTCCCTTGTTTAATATGCCCGAATTGTTTCAGCCCCAGTTAGAGCCGGTGTTGTAACCCACCAACGTACCGGGCGCTTCAAGCCGCGGTACAACAAACCGTCCGACGTCTTTCCGTGCGATTCCTGCTGGAGACGTCGGACGGTTTTTTCATGGGTGAACCGTTGGTAAAGTCCCAAATTTTCGCAAAGTTTAGCGAATGAAACAACCCATTGATCTCGGACAGGTTCGCTCGTTCGGCAACGTTGAGTTTTTGGCTCGTCAGTTAGTCGAAGGCTTTATCACGGGCCTGCACAAATCGCCGTTCCACGGGTTTTCGGTCGAGTTTGCCGAACACCGACTCTACAACACCGGCGAATCGACGCGCTACATTGACTGGAAGGTGTTTGGCAAGACTGAGAAGCTGTTCGTCAAGCGCTACGAAGAAGAAACCAACCTACGCTGTCACTTACTCATCGACTCCTCGTCGTCGATGTATTACCCGGAACTGGGCGCTAACCCGACTACCTACGGCAAAATGACGTTCAGCGTGATGGCGTCGGCTTGTTTGGCCTATCTACTCCAGCGGCAGAAAGACGCCGTTAGCCTAACGACCTTTGCCGACCAGATTGATTTGCAAACGCCGGTTAAGTCGACGCCTTCGCATGTGCACAAGCTGTTTACGGAACTGGATCAGTTAATGATTCAGCCCAAGCCGTTGCGCCGAACGTCCGCGGCCGACGTGATTCATCAGGTGGCTGAAAAGATCAACAAGCGGTCGCTGGTGGTGATTTTCAGCGATATGTTCGAGAACAGTGAGAAGTCGGACGCCCTATTCTCGGCTCTGCAACACCTGCGTCATAACCTGCACGAGGTCCTGTTGTTCCACGTTACGGATAAGAAAACCGAAGAAGATTTCGCCTTCGACGAGCGTCCTTACGAGTTTATCGACCTCGAAACGGGTGAGAAGGTAAGGCTTCAGCCGGGGCAGGTGCGCGACACCTACCAGCAGGCCGTTAAAAACTATTTTCAGGAACTGAAACTCCGCTGTGGACAGTATAAGATTGACTTTGTCGAAGCCGACATCGCGCAGGGGTTCGAGCAGATTCTAACCGCGTACTTGGTAAAGCGGACGAAGATGAAGTAACGTAGCTCCGGCAAGAGTGCCAGAGCTACTTTTTTGCGCTCGCCTTGGCATTTGATGGCGCAACGGCGGGCTTTTGAGCGGCTTGCTGCCGTTTGTGAAACAGCATAAAATCTTCCATCTGCTCGACGGGTAGTTTACGAGCAATAATCTTCTTAGTCCGGTCGAGGACGTAAATGGTCGGCGTCGTCCAAACGTCGTATTGATGGCGGAAGTCGGTGCGGAACGAATAGTCAAAGCCGTTGACCGCTTTTTCGAGCTTAAACTCGCGGATGAATTTTTTCCACTCTTCCGGACTATCTTCGACCGCAATCGCTAACACTTCCACGCCTTTGCCCTTGTAAGTATCCACAAACTTTTTGAGTTTGGGTGCGCTCTCGCGGCAGTGTCCGCAGTGGGGCGCGTAGAAATAAACCACCGTGTAATCGGCTTTGATGGC
>CAXUEB010000460.1:2734-3160 GCA_964249775.1 uncultured Spirosoma sp.
GTATCGCTAACGTTGGGCGGTACCATCACCTTGCCCACGAGCGTCGGTTTGAGCGAGGCCACGCGTTCGCCGATTTTCCGAATCGTCGACGTATCGGTCACGGGCATGATGCCGGTCTTGTAATACGTGTCGAACATGTGGACGTATAGCCCGTCCGTACCCATTACCTTCGGCTGCTCGTACTGACTCGTGATGTACCAGATCGCGTACGATTGAATCTCCTTGTTTTTGCCCGCCCGTGCTTTACCGACGATAAGGTCGGCTTCTTTGATGAGCGAATCCGCCACCTGCACGGTTAGTTCTTTCAGGTAGCGGTCAATCTTGCGTTGCAATACCGGCGTCCTGACGAACCGCTCGTCGGCAAAGTCAACGTCGTCCCAGAAGTGCCCTTTGTAGTAAGTAAACACCCACGACGAATCCGGCCGG
>CAXUEB010000461.1:0-1726 GCA_964249775.1 uncultured Spirosoma sp.
CGTGTTGAGAATTTTTGCCACTTGGCTCAGGCGCATTGACTTATCTTCTGCCATATGTTCGGTCTATATGGGGCAAATTTAACGGTTGTTAGTATGGTATGAACAATACTTTGTGGAATTAAAATCCCGCAGAATAAAAGTGAATGGTGAAAAGTGAAAAATGAAGAGTGGACAACACGATCAGTAACACGTTGTACGCTCTTCACTCCTCATCATTCACACTTCACTGGTTATTCAAACTCTTGTTTAAGGATGCTGACGATTTCTTCGACGGTGTCTTCTTCGAGGTCCGTCCGGCGAACAAGCTCTTCCTTGCTCAACGCCAGGACGCTTTTGGCCGTATCGAGACCCACCTTGCGAAGCTCTTGAATCATCCACTCGTCAATCTCGTCGGAGAATTCCATTAAGTCAACGTCTTCGTCGTCTTCCTGCCCTTCGTTATCGCGGAACACGTCGATTTCCATGTCGACCAGCCGGCCGGCCAACTTAATGTTCTGCCCGCCTTTACCGATGGCCAGCGAAACCTGGTCGGGTTTCAAAAACACCGACACGCGCCGGGTTTGCTGGTCGATCTGCATCGAACTGACTTTGGCCGGACTCAAGGCCCGGCTGATGAGCAGTTCGAGGTTTTCGGTGTAATTAATCACGTCGATGTTTTCGTTGCCCAGTTCGCGCACGATACCGTGAATCCGCGAACCTTTCATGCCCACGCAGGCTCCTACCGGATCGATGCGGTCGTCGTAGGATTCAACGGCAACTTTGGCCCGTTCGCCGGGTTCGCGTACGATCTTGCGGATCGAAATCAGACCGTCGTAAATTTCGGGCACTTCAATCTCGAACAACCGCTCCAGAAACACCGGTGAGGTGCGCGACAAGATAATTTTGGGCGTTCCGTTGAGCATATCGACCCGACTAATGACCGCTTTCACGGCTTCGCCCTTGCGGTAACGATCTTTCGGGATCTGTTCCGTTCGTGGCAGGCTTAACTCATTGCTTTCGCCGTCTATCAAAATAATTTCGTGCTTCAATAACTGATACACTTCCGCACTAACTAAGTCGCCAACCTGATCTTTGTATTTCTGATACAGTATCTCTTTTTCCATATCCTTGATTCGTTGAATCAAGGTTTGGCGGGCTGTCTGCACTACTCGTCGACCAAAGTCTTCCAACTTCACTTCTTCGGCCACTTGTTCGCCTACTTCAAAGTCGTCCTGAATCCGGCGCGCTTCGGCTAAAGGGATCTTGTCGTAATCCCAGATGTCTTCCGATTCGTCGTCTACGATTTCGCGGGTGCGCCACATTTCCAAATCACCACTTTCGGCGTTGATAATGACGTCAAAATTTTCGTCGGTGCCATATTTTTTACGAATCATTGTCCGAAAGACTTCTTCCAGAATGGTGATCATCGTCGGCCGGTCAATGTTTTTCGACCGGGCGAAGTCCGCAAATGATTCGATTAATAATCCACTGGTCATTGCTGCGTTAGTTTGCAGTTTACGGTTCGTCGTTCATGGTCAGCTACTACCTAAGTGCCCTTTAACCACAAACGATTAACCACAAACTATTTAAACGATAGTTCTACGTTAGCCTTCTTAATCTGGTCGAAGGCCAACGGCGTAGGGCCGGTGGGCACGTCGACGGTCAGGTCGGCTTCTTTTTTCTTTTTGCTCTTCGACTTCTTTTCCGGCTCAATGGCCAACACGATGTGATCGTCGGCCACCGATTA
>CAXUEB010000461.1:1736-3109 GCA_964249775.1 uncultured Spirosoma sp.
GTCGGCGAGCGTAACCATCAACTGCCGCCCCACGTTGCGCACGTACTGCCGCGGAAACGTCAGGGGAAAGTCGACGCCCGGCGAGGAAACTTCCAGCGTAAAGGGAGCCTCGCCGAAAAAATTCAGCTCGTCCATTTGGTTGCCCAACTGCCGGCTGATATCGGCGCACTCGTCGATTGTAATGCCCGCGTCGCTGTCGAGCAAGACGGTTACCTTCAACCGACCACCCTGCCGACCAGCTACCTGTACGTCAACGATGTACAGCCGCCCATCGCTCAGGTAAGGTTGCAGCAACTCGGTTACTTTCGTTTTGTCGTCCATTGGGTAGGGCTAACAAAAAAGGGAGTTCAACTCCCTTTTTTTCATCAACGCCGTACGGTATCTACTGGGCAAAGATAACACATTGGTTGAGCTTGCGCAAGTCCCCACCGCGGGGGCTATGCCGCGTTTGTAATGGTAATGCCCTAATTTTGAACCCAAACGATTTTAATAGCTCTTTAAACGATACTATGGCGACACGGTTTCGCATCGGTCAATGGATTGCGTATTTTTTCCGGTCTGTGCTCTGGTCGCTTAATCTGCTGCTGGTTTTATACACCCTGCTTGGTTACTGGCTGCTGTACGCCTTGCCAACCGAACACTGGCTGGCGGGCATGATTTTGATTTCGCTGCCCGTAGCGTGGTTGTTGAATCTGGTGCTGGTCATGCTTTGGCTAACGGCGCGGTCCTGGCGTAGCGGCTTGTCGGGCATCGCCCTGCTCGTCGGTATTGGACTGTTTGGTTCCCGCACGTTCGCGTTCAAGGCCTCGCCCGCCGAAACTCCCTCCGGCCAGCAACCACCGGGAACGTTTGCCGTGCTCAGTTACAACCTGCAATCGTTCGGTTTGGACGCCAATTTGGAACGGCGCGTGAGTTTACCCACCGTTCGGCGCACGATGAACTACATTCTGCGGCACGACGCGCCCATCAAGTGCTTCCAGGAGTTGTTTGTGTCGACAACGCTGCCCGACTACGATCTCATGCGCCGGTTTCCGCGGGCGGGTTACCGGTATTCGGCGCTGCTGCACCCCGATCGGACAGACGGGGGCGACGGCAGCCTTGGCTTGGTGATTTTCTCGCGTTACCCCATCGTTCGGTCGGGCGGAAAGCCGTTTGGAAGTGGCGTCAACGGCGTGCTTTGGGCAGACATTAAGCTCGGAGCCGACACGATTCGGCTGATCAACGTGCACTTGCAGTCGATGGGCATTCGGGTGGGGCGAGTGCTGCGGCAAGACGAATTAGACGGCGTTAAACACGAAACGCGGGGCGTGCTGAGCGCGCTGCGGAGCGGGTTCATCAACCGGCGGTTGCAGGTTCGTCAGGTTGAACAGTAC
>CAXUEB010000462.1:0-2134 GCA_964249775.1 uncultured Spirosoma sp.
TACATTGACAAATTAGCGGGCACCGACCAACTGCGGCTTCAGATGCTGGCGGGCGTTTCTGCCCAAAAAATCCGGGCTGGCTGGCAACCCGCGCTGAACGCCTACAAACAAATCCGGCAGAAGTACCTGCTGTACCGGTAGAGTAATGAACCGCGTGGGTGGCCTCGAATGTGCAATGAATAATGGATGATTAATCAAATGGGCGACACCGAATAAGTGCTCACTCCGCCCCATCGTCATTATTCGTCCCACATTATTCATTCTACATTCCCTTAAGGTCCTAACTTTGCATTTTAGAGACCCCTCATGGCCACCGAACAGATTCTGATTCTTGATTTTGGCTCGCAGTACACCCAACTCATTGCCCGCCGGGTACGCGAACTGAACGTTTACTGCGAAATTCATCCCTACAACAAAATTCCTGCTATTGGCCCCGACGTAAAAGGCGTCATTCTGTCCGGCAGCCCTTCGTCGGTGCGCGATGCCGATTCGCCCAATGTACACCTGGCTTCATTCCGGCACAAGATACCCCTGCTGGGTGTGTGCTACGGGGCGCAACTGCTGGCCCACAGCAGCGGGGGCGAGGTGCAGGCGTCGGCCATTCGGGAGTACGGCCGGGCCAAACTCGGCACTGTCAACGCCGACAGCCCCCTGATGCACGGCCTCGATCCTCATTCGCAGGTCTGGATGTCGCACGCCGACACGATCACGAGCGTACCCGATAATTTTCGCATCATTGCGTCTACCGATACCGTTCACGTGGCCGCCTTTGAAGTGGACGGGGAGCCGACGTATGGAATTCAGTTTCACCCCGAAGTGACGCACTCGCTCCAGGGTAAGATGCTGCTCCACAATTTTGTGGTCGACATCTGCGGCTGCTCGCAGAACTGGACTGCTGAGTCGTTCGCCGACACGACCATTCCGCAGCTAAAAGAAAAACTGGGCGACGACCGGGTCGTGCTGGGGCTGTCGGGTGGGGTCGACTCGTCGGTGGCCGCTACGCTCATTCACCGGGCCATTGGCAAAAATCTGTATTGCATCTTCGTCGATAACGGGCTGCTGCGGAAAGACGAGTTCGAGGGCGTACTGGAATCATATAAAACGCTGGGCCTGAACGTGAAAGGCGTTGATGCCAAGGAACAATTCTACACCGCCCTCGCTGGCCTGACCGACCCCGAAGCCAAGCGCAAAGCCATTGGCCGAACGTTTATTGAGGTGTTCGACCACGAAGCGCACCGAATCGAGGGCGTGTCGTGGCTGGGGCAGGGGACCATCTATCCCGACGTGATTGAGTCGGTTTCGGTCAAAGGTCCGTCGGCCACTATCAAGTCGCACCACAACGTGGGTGGCCTGCCCGATTTCATGAAGCTGAAAGTCGTGGAGCCGCTCAACACGCTATTCAAAGATGAAGTGCGGGCCGTGGGCCGGACGCTTGGGTTGCCCGAAGCCATTTTGGGTCGGCACCCGTTTCCCGGACCGGGCCTGGCGATTCGTATTCTGGGCGACATTACCCCCGAAAAAGTCGATATTCTGCAACAGGTGGATGCCTTGTTCATCGACGGTCTCAAACGCGAGGGCCTGTACGACAAAGTCTGGCAGGCGGGGGCGATGCTGCTTCCGGTGCAGTCGGTGGGTGTTATGGGCGACGAACGCACGTATGAGCGCGTGGTGGCTCTCCGCGCCGTCACGAGCGTCGACGGCATGACCGCCGACTGGGCGCACCTGCCCTACGAGTTTCTGGCCGACGTATCGAACGAAATCATCAACCGCGTCAAGGGTGTTAACCGCGTGGTGTACGATATCTCGTCCAAGCCCCCGGCCACCATTGAGTGGGAGTAGAGTCAGTCAGCTGTTTTCGACGCTGCAATGTGCCAATCTACTACATGCAGAACACCCGGAGTCATAAGTGACGCCGGGTGTTCTGTTGATCAATGCGACGCGATCACAACGTTCGGGCACCAGTCTGCCACGTAAGCCCACCCACCTGTAGACCCCGATAAAACTGGCGGAGCACAACCTGGAACGCTTTTTTGCGCAGTGGCTTCGGAATATGCAGCAGCAACTGGCATTTGCCTCGGTACTTGGCGGGTAGTTTCATGCCCTTCAGCATCGTTTGCTGGAACGGATTTAGTTG
>CAXUEB010000462.1:2144-3100 GCA_964249775.1 uncultured Spirosoma sp.
TGAACTGCTGAAAATTGTTCCAGTCATTGAAGGCGGCCGGGGCCGGGGCCGGATCGAGCGCGTTGCCAACCAGCCCGACAAAGCAGTAGTGACCGGCGGGCGGCACACTCGCGGCTGGCCAGGTGATGGCGTCGGACACGGTGAGCTGATTGCCGTTCGGCACTGTAGCCAGCGTGGTTGATCCGGCCAGCGTCCAGAGGTCGGGGGTGACCAGCGACGCGGGTGGCGACCAGAACACCCTTGCCTGCACGTTAGCGGCCGCCGAGCCGCCCCGGTTGCGCATCCGCACGTAGATAGAGTGATCCGTTGCGGCCACCACACTACTGCCTAAAGTTGTGTCGTTTTCGGTGCCGCTGCCTTCGCCAAACGCCGTTTGTGGATTTGCTTCGGGGGCCGGGCGAACAATAATGTCGGGGCTGGCCGAAATAGCACCCGTGTGCGGGTTGCCCGTATCGCCAACAAAATCCCGGACGTAGAGGTCCGGCGTAACGTTGATAAGCGTGTCGATGATCTGGCGCAAGTTGGGCATAACGCTGATCTGCGTTGCTTCGGCGGGGGAAGGAGCAGTACCGGTGGCCGGGTTTCGCAGCAGCGCCCGCATCTGGCGCGGCCCGAACCGGAAGCCCAGCGATGCTTCGGCAATGCCGTTGATGGCTAAAGCCGCGCCTGTAATCATTGGCGACGCGCCCGACGTACCACCAAAACCGGTTTGGTAGAGATTGGTGGCTCCGCCGTCGTTTGAATTGAGCGTATTAATGTCGTCTCCCCAGGCGTAATTGTCAATTCGCTGGCCGTGGGGTGCCCACACCATCCGGGTGTGCGGTGCCGTCGAGGTGGCTGCGCTGACGATGATTGCGCCCGAATCCCGAAAACCGGCACCCGCTGGATTCAGAATGGCGTTGCCGCCCGGCGCTACGTACGTATCCATGGCAAACGGGGGCGTTGATCCGTTGTTG
>CAXUEB010000463.1:0-3082 GCA_964249775.1 uncultured Spirosoma sp.
GTCGTAACCAACGGTAGCCTGCCCGAAAGCGCCGATCAGCCGTCGTTGCCGCAGGGTCGACAACGATTTCTGCGTCAGCGGGTCGGTATTGTTGATCGACGCGAAGTTGGGGTCCAGAAACTTTTCGCCCCGCGTGGCCAGCACGTCGTAGCGGTAATCGTAGATCGCCTGCCCCACGAGCACCGACGTGCTTAGTTTGCCAAAATCGCGCTTGAGTGTAGCAAAGTACTGACCCGTCAGCGTCCGGTTGTTGTCGGTCGCCTGGTCGAACGAGCCGCCGATGACCCCGCCCGCCCGGTTCGATTCGGGGTGGTATTTGATCAGGTATTGCGTCGAGAAGGCATCCAGCCCGATGCGGGCCGACAGCGTCAGCCAGTCGGTAGCCGCGTAGGTCATGCCAACGTTAGTAACGACGCGGTTGCCCCGGTCGCGCAGTTGGTTTTTATACACGTCGAAATACGGGTTCTCCACTTCCGAATTACCAACCGTCAGGCGCACCCGCTGCCCGGTGGCCGGGTCGAGGTACTGACTCATGTCGTTGCCCGCCGGCCACGACAGCATACCGATTAGGAAGCTGTTAGCACCTTTCGAGACCTTTACGTTGTCGGTGTTGATGTACTGAATTGTCGATTCGAGCGACAGCTTGTCGGTGATCTTGGCCGTGCCGCCGAGCGTCAGGTTGAGCCGTTTGTAGGCCGTCGTCGGAATCACCCCCCGGTTATCGGTGTAACCCGCCGACAGGCGGTACGTGTAGCGGTCGGTGCCGCCGTCGAACGACAGGTTGTGGCGCTGCCCCGTACCGATGCGCAGAAAGTTTTGCGCGTTGTCGTAAAACGGCGTGTTTTCGGCGTAGCGCGGTCCGAAGGCGTTAAAGTTGGTGTTGTTCGTGACGCCGTTGTTGCCCTGCCCGTACACGCGCTGTGTTTCGGGCAGCGGACCGGTTTGCTGCCACAAAAAGCTGTTGGTGTAATTAATCCGGCCCTGCCCGGCGCGGCCTTTCTTGGTCGTAATGATAATGGCCCCGTTGGCCGCTTCGACGCCGTAGAGGGCGGCCGCTTCGGGACCCTTCAGAATCGTAATGGTTTCAATGTCGTTCGGGTTGATGTCCTGCGCCCGGTTGCTGAAATCGACCGTCCGGTTTTCGGTCGACTGGCCCGTTGCCGCCCGCGACGACGCGAAGCTGTTGCTTTCGATGGTGCGGTTGCTGATGGGCATACCGTCGATGACGTACAGCGGCTGGTTGCTGCCACTGATCGAGTTGATACCCCGGATAATGACCGACGACGACGAGCCGGGCATGCCGCTCGACGTACCGACCTGCAACCCGGCCACCCGGCCTTGCAGCGCGTTGATAAAGTTGTCGCGCTGGGAGTTGGCTAAGTCGGTCCCGTTTACTTCCGTTACGGCGTAGCCCAACTGTCGTTTTTCCCGCTTGATACCGAGCGCCGTTACGACCACCTCGTTGAGGGCACTCGCTTCCTGCCGGAGCGCTACGTTAACGACATCGGCGTTGCCCACGGTTACGTCCTGCGTCGCGGCCCCGATGAAGCTGACGCGCAGCACCTGACCCTTAGTGGCTTGAATGCGAAAGTTACCGGTAGCGTCGGTGTTGGTCCCGCGCGTGGTGCCACGCACGACAACGCTGGCTCCGGGAATGGGCGCGTTGTCGTCGGCAGAAGTGATTCGACCCGAGATCGTGCGATCCTGGGCGTGTGTTAGTCGGGCCGTGACCAAATAAAGCAGTAAGAGAAACACACTGCGTAAACGTAGCTGCATAAGCCGATGGGTGTTGGGTGAGAAAATTTAGAGAAGTGGGTTCAAAGTTGACCTTAAACCGGCAAAGAAGCAACTTAATGAAATGAATCAGACTGGAAAACCAGGTTTTGCACTTAATGAAGAAAAAGTTTACTGATGAATTTACATTTTATTTGGAAATAATAGTACAACATAAAATTTTATAGAGGTAAAACAAAAAAATATCAGAACAGAGTTTGGTTTAATGAATTATAGCCTATATTTGATTCGTCGTTTCAACAGAAACGGAATTCTTCTTAATCGGATTGCTCACTGGCCGCACTTGTGGAGTAATTCGATGCCTTCCGAACCCCGGCGTTCGCCGTCGGTGATTCGGATGTGGGGTTGGCTTCGGCAGTTTGCCGGAACACCAACCTGCGTATAACGTATGAATTAGCCCACCGTCGGCGCTTGCCGCCGGATTGGGTCACTGGAAAATCTACACTGCATTTAATTTCAAATTCACCAGCCGACTCCGACGTCGGCGAAACGGTTGCATTGCGCCCGGTTGGTTTGGGCGGTTCGGATCGGGCGGCCAGTATTCGGCATCGCCCGGACAATCGGGCGCAGGCAACCGTTACAACCTCTCTAATTTTATGCGAAGAAAACTACTGCTTTACGTGCTCTTCTGGTGTTGCGCGGGGCTGGCGGCTCAGGCCCAAAGTCGTTTACTGACCGGCACTGTCACGTCGGAGGAAGGCCCCATGCCCGGCGTGAACGTCGTTCTGAAGGGCACGACCGTCGGCACGACGACCGACGCGCGGGGTAAATTCACGCTTAGCGTTCCCGGCGACGAGGCCGTTTTAACGTTCAGCTCCATTGGCTTTACAACGGATGAAGTCAACGTGGGTAGCCGCTCGACGCTCGATTATACCCTGCGCGCCGATGTTCGGTCGCTTTCCGAAGTGGTCGTAACGGCCTTTGGGGTGAAAAAAGAAGTTAAATCACTCGGCTACGGCGTGCAGGAAATCAAAGGAACTGCCTTGACCGAAGCGCGGGCCACGAACGTCGCCAATGCCCTGTCGGGCAAAGTGGCGGGCCTGCGCATCAGCAGCAACGGCGGACCGGGCAGCGGCTCGGCCATTCAGATTCGCGGGGCTGCGTCGGTATCGGGTAATAACCAGCCGCTGATTGTGGTCGACGGCGTTCCGATTCAGCAAACGTCCGAAAAGCAGTTCGGTGGGGGCTTGTCCGAAATCAATCCCGACAACATTAAAGAAATCAGCGTTCTGAAAGGCCCCAACGCAGCCGCGCTCTACGGCTCGCGGGCGGCCAACGGCGTGATTAT
>CAXUEB010000464.1:0-1372 GCA_964249775.1 uncultured Spirosoma sp.
AACCTTGACGGTAAGCGGTAACCAGGCACCCACGGCCCGCATTCTCACGCCCGCTGACGGTAGCCTGTACCGGGGGGGGCGCGGTGATCCAGTTTACGGGTACCGGCACGGACCCCGAAGACAGCAACCTCCCGGCCAGCGCCTTCAAATGGCAGGTGGTGTTCTACCACGCCGAGCATACGCACCCGGGCCCGACGCCAACGGTGGCGAGCGACGGACGTAGCGGCAGCTTCGTCGTTCCCGTAGAAGGCGAAACCGCGTCGGATGTCTGGTTCCGGCTCTTCCTGACGGTAACTGACTCGCAAGGCAGCGCGTCGACCGTCTCGGTGGATGTTGATCCGAAGCTGGTAACGCTGAACGTAGCAACCAACCCCTCGGGCCTGCAAGTAACCGTCGATGGACAACCCCAGACCGCGCCGTACGCCCGTTCGTTTGTGTCGGGTACGGCATTGACGCTGGGGGCATCAGCCACCCAGACCTTAAACGGAACGAGCTATACGTTTACGGGCTGGAGCCCCGGCGTTGGTGGGGGCGGCCGCATTACCGTGCCCGACGCCAACACGACCTACACGGCCAGTTTCACCACGGGTGGGGGCAGCTCCGGTATCCAGTCGGGGGCGACGTACAGCATCACGGCCAAGCACAGCGGCAAGGTGGTGGACGTAAGTGGCGTCTCCACGGCCGACGGCGCGGTCGTGCATCAGTGGACGTACGTGGGCGGCAACAACCAGAAGTGGATCATGAACGACCTCGGCAACGGTTACTACTCGATCAAGGCCGTCCACAGTGGCAAAGCGCTTGACGTTCGGGGCAACTCCACGGCCGACCGTGCCGCGGTTCAGCAGTCGACTTACACCGGTGGTGACAACCAGCAGTTCAGGTTAGTCGACGTGGGCGGTGGCTATTACCAGATTGTAGCGAAGCACAGTCAGAAGTGCCTCGACGTTGCGGACAATTCGTTAACTAATGGCGGCACTATCATTCAATGGCCCAGCCACGGCAATGACAACCAGAAATTCCGGTTCACGAAGCTGAGCCAGCCGGGTAGCCGGGAAGGAACCGCGCTGCCTGCCAACCAACAAGCGGAGAATGGCTTCGTGGTGTACCCGAATCCGGCCGCGAACGTCGTTACGGTTGAAGGAGTTAGTGATGCTGTTGTTACCATTATCGATATGTCGGGCAAGGTGCGGTCAACGTCGACCAGTAAGACTGACCGGCTCAAAATTGACGTATCGGGTCTGTCAACCGGTTCTTACATTATTCAGGTTAAGAAGCACGGTAAAGTTATCAGCCGTAAGCTGTTAATCAATCAGTGAAACAGGATCAAATGGCTTCGTATAAGCGGTTTGTCTGCCCCGGTGTGGTCCTATTA
>CAXUEB010000464.1:1382-2059 GCA_964249775.1 uncultured Spirosoma sp.
GCCTTTTCTGTTACATTTACGTATCAAATCCCCAAAAAATGCCTAACTGGTTTCTCGGAAAAATCCGCTATCAGCAACCCATCGACGACGCAACCGTCGGCACCCGCAACGAAGAGTTTATCAAGCAAAAAACCGTTACGGAGGCTTATTTAGTCGACGCTGTATCGTATACGGATGCCGAAGCCCGGCTCTACCAGGAGATTGCGGCCAATACCCCAGACTTTGAAATCACCGACATCTCCCGCATGAAACTCGCCGACGTGTTTCACCACGATGACGCGGGCGAGGTGTGGTATAAAGTAAAGGCGATGTTCATCACGGATGATGAAAAGACGGGTAAGCAAAAGAAAACGCCGAGTCTGATGCTGGTGAACGCTGGGACGCCCAAACAAGCCTACGAACGCATCGAGCAAAGCCTGAAAACCGCGCTCGATCCGTACGAGATTACCGACGTGAACACGACGAAGATTCTTGACATTTTTCCGTTCAACGAAGAAGAGCAGCGCAACCTGCGTCCGCTCAGCGAAGTGACCCAAAGCGAGCCAGAGACGGTATAACGCCCTGAACGCGAACTCATCCGATGGCACGCTGTCGGATGAGTAAAATTACCAGCCGTTCGTACACAATTCTTGGATTTCGCCCCAAAGAACTTGCGTTGAATTTTTCCAGTGCAGATA
>CAXUEB010000464.1:2069-3074 GCA_964249775.1 uncultured Spirosoma sp.
CGTGAACTTGACTAAGATTATCGACATCTTTCCCTTTAACGAAGACGAGCAGCGTAACCTACGTCCCCTAAGCGAGGTCGCTGAGCCGGAAGCCGAAACGGTTTAGTATTCCGAAATGCCATTCGTTTTTACAGAATGGCGTTTCTTTTTCATAAAACTTTTGTTTTTCAGCTTGTTTACTTGCCCCGCACTCATTCGTTGCGGATATTTGAGTCACGATGAAACGCGCTCTGTTCCAGTTGTTCAACCTCCTGATGGCCTGCGTCGTGCTGCTGAGCAGTACCGGCTTTGGCCTGGTTGAGCATTCGTGCCAGATGCGCGGCACCAAAAAGACGATGGTGGTTGCGTTCAGCGACGCTAAACCGCAGTCGGGCTGCGCGGCCGATGGCCAGCCGATGCCACCGAAACAGACCGTCCTTAAGAAAACTGACTGCTGCCAGAATGAAAGCAGTTATGAGAACGTAGACGCGCAGTCGTCGTTGAGCCAGCTCATTGCCAAGTTCGTCAAAACCGTTACCGAAACGGTGCTGGCGGGCGTTGTAGCGATCATTACCTACCTCACCGAATGGATCTTTGACCGGCAGTCGTCATCCCTTTCGGTCGTTGAGTCACCCCCTTCTCCCTCCGGGCGCGACATTCTGACGCTCGTCCGCAGTCTTCTGCTCTGATAGGTTGATTGAATTCACGGCTCCTGCATCGTGCTGATGCGGGCTTCTTGTGCTTCTCATTAATCAACGAAATCATGCATTTTCTTCGTAATTGGCTTGTGGCGCTGGTCGTTTGGCCGGGGCTTGTTGGCCTGGCCTTCGCCCAGTCTGATACCACGCTCATTCCTAAATTACCGGTTGATTCAATCGCTTCAACCAATCTAATCACCCAGCCCGTTACCGCTACCGTGCGGGGCAGCGTCCAAAGCGTCGGACCGGCCGAAACCGCCAACGGCAAACGCGTGCCGCTCGTCGGGGCTACGGTGCTGTGGGCCGGTACGTCGGCGGGTACCGTCAC
>CAXUEB010000465.1:0-869 GCA_964249775.1 uncultured Spirosoma sp.
GGCTACGTTCAGCACGGCCAGCGCGTTGTTTTCCTGAAGCGTCACGTAGGCCGTTTGGCCGTCGGCTGAGAAGGTGATGTATTCGGGTTCCAGATCTTCGGCTACGGTGCTGCCGTTGACCACGCCCCCTTTGCGACCATAAAGCCGAACGCCCGCCGTCCGCAACGCGTCTTTCTGGCCATTGAAACTGGTGAAGCCAATCGTTGTAACGGCCGATTGGGTTAGCGCGGCAATACCCCCCGACAGATCGACGATGGTGACTGATCCCTCAGGGTCGGCGCTGTAATCGTCGTTGGGTTCCCCTTCGTTGGCCGTCAGCACGTAACGGCCATCGGGCGAGAAGACAATCATGTCGGGCAGGGCACCGGCGGTCACTTCGCTCAATTTAGTGCCGTTGGCATCGAAGAAAACGATTTTACCGTCGAGCACTTTATTGGCGTTTTCGATGGCTGCGGCCAGAAATCCGTCGCGCACGGCTACACTGTTGATGCTGCCGCCCAGCGTTGATACATTAATGGACGAGATAGCGACGGGCACAGCCGGATTCGTGAAATCGACAATGTCGATGCGGTTCGCAACCGAATTGGCAATGAACAGTCGCTTGCTGACCTTATCGTAGGCGACAATCTCCGACGAACCAGCCGTTGGATTCCGGTAACTCGTCAGCAACTGGAGCGAAAGGCTCGCATCGCCGGTGGGAGTCAGCTTGTCATCATCTAATAGCAAAATAAGTTGTGAGTTAACCGAGCCAATCTGAACGCCCACTCCGTTCTGCAACCGTACCGTCAGGTACTCGTCGGCTTCGGGGTCGGTATCGTTGACGATTGGAATTGAATACACAACCGACGTAGCTCCGGCAGGAATAGCAA
>CAXUEB010000465.1:879-3060 GCA_964249775.1 uncultured Spirosoma sp.
ATAGCGACCGTTACGGGCGAACCGCCCAGCGTGAAGTCAGGCCCATTCTGCGCCGAAGCTGATCCAACCGATAGCTGCACCGATCCACTCGTGCTGCCCGGACTGGTGACGGCCAGCGTCAGCGACAGGGCTCCGGCCGCTTCGCCAGCGCTCTGACTGGCTGCGCTGAACGCTACCGTTGGTTGCGGACACGTCGAGCCGAAGGTGAAATTAGTTGTACTGAAAGGTACGTCGGGGGCGGTGCCGTCGATGGATTGATCGCCACCGCTGTTGACCTGCGTCTGCCAGTTTACGGCGTTGTTGAGCACTGAGGGGTAGCAGACCCGGCTGATGCCGGTACGCGGGCCGTTGTAAGCACCAACGGCAATGCCACTCGTTAGCGACAGGGCCGTGGCTCCCACCGTCAGGCCCGTTCCTGCCAGGGTGCCAAACTCCGCCGGCCCGTTGGACGAGATGGCCGCCAGGAACGTAGTCGGGGTGTTTTCGTTGGAACCAACGTACGCGAAGAAGGCGTCGCCCCCGGCCGCGATGCCCCGGTTGCCGGTGATGGTAACCGATCCACTGCTGGTGACGATAGGCGCGGCCGGATCAGGATTAATGCTGGAGAACGCAACAACGGTTCCGGCTGGGGTAATCGCCCCGCCCGATGTCCAGGTAATAACGCTTTCGCCCGCGTTGAAACCTGGGTTTGCCCATTCATCGTCGCGGAAATAGATCGTTGTGTTGGCCGGAATGGCGTCGAGCAGCACAAAGCTGAGGTTGTCGGCACCGTCGCCATTAATGCCGGTAAACGCAATGCTGCCTGGTGACAGTTGAGCAAATGAAAGCAGTGGAAGGAGAAAAAGCAGGGGTAGTAGGAGTTTTTTCATGAAAGTGGTCTGGGTTGAAATGGACGTAGAACCGACGCAAATTTCAGAGTTGGCAGATTACCCGTATTTTAAGAATCTATCAATCGGCTTAACACTACCGACTTATAATTCATCGGTCCCATTCAAGTAGGGGAAAAGGTTAAGTATGCTTTCTCCGTAATACATTTTCTGCGCTCTATCATGAACCAACCCGTACGCATCGTACACTACCTAACCCTTACGCTGCTCATGGTCCGGGTGGCAACGGCTCAAACTACTCCTGCTGAACCCGCTGGTCCGGCGGGTTATAATTACGACGAGACGAAAGTTGGGGCATACACCCTGCCCGATCTGATGCTGACGAACAGCGGCAAACGCGTGTCCAGCCAGGCGGAGTGGGCCGGTCGGCGGGCGGAGCTACTGCGGTTGTTTGCCGAGCATGTCTACGGGAAAACACCCACTCAGGCCGTTCGGCTGCGTTTTCAAACTACTTCGGTCAACCAGTCGGCGCGGAACGGGCTGGCCATCCGCAAACAGATATCCATCTTCTTCGCTGATTACCCAAAACTGCCGCCTATCGACGTACTGCTTTATATTCCGAAAGGCACGACAAAACCCGCACCGGTTATCATGGGACTGAACTTCTGTGGTAACCATTGCATCACGACTGAGCCGGACGTTCCGCTTTCGACGCGTTGGGTTGGTAATGCGATAGGCGACGTATCGGTCAATAACAAGGCTACTGAAAAAGCCCGTGGAATGCAGGAACGGCGCTGGCCCGTCGACACGATTCTGAAACGGGGCTACGCGCTGGCAACAGCCTACTACGGCGATATTGAACCCGACCACCCGCAAGGCTGGCATACCGGTATCCGCTCGGTCCTGGGCGACTCAGCCCGCTATGGCAATAGCCAGGCCAGCGAATGGGGCGCCATTGGGGCGTGGGCGTGGGGCATGAGCCGGATTATGGATTACCTCCAGACCGACCCGGCCATCGACGCCAAGCGCGTGATCCTGATGGGTCATTCGCGCATTGGCAAAGCGGCTGTCTGGGCCGGAGCGCAGGATGAGCGGTTTGCGGCCGTCATCGCCAACGAGTCGGGGGAGGGGGGCGCAGCCCTGAGCCGCCGGTACTACGGCGAAACCGTGGAGCGGCTCAATACCAGTTTTCCGCACTGGTTCACGGGTCGCTACCAAACGTACAACCAGCGCGTGACCGATCTGCCCGTCGATCAGCACGAACTGCTGGCCCTGATTGCCCCCCGTCCGCTCTACGTGGCCAGTGCCGACGGCGATCAGTGGTCTGATCCCAAAGGTGAGTTTCTGGGGGCGC
>CAXUEB010000466.1:0-3043 GCA_964249775.1 uncultured Spirosoma sp.
AGCAGACAACTGAGGAACGGGTATGAAGCGAATCGCATCAGGTTGAGAAGCAAGGAAAGGATGAAAATAAGGCTTATCTGCCCGGATCAGCGGCTCTCAGGTTTGAGTCTGGGTTGGTTTTCTGCTCGCGTTGCAGGGCTTCCAGTGCAGCGGCCAGGTACACCAGCGGGGCGTTCCAGTTGATGGCGATTTCGTTGGACGCGTAGGAGCAGTCGGCATCAATGTACACTTCATCGGCGATGGTGGTCGTGTAGCCGGGGCACTTATCCTGCCGGGCGGCATTGGCGTTAGTCCCTCCCGACAGTAAACCCGGCACGGGTGCCTCAATGCCATCGGCCACCGACGGGCGGTGGTGGGGATGCATGGGTGTTTTGTCGCCAAAGCCGGTTAGGAACGAGTAGCCAACGGCGTTGCGGCCCAGTAGGTAATCTAAGTTGCCGAGGGCATAATGAAGATAACGACCGCGATTGGGCGAATCCGTAAACCGGTAAGCCTGAATGAGCGCGATGCCCTGATTGGCGGCTTCGGCGCTGCTACCCCAGATAAAATCCCGCGCGGACTTGCCCATCACGGTCTGAAACGCCTGTTCGTCAGCGCCCGCTATGAGCGAATCGGCCATGGTTGTTAGGCGTTGCTTCAGCAGCGGCAGGTCTTTACGGCCGAGGGCGGTCAGGTTAGTTCCGTGGCGGGCTAACGTGTAATAAGCAAGGGAGCGAACCTGCGCCCACGACGGCAGGGGCATCCGGGCATCGGGAAACAGGTTGACGGCCGTGTAGTAAGCGTCGTCTTTGGTGGTAATGTACAGTTCGGCCGCGGCCCAAATCCACTCGTCGGCCGCGTTGCGGTCTTCGTAGCCGCCCGTTGTCACATCGGGATCGAAGTTGGTGTTCATTTCCCGCTGATTGTAGGCTAACGTCGGGTTCGCTTTCGCCCAGCTCCAGGCCCGTACAGCCGCCGACAGACAGGAATCGGCCAGGCCGGGTAACTCCCGGTTATAAGGTTTCAACAACCGAGCCGCTTGCGCCATTACGGCGGCAAAATCGAGCGTGGCGGTAATGCCTTTCGCCACCACATACCGGTCCTTGGTGGCCTTGTCGGGCATCACCATCCCGTCGAAACCGGCGTTGGTCAATTTGTGGTAAACACCCCCGTCGGCGGGGTCCTGCATGGTCAGCATCCAACGGAGGTTCCAGAGGGTTTCGTCGAGGACGTCGGGAATGGTATTGCCGCTTTCGGGAATGTTGGTGTTCAGGGTTTTGCCGTAGTCCGGAAAATCTTCGCAGAGTGACAGCAGCGTGCCCATCGTGATGCCGGAGTTAACAATGTACTTGTTGTAGTCACCCGCATCGTACCAGCCAAGGGGCGACGAAAGCACCGTTCCCGCCGGTCGGCCGGCCGAAGCCGCCGAGGGGTGAATCAGCACGCGCGTGTCGGGGTGGCCCGCCGGACGCGCCCATTGCCCGGCGTATTTAGCTGGCAGCTCAACGGCCGTTCGCTGATAATAAAATCCTTTGATAGCGCCGATGGCTATCGCCCGATGCACGTTGGACTGAATGGTAAACGGGTAAGAGTGACCCAGACCCGGAATAACAACGACGTACTCACCCGGCTTGGTAAAAGCCGAAAAATCGGCGGTGCGGGTAATTTTCCCCGAAATAGAATTTTGGCGTGAGCTGCTCATTGGTCCAGTGAAGACCGTCTTTTTCAGATCGGGCGTCATCACCTGAAACTTGCCCGGCGTATCGCCCACGACCACCGCAACTTTAGCCGCGTTGGGATAAAACCCCACCTGATTCAGCCGGATACTCTCGGCGAGGGGCTGATTTTGCGCGGGGAGACTGCCACTCGTCAGAATCAGCAAGGTTAACGGGACAACTAACCGGCCAAACAATGTTTTCATTCCGTAGTCAGGTTTTCTTATTTCACAACATTCATCCGACCCCGCATTACGTAGAAATGGCCCGGCACCGAGCACTCGTACTCGTAACTGCCCGGTTTGTCGGGAGCAATGAAATAGATGGTTTCGTTGGTATTGGGCTGTAGCAAATTCGTATGATGCAACACCTTCTCAGTCTGAGGGATGTACTGTTTTTCCTGCCCCTCCAGCCCTAATTTCATGGCCAGCTCGCCCACCTGCGTTGCAGAACCGGGCATGACTACCACGAAATTGTGCAGCATGTCGTCTTCGTTGTTGAACACTACCCGCACCTTGCTACCCGCCTTAACCTGAAACTGCTCCGGGGCGAATTTTAGCCCTGGCTTTGTTCCCATGTTGATGGTGTAATCCGGTTCACCCCACGATTCGGGCATCTCGGTAACCCGTTTTGCCAGTGCAGGGCCGGTTGGTTTCGCGGCCGCAGCGGGTTTCGTAGCCGACGCTTTTTTTGCAGTCGTTTTTGCGTTGACCGGCGGTGCGCCCGACGTGGAGGCCGTCATCATGGCCGCGTGGTCATGCTTCGGCGCGATGCTGGCAACGGTCAGCCGGTCGCCGTCGGGAATGTTATTGAGCGTGTAGTAGCCTACGGGATGCAGCAGCGCTTTGCCAGCAGCCGACCGAACGCCCGGTGCCGTGATCTCGTGGATATAGCCCAGCCGCAGGCTATCGACCACGAGCCGTGCTTTCAGGCCATCATTCGAGACGATGATGCCGCGAACGGGGCAGCCTCCGCGATTGATAACCGGACTGCCGTAGGTGGCGTGGTACTTGTAGTTGAAGCCCGTCACCTTGTACGAAGCCGGGTCTGCCGCCAGATTTCGGTCGACGGGCTGGGTAAATTCAATTTCAAATCCATCGGGCATGGCGTGGATGGTCTTCATCTCGAACGGCGTTTTACCCGTCCAGACCACGCGCTGCAGGCTGAACAGCTCTTTGCCGGTTGAGGACCAGCCCCGGCTCGTCATGCCCACGAACAGGGACGCGTCGTGGCCCCAGACCATCCGCAGTACGCCCGACGAAAAGCCTTCGCGAAACGGAAACACTACGCCTTGGTACTCGCCCTTAACCCGCTCGAAATCAACGCGCGATAGAATGCTTTGGCCCTGA
>CAXUEB010000467.1:0-2558 GCA_964249775.1 uncultured Spirosoma sp.
ACCCGGCCGACATTGCCAGCATCAACGTCATTAACGGCGCGGCTGCGGCTGCCCAATACGGATCACGGGCGTCGAACGGTGTGGTGCTCATCACGACTAAGCGTGGTCAGACGGGCGCACCCCGCGTCACATTTACCGCCAGCGCCAGCGTCAACGAACTCCGCAAAAGCGTTCCGTTGGGTACGTATAATAAACAGTTTGGCTTTGCAGGCTTACGGCTCCACCCAATTGGGGGCGTTTCGCCGGCCCAGATTGCGGCTAATCCCGGTGTCACAACGGTGAATATTATCCGCGACGGCGCACCTACGGCCTTAGCAACGAACTTGGTCGACGTGACGCGCTACAATTACTTCGACCAGATTTTCCGAACGGGTTACGGAACCGACAACACTATTTCGGTAGCGGGTGGACGCGAAAACACCAGTTACTACGTGTCGTTCGGGTATCTGAAAAACGAAGGCATCCTCAAAAACACCGATTTCACGCGCTACAATCTCCGCGCCCGCATTGATCAGCGACTGACCAACTGGGCCAAACTGTCCGTGGGGCTGAGTTACGTGAACAGTTTCGCCAACGAGAAAGCCAACGGCAACGTGTTCTACAGCCCAATCAACTCGGTCAACATCACCAATAACATCTATGACATCACGCAACGCGACCCCGCCGGGAACCTCCAGGCCGTAGAGCCAACGCGGGTAAATCCCCTCTCGACAGTCGAGGACATGAACTTCACGCAGGCCGTCAGCCGGACCATCAACGACGTTCAACTGAACCTCACTCCCCTGCGCGGCCTAACCATCGACGCCATTCTCGGCGTGGACACTTACGGGCAGGTGGGCCGCAGCTACATCCGGCCGTACCCGTATCAGGCAGCGGCCGGTCTGCCCCTCGAACGTTACCCGTTTGGCTTTGCCGCTTCGGCGACGAACACGGTGCTGCAACTGAACACCGACATTAACGCCACCTACCAGCGCGAATTGACAAAGGATTTCAGCCTGAAGGTCATTGCCGGTTTCAACTACCAGTACAATCAACAGGATTTCAGTCAGGCCAACGGGCAGAATTTAGCCCCGTTTATTGAAACCGTCAGCGGGGCGTCCAGTACGACCGTCCGGGCAGGTTATGGATTGACCCGTTTTAACTTGAGCGGTGAGTTTGCGCAGGCTACCGTCGGATACCGAAATTTAGCGTTCATTACTGGAGCCATACGACGCGACCGGTCCACGATTTTTTCGCCATCCGAGTCCAATCAGTTATACCCAAAAGTAAGTGGGTCGCTGGTGCTGTCGGATCTGGATTTCTGGCAGAAGGGGTCGTTCAACAAGGCGTTTAGCGCGGCTAAGCTGCGGGCGTCATTCGGCGACGCGGGTGGCCTGACGGCGCTTAGCCCAACGGACCGGTTCTACCAGTACCTGCCGATTGCGTTTCTGGGCAAGAGTACCATCACCCCATCATCGTCGCTGGCGAACCCGGCCGTGCGCCCCGAGCGGATGCGCGAGCGCGAATTTGGGGCCGATCTGTCGTTCGTCAACGACCGCATCAACCTTGGCGTCACGGCTTACCGGCAACGTATCAGCGACCTGACCGTCGACCGCGTGGTGGCTCCGTCGACAGGTGGATTCAGCTTAGTGACAAACGTCGGTACGATGGAAAACAAAGGAATTGAGGTTATGCTCGACATAGTGCCGGTGCGCACGAAAGACCTGACCTGGGATATGACGTTTATTTTCAACCGGAACCGTAACAAGGTTCTCTCGCTGGGCAGTCCGCGCATCGACATCACCAACGTGGCCGGAGCACCGGTAGCACTGCTCGAAGGCCAGCCCGCCAGCGTTTTCTACGGTTTTCCTTACGCCCGCAACGCCGACGGTTCGTTGCTACTGACGCCCCAGGGACTCCCCCAGCGTGAACGGGGTACGCAGGATGGCTTGGTGAACTTCACCCCGCAGCGCACGGCCGAAGGACAGCCCACGGGTACGTTTGTGCGAACCGTCATCGGTAACCCAAACCCTAACTGGACGGGCTCGTTCAGCAGCAGCGTAACCTATAAAGGACTCGGTCTGCGGGTGTTGCTCGATGCGGTCCAGGGCTTAGAAGTGTTCAACGCCGACAAACGAACGCGCGAAAACGTGGGTATTGGTCCGCTGACCGAACAGGAAATGCGCGGAACACTGACGCGCGGCTACATCTTTGCCATTGGCCCCATCGAAGAGTTCCGGGTCGACAACGGCTCGTTTGTGAAGCTGCGCGAAGTAGCTCTGAGCTACCAGTTTCCAAAATTCACCAAACCCATCAGCGGGCTGAACCTGTCGCTGATTGGGCGCAACCTGATCTCGTGGGATAACTACAACGGTTTCGACCCTGAGACCAACGCGGGCGGCACTACCGACCGGCTGCGGGGCGTAGACTTTGGCAACGTTCCCATTCCGCGCACCTACCGACTGCAACTAACGGCTTCGTTTTAAAATTATGTGTGCTTGTTTTATATGCACACTGATCGCTGGACACTTACGTATAGATTGCTTAAACCCTCGCGCGGCAGGTTGCCGACTGTATCC
>CAXUEB010000467.1:2568-3026 GCA_964249775.1 uncultured Spirosoma sp.
CCTACCGACTGCAATTAACGGCTTCCTTTTAACTGACCAGACACACAGTCATGAAAAAATACCTTCTTACGACTGCTCTGCTGACCGTGCTCCTTGCCCAAACCGCCTGTCAGGAGGAATACTTAAACCCCAGCGTGGCCACTGAGCAGCAGGTCGTTAATTCGACCGATGGGCTAATTACGCTGGCCAATGGGCTGCAATACCGTTACACCGTTGGGCGGCTTGGCGTCATATATAATGCCGTGGCGGCCGGTGGGCTGACCACCCGCGAACTGCGCGTGCTGAACGCGGGCAACACCGACGAACTGTTTCTGGAACAGGGCGGGGCCAGCGTGCAGGGCAACAACGCCGTGGTTCGTAATCTCTGGGCGTCGAGTCAGTTGGTCCGCTCCAACGCCGACGTAATTCTGGCCAACGCCGAGCGCGTCATTCAGGATGCGGGCACCAAAAGTGGCGTC
>CAXUEB010000468.1:0-3009 GCA_964249775.1 uncultured Spirosoma sp.
CGGTAACCCAGACCCCAGTCCACGGCGACGGCGACCATGCCTTTGTGCCGACCCTCATCGGCATCGCTCGCCAGAAAGGCGTGTCAGCGTACGTGGGAGACGGCCTTAACCGCTGGCCCGCGGTGCACCGGCTCGACGCGGCCCATCTCTTTCGGCTGGCCTTAGAAAAGGGAACGGCGGGTGCCCGGTACCACGGAATCGCCGACGAGGGTGTACCCGTGCGCGACATTGCGGCCGTAATTGGCCGACATTTAGACGTACCCGTCGTGGCTAAGTCGCCCGAGGAAGCCGCCGACCATTTCGGCTGGCTGGGGCACTTCCTGCGTGTCGACTGCCCGGCTTCCAGCGCCCTCACGCGGGAGCGTTTAGGCTGGCACCCCAACCAGCCGACGCTTCTCACGGACCTCGACCAGGGCCGCTATTTTGACCGTTGAGCAGGCTGTTCCCTACCGAATTTTTTGGACGAATGAACCGCCAACGGCCCGTATGCCGGAGCGGAACCCTGACTGGTTGTATGAAAGTCTCACAATCTACGCCCTTCCAAAAATCGTCGGGTGTCCAGCCGGTGTGTCGTTTGAAGAAGCCGCTAAAATCGTTGGGGTTCCGGTTGTAAGAAATAGGTAGACTTTTTTGCGGGGAAGCCGTTATCGAATTATGGCAACCCGATTCGCTTCCCCAATTGACGCTACAACCCCTGATAAGCCACTTTGAAAGCTTTCTTCCCTTAGCGGAGAGCGAAAAACAGCTCTTAGACGGAAGAGTGAGTGAGCGCCGAGTCCGACAGGCCATCTTGCAGGAAGGGTTTCCGTGCCGAGGGTCTACGTATGAGATGGCTCAATGTATTGATAGCTTATCCAGGGCGTACCAAGTCATCGCGGTCTCGACGAGAGGACACGGCAGATCCGAAATCGATACGCTTCATTGGCAACAACAACGGGCGTTGATGCCGGCACCCGAACGAATACAGGAGTACTGGACCAAACTGGCCTATTTTTATAACCACATGACGGCCAGTAAAGAATTGTTTAGCCGTATCCGTTGCCCGGTGCTGGTCATGGCCGGAGAGCGGAACCAGAACGCACTCTTAGTAACGGTAATCGCTGCCTACCAGATGATTCAAAATAGCCAGCTCTGCATTGTTCCCAAAGCGGGCCACACCGTTTTTCTGGAAAACTTTCCCGCGGTTTGGGCCAGCATAAAGCCTTTTCTTAAGCCGTAAATCATGAAAGCCGCCGTTATCTACAAGCCGGGCGGGCCTGACCGGCTCATCCTTGAAGAACGCCCCGTGCCGATCCCCGGCGACGGACAAGTGCTGGTCAAAGTCAGGGCCTTTGGCCTGAACCGCTCGGAACTGATGACTCGGAAAGGCTTATCGCCCAACGTTAACTTTCCGCGAATACTGGGCATTGAGTGCGTTGGTGAGGTAGCGAATGACCCGTCGGGCGAGTTTGCCAACGGCCAGTCGGTGATGGCGCTGATGGGTGGCATGGGCCGGGACTTCGACGGCAGTTATGCCGAGTACACGCTGTTACCCAAACACCTGCTGCGCCCCTTCACCAGTCACTTGCCCTGGGAGGTGCTGGGGGCCGTTCCGGAAATGTTTCAAACGGCGTATGGCTCTTTACACCTGAGTTTAGGTATTCAGTCGGGCGAAACCCTGTTGATTCGCGGGGGAACCTCGTCGGTGGGAATGCTGTCGGCTCAATTAGCCAGCCGGGCGGGCCTAACTGTGCTGACTACCACCCGCAACCCGGCGAAAGAGGGTCTGTTACGGGCAAATGGGGCTGCCTACGTGTTTATCGACGATGGTTCTATAAAGAAGCAGGTGCGGGCTGTTTTTCCGGATGGCGTCAATAACGTACTGGAACTGGTGGGTACATCCACGCTGCACGACTCGCTGAGTTGTCTTAAACCCGGCGGTACGGGTTGCATGAGTGGTATGCTGGCCGAAAGTTGGACGATTCCCGATTTTGCCCCTATGGAATTCATTCCCGCTACGGTTCGGCTTACTACCTACGACAGTGGGCAGGTCAGCAGCCCAACGCCCGTGTTTCAGGACTTCATTCAGCAGCTTGAAGCGGGCCGGGTAAAACTTTCGGTAAGTCAGGTGTTTCGCTTAGATCAAATCGGAGCCGCCCACCAATTCATGGACAGTAATCAGGGAGCCGGCAAGCTGGTTGTTCTGCCATAACTCACTCTATATAAACCCTTTAGCGGCCATTTGCCGCTTCTACTACGCCGGAGGGAAGTTTCTGGGGCGTAGTGGTCGGGCCGGAGATAATGATGCGACCGTTTTTCACCGCCATGCGGTCAATGAAAACAACCCGTTCGTCGCCGGTTTTGGCGGTTCTTCCGTGGTAAACGCAGAACATCTCCTTGCCGTCCGGCGAGTAGGCAACGCTGTTGTGCCCCGTGCCAGTGACTGAGCCTCCTTTGGCCGTATTTTTCTCCAACACCGGATTGTTGGCCGCTTTCTGGTACGGACCCAACGGCGATTGGGACGTGGCGTAACCGATGGCGTAATGCGCCCCGCCGAAATGATTGGCCGAGTACATCATATAGTAGAGGTTGTCTTTCTCAAACGTAACCGAGCCTTCCGTCCAGCGCCGGGCTACCTCGCGGGCCGTTACTGACCGGCTTTCCCACTGCGCCTGCCGGTCCTTGAGCGTAAAGGGTGGCCGCAACAGAAGAACCGGTTCGCCGATGACGCCGGAAAAATCGGGTTTGAGTTCGACGCCGTACACCCAGCTTTCTTCAATTTCCTTGAACCACCCGTTTCGGCGGGCTAAATCGGCCACTTCGCTTTCGACCGGATGCTTGTAGCAGCAACGCGAAAAATACAGGTAGGCCCTACCGTTGGTATCGAAAAACACGTTGGCGTCGATGACGGGATACCCCGGATCAAAGACGGGTTGGTTAGTCAGGTCAACGAACGGACCGGTCGGCTTGTCGGCCACGGCTACCCCGATGCGAAAGTTTTCGGCTTCACGGGTCGGGTTTACCTTCCAC
>CAXUEB010000469.1:0-3003 GCA_964249775.1 uncultured Spirosoma sp.
TGTGAGCACTAATGTACGGTTCTTTCACCAATTGAGACACCCGGTGGCTGATGTCGTTTATAACGACGGAGAACTCATCCGTTTCAAGCTCATCGTCAAGACTGCAATCTTGACTTAGCAAATAAGCTATCAATTCTTCCCTCTTCATCAAGCCAAAACTTTATACGTTAATTCTGAGCTTTGAAAACCCGCAACAACAGCAGACCGGTGTTCAGGTGCACTTAACCCGTACTTGTCACGCGCTTGCTTCACTAAATTACGCGTAACAGTTAGCCTACGACGGATTTGATCCATGTCAGTACCTTGCGTAACCGTGCTGTAGTCATCATCAATGTAGGCCGTGATGATGCCCGTGTCTTTGTCAGTCACGTAGCACATGTTAAAGGTGATCGTTTGGTCTTTCATAGTCGTAATTACGTCCCGTGTAATTACTCGTGTTTTTATGGTTAGGCAGTTGCGCCAAATATTCGTCGTAAAATAACAGATACTTGGCAAACATGACGTTTAAATATAACGCAAACAAACGCATAATAGTTTTATAATACAATAGTGTGCTTTTGAACATTTCGACTATTGCAGTGACACGATCCGCGCTGTTTTGTTGTACTATTCCGATGTTACCGTTAATTGGCAAGGTCGTAAACTTTGGGGCTGAAACTTATTGTATAAGATACATACGCGTACACGCATTTAGGATTATTACGTTTCTAAGATTTTGACCGTTTACTCAATCTCACACCGCTCTCAAAAACAAAGGCGCAGGGCACCGCCCCGCGTTCATCCTAACCTCACATCTATCGTATCAATACTACAACACCGTTCTATCGGTGGCCGCTTCGATAATCTGCTGCACCTCCTCCGGCACGTTCGATAGCAGGTTGTACCGCGTCCGTTGCTCCACCTCATCGACGCTCACCCGGTAGTTACCCCACGACTGTTCACCCACGGCGTTGGTGTTGGGCATCCAGACTGCAATAACCCGCGTCTGGCCGTTGATCCGGTTCAAGTCGTCCGTTCCTACCGGTAGTACTACGATCACTTTCCAGAGTGCAGCAGGGACAACAAAACGCGCCCCGCTACTACCAATCACCCGCGCCCCACCGTTGTCGCCTACCCCGCCTATGCCATCGGCTCCAGCAACGATGTACAATTCGTTACCCTGCTTGACTAAGCCCCGGCAGTATTCTTCCAGCAGTCGCCACGCCTGCCGGTTGTGCGTCGGCGCTTGGGGCACGATATTGGTCAAGATGAACGTCGAGCGGTTTTCCTCGGCCGTACTATCCCGGTCATCCGAAGGGCAGAGGTGGCCCCGGTCAAAGCCGGTATTTGTGTAATCGCTGTGGCGGGCTTGCTCCCAGCCAGCGGGTAACGACTCGTCAGGAATGAAGTTGCCCGTGTAGCGCGACGCCGAACCCTTCCATGCTGCGCTCAGGTGCCAGCTACACCAGTTGGCGATCCCACGAGTACGGTTGTAGGAAAGACTGTACGTCGGCCGGGTAATCAAGTAGGCGTCCGGGCTGCTGGTCGAGGAGGTAACGCCGTCAGGATTACCCAGCGCCAGGTTGTTGTCGCGGGTGGGCTGATTCGTTACCGGAGCGAGATCGCTGCCCGGCTTACACTGGCTGAGGCCAATCAACAAAGCCGCCCAGACCAGATTACGAAAAGACAACGGCATGAAAAGAAGGTTAAACGTTAGGAGAGCAAGACTGCGCTTTTGCTGATTCCGTACACAGGGCCGTATACTGCACACAAATAAAGACACCTAACCAGCTATATCTTAGCCAATTAGGTGTCTACTCAGTAGCGGGAGCTGGACTCGAACCAGCGACCTTTGGGTTATGAGCCCAACGAGCTACCAACTGCTCCATCCCGCGATGTTTGGACTGCAAAGGTACGATTACTTTTTTTAAATGCAATCCCTCTGCAAAAAAAGTTTTGCTTAAAGCCGAAACGTTTTGGCGAAAGGTAGGGTTGTTCATGAAGCCGTTGACAATCAGACAGCGGGATCACCTACGAATGAGTCCAGAAGTTATTGAACAGGTTCCGGCCGATCACAAGGCCGGCTTCGTTAGCATTGTCGGTAAGCCCAACGTGGGCAAATCGACCCTGATGAACCAACTCGTCGGCGAGCGGCTGAGTATCATCACCGCCAAGGCCCAGACCACACGGCACCGCATCATGGGCATCCTCAACGGGGAACACGACGGTCAGCAATTCCAACTCGTTTACTCCGATACGCCAGGCATCATCAAGCCGCAGTACAAGCTTCATGAGTCGATGATGAGCTTCGTACGCGGTTCGCTGGAAGACGCCGACGTGGTCTTGTTTGTGACGGACATTTTCGAGCAGCACGACGAAAACGACGTCATTCAACGCCTGCAGAAGTCGGACGTACCCATTTTGCTTCTCATCAATAAGATTGACCAAGCCACTCAGGAACAGGTCGAAGACAAGATTGCGTACTGGCAGGAGCATTTCAAAGCGGCTGAAGTCATTCCCATATCCGCGCTAAATGGCTTCAACATCGACCGCGTGTTTGGCGGTATCATGGAGCGCCTGCCGCAGCACCCACCTTACTTCCCGAAAGATGAACTGACCGACAAACCAGAGCGGTTTTTCGCGTCGGAGATAATTCGGGAGAAAATTTTCCTGAATTACAAGAAAGAGGTGCCTTACAGCAGCGAAGTCGTCATCATCGGTTTCAAGGAAAAAGAAGACATTATTGTCGTGCAGGCCGAGATTCTGGTCGAGCGGGCGACGCAACGGGCCATTCTGCTCGGCGAAGGTGGTAAAATGATTAAGAAAACGGGCATTATGGCCCGCGAAGAACTCGAACGCTTCTTCGGCAAACGGGTATTTCTCGAACAATTCGTCAAAGTAGAACCCGACTGGCGGCAAAAAGAGCGCATGCTCAAGCGGTTGGGATACGATGAATAGTACGTAGGAGCGAAAAGCGAGGAGTGCGCATGCTGCCGCATCCTGATTTGAGCGGAGCATACGCAC
>CAXUEB010000470.1:0-2992 GCA_964249775.1 uncultured Spirosoma sp.
ACGCCCAAGGGCGTCGGACCGGTGCAGATCGGCGACCGGCTGACGGCGTACATTGAAGACCGGAAGATGCTGGAAATCGACGTTAAATAGATTCACTACGCGGCCGCTTTGCCGGTCGGCATCCATTCACTAAGCGTGCGTAAACTAATCGTATGTTGGCTGGTTGGGCTGCTGAGCATCCGTGCGGTGTTTGGCCAAACAACTTCGCCCGATACCAGCAAACCAACCGATGCCGAAGCGCCCGACTCAACCGTTAGCAACCCAATGAACCGGTTGCTTGGTGGCGAAGGCTATTTTCTGTTTCCGATTCAGCCCGGCGGGGCCAACTCACTGTCGGGGGGTATGGGCGATTTGCGGGCCAACCACTTCCACGCGGGTTTGGACATTCGCACGGGCGGCCGCGAGGGACTGCCCGTTCACGCGGCCGCCGACGGCTACATCTCGCGCATTGCCGTCTTTACGGGTGGTTACGGCAACGTTATTTTCATTAAGCACCCCAACGGCCTAACGACGGTGTACGGCCACTTGCGTAACCTGAACGACACGCTTGGTACGTACCTGCGCCAGCAACAATACGACCGCAAAACGTTCGAGATCGACCTACGGCCCGCGCCGGGGCAGTTTCCCGTTACCAAAGGCGACGTAATTGCCCAATCGGGCAACACCGGTGGTTCGGGTGGGCCGCACCTGCACTTCGAGGTGCGCGACGCGAAAGACAACTTGATTAACCCGCTGCTGTACGGCTTTTCGGAACTGCGCGACGAGGTGCCGCCCTACTTTGAGCGCATCGCCTTAAAAACGATGACGCCGACCTCGCGCATCAACGGCGAGTATCAGCGGGTCAGCTACGTGCCCGTGCGCCGGGTCGATGGTACGTATACCCTCAACCAGCCCATTACGGCTTCGGGTCTGATTGGCTTGGAGGTGCTGGGCTACGATAAAACGAGCGGCTCACCCTACCGCAACGGAATTAGCTGTCTGGAGATCCGGCTCGACGGCCGCGAGGTGTTTGCCTACAACATGAATAGTTTTCCGAACGAGCAGACGCGGTTCATGAACGTTCACGAGAACTACGTAGTGGAGCAGACCACCGGGCAGCGCTACCACCGGGCCTACATCGCCGACGGCAACATCCTGAATCTGTACAAGCTACCCAGCAACGCGGCCTACCGGGGTCGGCTGCCCTTGCTGGACGGGAAGCCCCATGAAGTAACACTGACGCTGTACGACGCCCACGATCACGCGGCCCAACTGACGTTTACCGTGCTGCCCGACGTTGAAACGCGCGCGCTCAATCCGGTCGATTCTTTATCGGTTCAAGCCAATACCGAACTGGTTGCCGACGACGAATCCGCGGCCGAAGCGCCGGTTCTGGGCACGCCAACGGCAACCATCACGACCGACGAGAACGTCTTGAAGCTAACCGTCCGCAACGTATCGACCACGAACCCGCCGGTGGCTAAACTTTTTACCGGATCAACGGCGACGGACTTACCCGCCAGTTATGTGCGCCGGGACGCCGGACCGAACAACCAGGCGGTTTATCTGATCGACTTGCGCCGGACGCTGCCCGATTCGGTGCAGTTTGGTCGGGGCGTGATTCGAACGAATTTCAAGAAGCGAGTCATACCGGGGCGTTCGGACGCGTTAACGGTCGGCACAACCCGGCTTGAATTTGGCCCAAAAACGTTATTTGACACCTTGCACCTGACCCTACGCGACCTACCGGGTGGTGGATTGGAGATTAATCAGTCGATTATTCCGCTCAACGATTACTTGCTCGTGCAGTACAAGCCCAACTACCCGATTGCCATCGACACCATGCGCACGAAAGCGTACTGGACGAGTGGTGGCCGGGAAAGTTTCCTGGGTGGTACCTGGAAGGACGGCCGCATCCAGTTTCGGACGCGTTCGCTGGGCCGGTTCCAACTGCTGACCGACCTAAACCCGCCGACGGTCGAGATTCTGGCCGCAACGCCGAAAGGCATTTCGGCCCGGATTCGGGATGATCTGTCGGGCATTGCGCAGTTCCGGGCGCTCGTCAACGGCGAGTGGGTCTTGATGCAGTACGATTACAAACGGGCCTTGTTGTGGTCTGACAAGCTCAATCCCGACGAGCCGTTTGAAGCCGGCGCGGAAGTCTTGGTGCAAGTAAAAGACCGGTCGGGTAACATCGGCTCCGACAGCACAACCATCGCCGAACCGCGCCCAGTCGTTCGCCGGAAGGCTGCGCCGAAGCGAAGAAGACGTTGATTATAACCCGGTAAGGTTTCCGAAACCTTATTGATTTACACGCTAACCTAAACGATATGAGCCTTAGCATTGGCGATTCCGCCCCTGATTTCACCAGCACCGACCAGAACGGACAACCCGTGAAACTGTCCGATTACCGTGGTAAAAAAGTTGTGCTGTATTTTTACCCGAAGGATGACACGTCGGGCTGCACGGCGCAGGCCTGCAACCTCCGCGACAATTACGCCAACTTGCGGGCGGCTGGTTATGAGGTGTTGGGCGTCAGCGTCGATAACCAAACGGCCCATCAGAAGTTTATTGGAAAGTACGACCTGCCGTTTACGCTCGTGGCCGACACCGACAAGCAGGTCGTGGAAGCCTACGGCGTCTGGCAGGAAAAGTCGATGTACGGCCGAAAGTACATGGGTACTGCCCGCACGACATTCGTAATTGACGAAAACGGCTTGATTACGGACATCATCGGTAAGGTAGATACCAAGAAACACGCCGAGCAGATTTTAGGATAAAGTAGCGCGGACGGCCACGTCCGCGTTTACGTCAGTAAAAACTACTACGCCCGGACGTGGCCGTCCAGGTTACTCTAACATGGAACTCGAACAACTCGAAGGCATCGCGACCGCCGTTCGGCGCGACATTCTCCGCATGGTGGCAGCCGTTAACTCTGGTCACCCTGGCGGCTCACTCGGCTGCACCGACTTCATGGTCGCGCTCTATTTTGAGATTATGCGCCGGAAGAAAG
>CAXUEB010000471.1:0-2975 GCA_964249775.1 uncultured Spirosoma sp.
TCGGCGTTGACACTCAACGCCAGCCCGTTGGCTGAACGTCGGTGCGGGTAGGGCTGGGAATGCAGATGGCCGACGGAACGCCTTTTCCGTATTCGGGTGGATCGCCCCGGGGCGGCTCCACATTGGGCGTGCGCCGGTACTGGGCGTAGAATAACCCCCGATAGTTGCCCACGGGCACATTCTTCCGGTCGAGCCAGTAGTGGTTAATGGCTACCGACGAGGCCGAAAAATAGCCGACCACGTTTTCGTTTGCATCCGTCACGTTGCGCACGTTGCCTACTGTTGGCGCGGGGGGCGTGTCGACGAGGGTGCCTGTGTTTTGGGTTTGGTCCTGAAATAGTTTGTAGTAGCGGTAAGCGCCCGCCGTCAGGGATAACTGCTCAATGTCGATCAGGGCGGGGTCGCGCTGGTAAACCGGTACCTGCGCCACCAGCCGGCCTCTTTGGGGCAGGCCATTGGCGTAGGCGTCGGCGAAGACGTTAACGGTGGTGCTGTAGAAAATATCCCAGCAAAACCCCCGGCACACATAATCGTAGAGATTAACCGGGCTCAGGCTACTATCAGTAACGCAGCCTACGTACTGAATTGGTCCGCTACCCACGGGACCAATGTCGAGCAAAATATAGCGTCCCTGCTGGCAGGTGGCACACCATTCCTGCTGTTCATAGAGCCGGGTGCGCCACAGGTAAAAGTTGCGCTGGTTGCCCGGATCGTCAAAATCAACGTACACGTCGCTGCTGGGCGTGGGCAGCCCATCGGCAAATTTGCCGGGACCGTTGGCGTTAAACTGGTCGTAGACCCGCTGGATGGGCGGAACCGCCACCATCGTTTCCAGCGTCGATTCGTAGCGGGTACCGTCGCTGGTCTGAAACAGGAGTTGGTAACTGTCCCCAACTTTACCCCGGAACTGAGCGGGTAGTTCGTAGCGGCCGGCAGACACCTCGCTTAGGCTGAAGGGGATCGTTCCGTTGACAACGACCTGAACCTGAGCGCGGGTAACCGGCGAAGTCGTGTTGCTGTCGGGCGTGGAGCGCGAGCGGCTCAGCGTAACGGCCTGCGGGCCGGGCTGATCCGTCAGAATGCCTTCTACAACCAGAAGATTCGTATTGAGGGTGAGGGATGGCTCGTAGGTCGAAACGCAGGTGGCTAATCCAATGGTTAAACAGCCGAAAAAGAAAAAGGTACGACTTCCGAGAAGAAAAGAAAGTAACGATTTTCTCATAACAAACAGGTTGGACGAAGATAGAACGAAGTAATCACTCAATTCATTTTACTTGCTTTGTGCACTCGATAAAGGCAATAGCAGGCGATCTTTCGGCTGGTGCAATCGTCATCGGCACAAACTACTTCTGGTTGGCGCCAACCGGGTACATAACGTAGCCCGTGGCCATCTGTAAACAGCGTGTATGGCTGGCGAAGAAAGCGTATGAGTTGTGAATAGGGTAGTTGAACTATTTATATCCGTCCCGTCGTACTTTCGCGGTGGATTCCTAACACCCCAACCGCATGTATTTTCTTGGAGTTGACCTCGGTTCTTCGTCCGTTAAAGCTTGTATACTCGACGCTGAAACCGGCACGGTTGTCGCGTCGGCGTTTTTTCCCGAAACCGAAATGGCGATTGACGCCCCGCAGCCGGGCTTTGCTGAGCAGTCGCCCGAAAGCTGGTGGCAGAACGCCTGCTTAGCCAGCAAGGCCGTGATGCAGCAATCGGGCATCCAGCCAACCGATGTAGCCGCCATTGGTATCTCGTACCAGATGCACGGGTTAGTGGTTGTCGACAAGGCGTTTAACGTTCTGCGGCCGTCCATCATCTGGTGCGACAGCCGGGCCGTTTCCTACGGCAACCGGGCGTTCGACGACCTCGGCCACGACCGCGTGCTGACGCACCTGCTCAACTCACCGGGTAACTTTACGGCGGCTAAGCTGGCTTGGGTAAAAGCCAACGAACCCGCTATCTACGCCCAGGCGGCCCACTTTATGCTCCCCGGCGATTACATAGCGGCCCGCATGACGGACGAGATCGTGACGACCGCGCCGGGCCTGTCGGAGGGGGCGTTCTGGGATTTCCAAGCTAATCAACCGGCTCAGTTCCTGCTCGATTATTTTGGTTTTGATCCAGCTCTACTACCCACCATCAGGCCAACCTTTGCCGAACAGGGGCGACTAACTTCCTCCGCGGCCGCTGAGTTAGGTCTCGCAACCGGAACGCCCGTAACCTATCGGGCGGGCGATCAGCCTAACAACGCGCTGTCGCTCAATGTACTGGAGCCCGGTCAGATTGCGGCCACAGCCGGAACGTCGGGGGTTGTGTATGGCGTAAGCGATCAGGCTAAATACGACGCACAGTCGCGGGTCAACACGTTTCTGCACGTGAGCCACACTGCCCACGCTCCGCGTTACGGGGTGCTGCTGTGCGTAAATGGCACGGGTATTCTCAATAGCTGGCTGCGCAATCAGGTACTGCGTGGGTCGGTCAGTTACGCCGACATGAACGTACTGGCGCAGGAAGCACCCGTTGGGGCCGATGGACTGGTGTGTCTGCCGTTTGGCAATGGCGCTGAGCGGATGTTGGAAAATCACGACCTGGGAGCGTCGTTTCATGGGTTGCAGCTCAATCGCCACGGGCTACCTCACCTGGTTCGGGCTGCGCAGGAGGGCATCGTTTTTGCATTCTACTACGGCATTAAAATTATGGAAAGCGTAGGCGTTGGGCTACAAACGATCCGGGCGGGCGAAGCCAATATGTTTCTCAGTCCGCTCTTCCGCGATACGCTGGCCAACCTGACCGGCGCCACCATCGAACTCTACAACACCGACGGCGCACAGGGAGCCGCTCGCGGGGCGGGTATTGGACTGGGTTATTATAAAACCGCTCAGGAAGCGTTTACGGGTCTGCACGTCACCAGAACCATTGAGCCAGACATGCGGGCAGAGGAAGCTTACCGGGACGCGTATGAGCGATGGGCGGCAGTGCT
>CAXUEB010000472.1:0-2636 GCA_964249775.1 uncultured Spirosoma sp.
GGCTAATGGCCCTCCGGGCGGAGTTTGGCCCGTCGAGGCCGCTCCAGGGTGCCCGCGTTGCCGGCTGCCTGCACATGACCATCCAAACGGCGGTGTTGATCGAAACGCTGGTTGAACTGGGCGCTGAAGTGACTTGGTCGTCGTGCAATATCTTCTCGACGCAGGACCACGCGGCTGCCGCCATCGCTGCCGCCGGCATTCCAGTTTACGCCTGGAAAGGCATGACTGAAGAGGAATTCAACTGGTGCATCGAGCAAACGCTGTTTTTCGGCGAAGACAGGCAGCCACTCAACATGATTCTGGACGACGGGGGCGATTTGACGAATATGGTCTTCGACGTGTATCCTGAGTTGATCCAAGGCATTCGGGGGCTGTCGGAAGAAACGACGACGGGCGTGCACCGCTTGTACGAGCGGATGAAGAACGGCACGCTGCACCTGCCCGCCATTAACGTCAACGACTCGGTTACGAAGTCAAAATTCGACAACAAATACGGCTGTCGCGAATCGCTGGTCGACGCCATCCGTCGGGCCACGGACCTCATGCTGGCCGGTAAAGTGGCCGTCGTCGCGGGGTACGGCGACGTAGGTAAAGGCTCGGCCGAATCGCTGCGCGGAGCCGGCTGCCGCGTGCTGGTAACCGAAATTGACCCGATCTGCGCCCTGCAAGCGGCTATGGACGGCTACGAGGTGATACCGATGGACGAGGCCGCCCAACGCGCGCAAATCTTCGTGACGGCCACGGGCAACGTCCGCATCATCAAAGACCGGCACTTCCGGGCGATGCGCGATAAGGCGATTGTCTGCAACATCGGCCACTTCGACAACGAAATCGACATGGCGTGGCTGAACGAAAACTACGGCCACAGCAAAAGCCAGATTAAGCCGCAAGTCGACATGTACGAGATCGACGGTAAAGAGGTGATCGTCTTGGCCGAAGGCCGGTTGGTGAACCTTGGCTGCGCAATGGGCCACCCTTCCTTTGTGATGTCGTGCTCGTTCTCAAACCAAACGCTGGCGCAGTTGGAGTTGTGGGCTAACGCGGACAAGTACGAAAATAAGGTATACGTCCTGCCCAAGAAATTAGACGAGAAAGTAGCCGCCCTGCATCTTTCGCACGTCGGCGCGAAGCTCGAACCGCTGGAGCAGGAACAAGCCGATTACATCGGCGTGACGGTTGAAGGGCCGTTTAAATCAGAGATGTACCGGTATTGATTAAACCGAAAAGGTCTTGGCGACCTTTTCGGTTTAGGCGCGGCTTCGGAAACGGGGCCGCGTTTTTTTGTGCAACGTGCCCAAGCGTGTAGGTTGGGCCGCACTTAGAGTAGAAGATAGCTAATTAGCTACATTTGAAAACGATACGTTTCGTAATCAAGATGCCTCATCGACTTGCGCCTATCTTACTTACCGGGTATTGCTTTGTAGCACTCACGCTGACGACTTGCCGTAGTAAGCCGGAAGCAGAAGTTACCCCAGTTGAGGGCAGACCAACTGACCCGGCATTAATTCGTACAATCAGCTACGAGGTGTACGAAAACTTGTCCGAACGGCAAGGAAAGGCTTACGTTACCGATTTTTCGTTGCCTGCTAAACCGAGTAGCCGGTACACGATCGTATACCAACAAGATAAATTAGGGCGAATCCTCGCTGACTCAACTACCTATCTGGCAACGATTCCGGTAACGCTCAGGACGAGCCGATATACCTACGGTACAGACCGAGTTTTGCGAACCCGTGTTGCGTACGGGACAACCGTCGTAACGGATACAATCCATCTGAATCAGCAGGGCCGGATTGATGCGATCAGTCTTTACTGGGAATACAATTTTCATAGGCGGTTTTGGTACACGTATGATCCGGCGGGTCATGTAATTGCTGAGCGACAGAATAACGTGACCGACTGCAACGGCATGTTCTACACGCTCAGCGTAACGCACACGGTGGAGAATCAGAACCGAACAACTACCCAGCATAGACAAGGAATGGGATGGCTGTTGGGAACGAGTAGTACAAACACATTTCCCGTCTCAACGCAAATCAGCTACGAATACGACCTGTCGCGTCCCAATCCGGGTCTTCCTTATGATGATTTTAAATGGCATGATGCCTGTTCCGGCGTGTTGAGTACCGTTTCGTTTCATCCGGGCATAAACAGTGGTTTAAGCAAAAACCGGCTCAAACGAGTTATCGTGCGAAGTGGCAGTTCTTTTGATCTGGTTACTCAGTACGACTATGCTTACGAGTACGACGTAAAACAGCGGTTGAAAACGGTGTACATAGCCGTATCTCGTCCTGGAGCCGCCCCGCGTGCTGTTCATACGCGAACGTTCGACTACGCAGCGCATTAGCTTTTACCCGGTTTGCCTTCCGCCCAAGCGCGGCCTCGACCGTGCTTTTTAGTATTTTTGTTTACCGGAACCAGACAGCGTTTTATGCTATTTCCGCTCAACCCCATCGCCCACCAAAGCGGTCGCCTGACCGACGACGAGTTTTACGCGTTCTGTCAGGCAAACCGTCATCTCCGCATCGAGCGCGAAGCCGACGGTCAAATTATTTTTGCAATGCCCACCAACGTAAAAACCAGCCCAACCAATTCAGCCCTGAACGGGGAAGTTTATACCTGGAACCGTTTAACAA
>CAXUEB010000472.1:2646-2970 GCA_964249775.1 uncultured Spirosoma sp.
AGTGCGGGGTTTACTCTGCCGGATACCTCGATACGGGCACCGGACGTTTCCTGGGTTAGTCGCGCACGGTGGGATGCTTTATCGAAGGACGAACAGGAAAAATTTGCTCTTCTCTGCCCCGACTTTGTGATCGAGTTAATGTCCGACCCCGACCCGGACGAGAAGCACACGCTGCCCAAGAAAATAGACAAGTACCTGCAAAACGGCGTTCGGCTGGGCTGGGTGGTTGATTCCTTCCAGGCGCAAACAACGATTTATCGACCTGATGCCGCGCCGGAAACGAAACCATTCAGCGAAATGCTGCTGGGTGAAGACGTATTACCA
>CAXUEB010000473.1:0-2962 GCA_964249775.1 uncultured Spirosoma sp.
GAGACGGACAGAGTCACTGAGTTAATATTTAAATTTTACAAAAAAGTATACAATCCAGACGTTCAATTAAAGTAGTGCACCTTTTTGTAAAGAAAGTTTTACTCCCAAATCATTTAGTTCAACTAATTATATACTGTTTCAAATATATTACCAAGTTCGCTGGTAGGCTCAGACAACGACCTACGGACGCGTCCGCACAAAAAAGTACTCGCAACGGCTGTCCGCTTTCCAGGACCCTATTAAGTCATCTCATTTCTGGAATTGGGAGTGTGACAACCGTCAAAATAGAACTTCTACTTTACAAAACTACTCTTTCCACCGCCACTCGTTGGCAATTTGTAAGGGCGTTCGTAGGCCCTGCGCGACGAGATAATCGCGGGTTTGATTGTCGGTTTGCCGACGAGTCGGAATGGTCTCGGCGTCGGCGAGGGCGTAGAGCAACATAGTCGAGTAACGAACGGTGTTCTTTAAGTGATCGGCATTGACGAGGTTGATGCGGTCGCAGTTAGCATGGTAGCAGTTCAGCACCTCGCGGCTGAGGTGACCGTTCATGCCCACCACCGGTACGCCTTCGAGCATAAACGGCTGGTGGTCGGAGTGCAACCCGGCCTGATTCTGCATTTGGTTGGCAAAGGCGGGTTCAACTTGTTTCATGGTCTCGCCGACGGTGTTCAGAAACGGTAGCATGTCGGCGCGGCCGAAGGCGTTCAGGCCGGTCGGATCGTTGGTCATGTCGAGGTTCATCATGTACCGCACCTGATCCAACTCACCGGCTTGCTTCAACCGCTCGACCATTGCCCGCGAGCCAAGTAGCCCCTGTTCTTCGCCCATGAAGAGTACAAATTCTACCGTCCGCTTAGGTTTCAGTTTAAGCGCTTTGAACGTCCGGGCGATGTCCATGATGGCAAACGAGCCAATGCCGTTGTCGATCGCGCCGGTTGCCAAATCCCACGAGTCCAAATGGCCGCCGACAATAATCTTCTCGTCGGGAAAGTTGGTGCCCCGAAGCGTTGCCACCACGTTGCGCGCCCGAATCTTGCGGCTCTTGTTGGTCATGTCGATCACCGCGTGGAGCGGACTCGGTTCTTCCTGCATCCACGACCGCAATGCCTGTCCGCTTTCGAGCGAGATGCACACCGATGGAATGGAAATTAGCTTGCCCGTTACGGAAGCCGTGCCCGTCAGCAAGACGTTGCCCGGCACCAGATTGACCATAATGACCCCCGTCGCCCCGTGTTGAATCGCCAAAGCCGTTTTTTCGGAACGGTGCAGGTTGCGGGCACCTTTCGTCGGAGCCGCCAAACCGATATTAACCAGCACGACTTTACCCTTAACTTTCTCTTTCAGGGCGGCAAAGTCGCCTTCGAGACCGTTACCTACGTCAATAATTTCACCTTTCACGTGCGCGTCGACGGGCGAATGCGCCAGCGAGACGACCGGCACCTCCCGAAAGTTGTCGCTGCGGTTCGGCACGACGGCCAGCGTAACCGTATCGCGCGTCCATGCTTCCACCTCGAATGGCTCATAGCGCACGTCTTTAAAACCGTAGGATGTTAGCAGATCGAACGCGTACGCTTCGGCACGCTCCCCATTGGCACTACCCGTCAGGCGATGACCAACCCGCTGCGACGCATCGGCGAGGGTTTCGTAAGCGCGGCTATGCTGCTGCACCTCGCGGTTAATACGGGCAAACGTTTTCTGAAGCGAGAGTTTGTCGGGATAGAAGGCAGTCAGCAAACCGGCAGTGCCGATACAGAACAGGACGAACCGGAAGCGGGGCACGTAAAACGTTCGGTGCATAAACGGGTAGGAAATTCTTTGCTAAAGATACAAAAAAGGCCGCTTATTTTCGGACCTGATCGATCAGACGCATTGTCCCGCCAAACCGGCCAAACGTAACCCAAAATTTTAGCTCTTTTTAGAATTTGGCCTGGTGCCGCATGGGCTTCAATTGTACCGTCAGACGCCCGGCTAACCAGTTGGGGTCAAGGCCAATCAACCCGAACACCCGGTCCCAACTGCGCTCGAAACAGTGGGCCGCATCCGGCCACTGGATCGACACCGTCAGCGCCCGTTCGTAGAACGATAGCGGCTGCCGACGGACCACCTCGCGGTGAACGGCAAACTGCGCGCCCAGCACGAACGTGTACCATTCGGGTCCGTCGGTGCCGAACAGGGCGCGGTGGAAACCCCGCAGGTCAAGGCCACGGCCGTCGTCGTTTTTACTCCACGGCCGAAACAGCCGGTGGCCCTGGGCGTCGTCAGTGTCGATGAGGTGACCAAGCCAACAAAAGCCCGATTCTGGTAGGAGTTGGGTGCCTTCAGCCATTGCCCGTAGCGTCTTCTTGAAATCATACGCGTGGTCGAACGGCTTGCCCTGGCAAAAAATCGTCCACTCGGCCAGCGTGTCGTAGCGGCTCACGAGGTGGTGCAGGTACGTATGGGCTTCGCGACCGACGTTGGGCAACAGAATGGCGTCGGGGCCGCCGGGTGCGTCCGGGTCTTTGTCGTACACAGATAGGCGAAGGTTGGCAGGCCGTTTACGCAGCCAGCTTAGGTCTTCCTGGTAATGGGCAACAACGAGTTCAACCATTCTATTTTAGAGGCAAACGGGAGCGCAAAGATCGGATCGCCGAAGCGACGCTAAGAAAACTTTGCGACCTTTGCGCTTCCCTTTGCGTCTTTGCGCCGGGCCGCCGGTGCGGTTAAGAAACTACTATGAGACAAACGTGTTTTACCTTTATCACCACGCTCACGCTGTACAGCATGACCCAAGCCCAATCCATACAACCGCCTAAAGCCGCCATTAAGCCTAAAGTTTTGGAAATCCACGGCGACAAGCGGATTGACAATTATTACTACCTCAACGAGCGCGAAAACCTGGAGGTCATCAACTACCTGAAAGCGGAAAACGCGTACCTCGACCAGGTTATGGCTCCGGTCAAAGCCTTGCAGGATAAGC
>CAXUEB010000474.1:0-2957 GCA_964249775.1 uncultured Spirosoma sp.
AGTGATTGGGTCACAGATTGGACCGCCGAAGCGGATACGTAAAGAAGCACAAAGATACGCAGAGGGGTTTCTCGGTAGTCGCTTTACAAGACATCCAGCTTTACCCCGGCCGCTACTAAGCCCAGCAGCAGCAAGCCCAGCGCAATGCGGTAATACCCAAATACTTTAAAGCCGTACTTCGTCAGGAAGCCCACAAAGCCGCGAATAGCCAGCAGACCCACTACGAACGCGATGATGTTGCCGATCAGCAGCGTCTGGTAATCGGCGGGCTGGAGCAGTTTATACGTTTTGAGTAGCTTGTAGCTCGATGCCGCGTCCGGGTCAGACCCTGAAACATGCCACCGATGATGGTTGCCGCCGACCGCGATACGCCCGGAATCATGGCGATGCACTGAAAGAAGCCAATGCGCAGCGCATCGGGAGCCGTTACGTCGCCATCCTTGGGATGCTGGTTAGCGACGCGGTCGATGAACAGCAGTACGATTCCACCCAGCAGCAGCGTAATGGCCACAACCACTACGTTTTCGAGTAGGGAATCAATAAAATCGTTCAGCAGGAAGCCAATGATGGCAGCGGGCAGAAACGCGATCAGAATTTTGGCGTAAAAATCGGCCAGCCGCTGCGTTTTCTGGGGCAAATGGCGAACCCAGTTGGGCAAGGGAACGTCGCCGGTGCGGGTATCGGTCAGAAATCGGCGGTGGTACAGCACCAGCACCGACAGAATGCAGCCGAACTGAACGTCGATAGTGTAGAGCTTGGTAAATTCGTTACCGGCGATACCCGCCAGCGACGAGTAGATAATCATGTGGCCCGTTGAGGAGATCGGCAAAAACTCGGTCAGTCCCTCAATGATGGCCAACGCAATGGCGTGAATTAGGTCCATTCAGGAAAGTTATAGCGCTGCAAAGTTATAAGGTTGTCCAGTTGTCGGGCGAAAACTGGGCAACTTTATAACTCCACAACCGTACAACTTTTAGGCCTTGGGTCGGGCGAGGATGGCGAAAAACTCCACCACGAAACCAGTCATCACCACAATAGGACCCAGCGTTAGCCCCAGAAAACCAAAGCCAAACTCTTCTTTGTCTAAGCTCATAATGAAGAAACCGGCCAGGATGCTACCGATGCCCGCCAGCATGAGCGTGTAGTTTTGCCGACCAAATGGCAGCGCAGCCGTTTGATTTGTATTCCGACGATCCGGCTCCGCAACCGACGTCCGTCGAACGGTCGAAACCTCCGGGGCGGGTTTGGCAACCGGTGCCGTCGTCGTAACGACCGCTTTTTTGGTTGGCTCTTCGCGCGTCAGCGTGGCCGAACCATATTGTTTGTCTTTTGCCATGTCTATCTGTGCGTTGTGCTTCTTAGGTAACGATTAAAATTGGTTTGTAGTTTGACTGACAAACTCAGTACAACTCATCCAGCGTCAGGCCCAGATACCGATGAACGGCCTGAAAGGTACTAATAAAGCCAATCAAGACACCCAGCCCCACAATAGCGGCCAGTAAGGCAAAAATCTTTACCGGCTCCTGAAACGCGGCCAGCTCGGGTAAGTTATACGCGCCAATCTGCAACGCGATTAGCAACAGGATAACCGCCAGCACGCCCGCCATAAACCCCTGCCAAACGCCCCGCCCTAAAAACGGCCGCGTGATAAACGAATTCGTTGCCCCAACTAACTGCATACTCCGAATCAACAGCCGTTGCGAATAAAGCGCCAGCCGGATCGTGTTGTTCATCAAGAGAATAATAATCAACAACAAGATCAAGGCAAAAGCCGCCATCACGAGGTAAATCCGGGTGATGTTGTGGTTGATGTTGTCCACTAAGTTTTCTTGATAAACGACTTCAAACACGCCGTCAATCTGCTCCACGTCTTCTTTCACGCCCTGCAACTTGGCTTCGTCAAAGTAGTCTTCGTTGAGCTTGATGCGGTAGCTGTCGCGCAAGGGATTTTCGTCCAAAAATTTCGAGAAGTCTTCTTTCGTCTCGGCAATAAACTCTTTAGCGGCTTCGTCTTTCGTTACTAGCGTTAACTGAGGTACGCCGTTGGCTTTCAACACGTAAGGCCGGTCGGCGAGCGTCCGCTGGAGCGTCGACGCCTTGTCCGAACTAAGGTCTTTATCCAGGAACGCCCGCATTTCGTAGTTCTCGCGGATGTACGTCACTAAACGCTTCGACTGAATGGCCAGCAATCCGCAGAAGCCAATCAAAAACAAGGCCAGCGTCAGGCTAAACAAAATCATGCCGCTGGGGTACGTACCTACTTTTTTCTTTTTACGAGCCATTTACGCCGACTGGTCAAGGGTTCGCGTTAATGAGACAAAACTAACCGATTCGATCGGGCAACGGCCCAAATTAACAAAATTTAAGGACAGGGTCGCATAACGGCCCGATTTGCCGGCGCGTCCGTACCCGCAAACCAGCGTTCGGACGAACTGGGCGTTGGGGTGGTCAACCGATAACCGAAGCGGACAAGTCGGTTGAATTCATCACCGGGCACACCGCTTAACGGGGCAGCACTTGCACAATCACGCGCTTGTAGCGCGTCAGAGCGGGCGTTCCCTTATCGGTTACTTGCAGAATGAACTGAATGGTTTGAGCCGTGGTCACGGTCGGGGCGGTAACCGGCAAATCGTAGAGGTTAGTCGCGTAGGGCGCAAACCGGACTAAGCCCGCATACGTGCCGGCCTCTGGATACTGAAACCAAAGGTAGCTCATTGAATCGCCATCGGGGTCGGTGGTACCGGCGGCATTCAAATGAAACGATTCACCCGAATGCACCGTGAAGCTCTCGGGGTGAGCCAGGGCCGGAACCGGCGGGTGATTGGCGGCCCCGTAGGGCTTGGTACACCATTCCATGCGGGCGGCAAAGTCATGTTGAAAGTCCCGACGGCAGCGCCAGATCGTCGTCTGAATGCTCCGCTTGGGTACGATCCGGTTCGTTAGGGCGGGGCCAAAGG
>CAXUEB010000475.1:0-239 GCA_964249775.1 uncultured Spirosoma sp.
CGTACCGGGGCACGGCCTACCACGGCTGGCAGGCGCAGGCCAACGGCGTCAGCGTCCAGACGACCCTCGAAGCGGCCCTAACGCAGCGGTTTAGGCAACCCATCTACGTCACCGGCAGTGGCCGCACCGACGCGGGCGTTCACGCCGAACAGCAGTTCGCGCACTTCGACGTAGCGGAGCCGCTGGCACTGTCGTCGGCGTTGGTTTATTCCATAAACTGCATTCTGCCCGATGACATC
>CAXUEB010000475.1:249-2915 GCA_964249775.1 uncultured Spirosoma sp.
CGACGATCACGCCCGGTTTTCGGCCGTTTCGCGCTACTATCAGTACCGCATCACCCGGCACAAAAGCGCGTTTACGCACGGGTTAACGTATCATTTCCGGCCTGAGTTGGCCGTTGACGCCATGAACGAAGCGGGCCAACGGCTGCTTACCTACACGGACTTCGAGAGCTTTAGCAAAGCCCGCGCGAACGTAACCCATTTCCGGTGTCGACTCGATTTTGCTTACTGGCAGCGCACCGACGATCGGCTTACCTTTCACATCCGGGCGAACCGGTTTCTGTGGGGCATGGTCCGCACCCTTGTCGGCACGATGGTCGAAATTGGGCAGGGGCGGATGAGTCTCGACCGGTTCGAGCAAATCATCCGGGCCAAAGACCGCGCTGCTGCGGGTCGGGCGGCCCCGGCCAACGGCCTGTATTTAGTCGAAGTGGGCTATCCGGCCGAGGTACTGGCGAACCGGACAGTATTGAGGGAATAAAAAAGGGTGGCGATTAGAAAAAGCTAATCAACCCGCTTCATGCGTTAACAAGTCATAAAAACCGCGATGGGCAAACCAGTTATCCATAGGCTCGGCTACGTGTTCGGCGTGCTGCTCTTACTCCCAAATCCGATTGTTACATTCGGTCAATTGCCTACCAGTATGGCGGCCGTAAGCCCCCGAATGCGCGTGATTGTGGACAATGATTTCAGTGGTGATCCAGACGGCTTGTTTCAACTTGCCCACCTGCTGATGTCGCCGTCGGTGGACATTCGCGCCATCATTGGCTCCCACCTTAAGGTCGGCGATGGGTTCGATCCGTCCAGGACGCAGGCCGATAACGCGGCCAAAAAAGCAGGAGAACTGCTCAAGGTGATGGCCGTAAAGCAGAACATTCCCGTCTTTGCCGGGTCCAACACGGCGATGGTCAACGACAGCACGCCGGTCAAAAACGAGGCCGTCAAGTTCATCATTCGGGAAGCGTTACGCACCGATACGAAGTTACCTTTGTACGTGGTTTGCGGGGCCGGACTGACCGAAGCAGCGTCGGCCGTCCTGACAAACCCCGCTATCGCCGGTAAGTTTACCCTGGTCTGGATTGGTGGACCCGAGTACCCGGATTTGGCCCTGCCTCCACCGGGTTATTCAGACCCCGAATACAACCTAAACATTGACATCTCGGCGGCTAAGGTCATCTTCAACCGGGCAACGGTTGCCCTGTGGCAGGTGCCCAGGAACGTGTACCGGCAATGCTTACTGCCTTACGCGCAGCTTCTGGTCAAGGTGAAGCCCCGCGGAAAAATAGGGGGCTACCTGAGTGGCGTTCTGGAAAATCTGATGACGCGCATCCAGCGGTTCATCAATATTGGCGAAACCTACGTGCTGGGCGACAGCCCGTTGGTGCTGCTGACGGCGCTGCAATCGTCCTTCGAGCCGGACCCTTCATCCAGTACGTACGTGGTCCGGCAGGCCCCCGGAATCAACCAAGCGGGGTCATACGTGTTTAATCACCAAGGAAGACCAATCCGGGTATACACGCACGTCGACACCAACCTGATGTTCACGGATTTCTTTGCCAAGTTGGAATTGATGAACCCATAAGCTACTTACCGCTACGGCCTCAACCGCCTGCTCACCAACACCCATGAATTGGTTTTGCTTACTACGTTACTGCCTGTTGGCCGGTGGAATACTGCTGACCGGAGCACTCGCCGGTCAACCCAGTGCCCGCCGGTCTCTGCCCCAACGGTCTGAACAACGGACCAGGGTACTCGTGCTGACCGACATCGAGGCCGATCCCGACGACGCGCAGTCGCTGGTTCGGTTCCTGACCTACGCCAATCAATGGGACATTGAAGGGCTGATTGCCACCACCTCGATTCATCAGAAGCAGCGCGTAGCTCCCGAAACGATTCGTCGGATCGTAGAGGCTTACGGCAACGTGCAGCCCAACTTACTCAAACACGAGCCGGGTTATCCAACGGCCCAAACTCTCAAAGCCGTTATCAGGTCGGGCCTGCCCGTTTACGGCATGGCGGGCGTGGGCGAAGGGCACGATTCCGAAGGGTCGGAGTGGATCATCCGGGTGTTGGACAAACCCGATGAGCGCCCCCTGTGGGTGTCTGTTTGGGGTGGGCCAAACACGCTGGCGCAGGCGCTGTGGAAGATAAACAAGACCCGAACCCCCGAACAGGCCGAACGGCTTTACCGCAAACTCCGGGTTTATACCATCTCGGATCAGGACGATACGGGGCCGTGGATTCGCAAAACGTTTCCAAGCGTTTTTTACATCTGTAGCCCCGGCTACGGCTACGAACATGCCACCTGGCGGGGCATCAACACCACCGAGCTGGGAACGAATCCCGAAGTCATCAGCAACGATTGGCTGGCCGGGAACATTCAGCAGGGGCACGGGCCGCTGGGCGCGCTGTACCCCGACGTGGCCTACGGCATGGAAGGCGATACACCCGCGTTTTTGGGGTTAGTACCGAACGGCTTGAACAGCCCCGAACACCCGGACTACGGCGGCTGGGGTGGCCGCTACGTGCTTTACCAGCCCCAAGCGGTAGCGGTTAGTCGATTTCGGCCCGCAAGCGCACCACCCGACGAACCCGAAACCCGCCCCATCTGGACCAACGCCCCCGACTCGCTTATCCTGCCGACTTCCCCCTTTGGCCCCGCCCTAACG
>CAXUEB010000476.1:0-2911 GCA_964249775.1 uncultured Spirosoma sp.
AATTAAGGACCCGCGCGGCCACGCCACGGACCGAATGGCTCCCGGCGGCTGGTTAGCCAAACTCGACCCGGAAGGCAAGAAGTGGGAACTCGTCGGCGGGGGTTTCCGCAATACGTTTGATTTTGCGTTCAACGACGCCGGCGACATTTTCGGCTACGACTCCGACATGGAATGGGACTTTGGCCTGCCCTGGTACAAACCGACGCGCATCTGCCACATCACGAGCGGGGCCGAATTCGGCTGGCGCACAGCCGCCACGAACTGGTCGCCCACGTTCGCCGACTGTTTGCCCGCCGTGCTGAACATGGGCCAAGGCTCACCGACCGGCGTTTTCGCGGGCCGGGGCGGCCGTTTTCCGCAGAAGTACCAGAAAGCCATCTTCGCCTTCGACTGGAGCTTCGGCATTATGTACGCCGTGCACCTGCAACCCAAAGGCGCGTCGTACACGGCCACGGCCGAGGAATTTATCTCCGGCTCGCCCTTGGCCTTGACCGACGGGCTGGTTGGTCCCGACGGCGCGATTTACTTCCTGACCGGTGGTCGGCGGCTGGAATCAGACCTGTACCGGGTATACTACGACGGTTCCGAAGCCACGACGCCGAACACGCAGGCCCCACCGATAACGGCTGAACACAAACTGCGGACCCAACTGGAGCAGTACCACAGCGGACCGGCGGCCGGTGCGGTCGCGGCCGCTTGGCCCCACCTGAACCATCCCGACCGCTTCGTGCGCTACGCGGCCCGCGTCGCCGTGGAGCACCAGCCCGTCAGCGAATGGCAGAGTCAGGCGCTGGCCGAAACCGATCCCATGCGCCTGACGCAGGCGATGATTGCCCTGGCCCACCAAGCCGGTCCGCCAACGTCCGGGACGTTGACGTCTGGCACAATCAATCGCCCCGACCTGAGGAGCGCCATGCTGAATGCCCTGCTGAAAATAAAGCTGGACCCGCTAACCGAGCAGCAGCAGTTAGACGTGCTGCGGGCGATGGAACTGGTCTTCACGCGGATGGGCCTGCCCGAAACCGCCGACCGGGAGAAGGTGATTGCCCAACTGAACCCCCGCTACCCGGCTAAGTCGGCGAATTTGAACCGGGCTTACAGCAAACTGCTAATTTCGCTTGAAGCACCGGGCGTCGTCGAGAAGACGCTTGGCCTGCTGGCGCTCAAAAACGAAGACGGCACTGGGCCGATTGGGGGCGAAACCGTTACGGCGTCGAGCGACCTGATCCTGCGTAACCCGCAGTACGGCTTGGACATCGCCAAAATGCTCGAAAAAATGCCGCCCGCTCAGCAGACGTATTACGCCACGATGCTCAGCAGCCAGAAAACCGGCTGGACACCCCAACAGCGGGAGCGGTACTTCAAGTGGTTCGCGGATGCGTTTAACTATCAGGGTGGCCGGAGCTACGTTGGCTTCATCGACAAGGCCCGCAAGCTCGCTTTAGCCAACGTACCGAAAGAGCAAATGGCCCGTTACGACAAACTGTCGGGAGCCGACCTGCTGACCCAATCGGGCAATGACTTAGCGATGGGGTACACGCCATTTGTTAATTATCGGTAGTGGAAGTTGTTATACTCTTTGTCGGTCGTCGACAGCGGCCTGGCGAGTCGGGATTACGAACAGGGCCGCAAAATCTACTCGGCCGTTTTGTGCAGCCGCTGCCACGCGATGGGGGGCGAAGGGGGCGATATTGGTCCCGACCTGACGCAGTTGGGTACACGGTTCTCGAACAAAGACATTTTAGAATCCATTGTTTATCCCAACAAAACGGTTTCGGACCAGTACGCAGCCACCATCTTTTACCTGAAAAATGGACAGTCGGTGCTGGGTCGATTGATTAGCGAAGACAAAACCAGCTACTCGATTTCGCAGAACCCATTTGCCGCCGACCAACTGCGGAAGATTCCCAAGAAGGACGTAACGTCGAAAAAGTATTCGAATCAATCGGTTATGCTGCCGGGCCTGATTAATCCTCTGAGCAGCGAGGAGTTAAAAGACCTGATTGCGTACCTCAAATCGGGCGGCAAGCAGGACCACGAGTTGTACAAAGCCGCCAACGGCAGCGGAAAAGGTAAATAGTTTCGGAGACACCAAGCTGTCGATTCCGTAAGCGGGCCAATTAAACGGTCCGCTTACGGAAGAAAAGCGTCAGATACCTCCTAACCCAACCATGCTTCTAAGATTCGTTCATACCCTTACCACCGTATTGGTGGCCGTTGTCTTAACCGCCGGCTGCCGAACCAACGGCGTCGCCCAAAAAACAAGAGACGGCTTCGTCTCTATATTCGACGGCAAAACCCTCAACGGCTGGGACGGCGACCCGACGTACTGGCGGGTCGAAGATGGTAAGCTCGTCGGGGAGATCACGCCCACAACCTTGCTCAAAACTAACTCGTTCATTGTCTGGAAAGGTGGCGAACCGGCCGATTTCGAACTAAAAGGCGAAGTCAACATCACCGCCGACGGTAACTCCGGCATCAACTACCGCAGCGACCGGCTGACCGACGTGCCCTTTGCCCTGCGCGGTTATCAGGCCGACATAGACGGTCGCCACCGCTACACGGGTCAGAACTACGAGGAACGGAAACGCACCACGCTGGCCTACCGCGGTCAGAAGACAACCATCAACCCGTATACGGGCGAGAACACACCCGACGCCGTCCGGTCCAAGGTGAGCAAAAACGCCTGGACCGGCCTGACCGTGACGGGTTCGTTGGGTAGTTCCGACTCGCTGAAGACGTTGATCAAGAACGAAGACTGGAATACGTTTCACCTGATCGTGAAGGGCAACCGCTTGCAGCATTACGTCAACGGCGTGCTGATGAGCGAGGTCATCGACGACGACACTGTGAACGGCAAACCAAAAGGCTTGCTCGGCGTTCAGGTGCACGTCGGCCCGCCCATGAAAGT
>CAXUEB010000477.1:0-2893 GCA_964249775.1 uncultured Spirosoma sp.
TGGATAGTCAGCGGAGGTTGTGCATGCCGTACAGGAAACCCAGCCATTTGTTAGCTGCTCTTAATCAGTCTATTCTATAAGTTCTATATGAATAATTGGAAAATTCAGGTCATTAATTAGTAAAAGGGATCATATTGACTTCTTTTCAACTCATTCTGGCGGCAACAGTAGCTATCGGTAAGCTATTGACCGCTTCTTTTTACCAAACTAACCCATGTATGTTTAAACAAGTACGTTCCTGGCTTGCCGGCTTTGTGCTGGCTTCATTGTGGTTATGCGGGCCGTCGGTGGGCCTGGCTCAATCGCGCAAAATAGTGCCCGATCTGCTGCGGGTGCAGCAGACCAACGGCGCCCCCGCTCCGTCGCCCGTCAGGGGGCTGGAAGCGGATACCCGTATTCAGTTTAGCAACGGTCTGGTTGCCATCGAAGCCGTTGTTACGGCCGGCGAAAACAGTACTGCGCTGCTTCAGCAATTGCAGGCACTGGGTTTGCGCAATGGCGTTGCTTACCGGCAGATGGTGGGTGGATACCTGCCCATCGACAAAATTAACGACCTCCAGAACGTGGGGGCACTTCGATTTGCCCGACCCGTTTACGAACCGATTCACAACGTCGGCCGGGTGACTTCGCAGGGCGACCGGGCCCTGCGATCCGACATGGCCCGCCAGGTGAGCAGCTTAAGCGGGGCCGGTTCTAAAGTAGGCGTCCTTTCGGATACGTACAACGCACTGGGGGGCGCGGCTGCGGGTGTTACATCGGACGACTTACCCGCCAACGTGCAGGTGCTGGACGACCTGCCGACTGGCAGCGACGAAGGCCGGGCGATGGCCGAAATCGTGCATGACGTAGCGCCGGGAGCCGCCATTGCCTTTCATACGGCCTTCCGAAGCCAGGCGTCGTTTGCGCAGGGTATTCGCAGTTTAGCCGCAGCCGGTTGTAATATTATCGTAGACGATGTTATTTACTTCGCCGAACCCTTTTTTCAGGATGGCGTCATTGCTCAGGCCGTTGATGATGTGACGGCCAATGGCAGCGTTACGTACTTCTCCTCGGCAACGAACAATGGTCGCTCGTCCTACCAGAGCACCTTCAACAGTGCCGGTGAGCAGATCCTGCCGGGTTATGGCGTGGGAACGCCCCATAACTTTGGCGGGGGTGATATTTACCAGCGGTTTACGCTGCCCCCCAACAGCACGGTTCGTATTGGTTTCCAGTGGGACGACCCGTTTGCGTCGGTCAGTGGGGGCAGTGGCGCCGGGACGAACATGGATTTTCTGGTGTATTTTGAAGGCGAGTACCTGGGTTTTCTGTCCTCACTGACGGACAACATTGGTGGTGACCCATTTGAATTTATTGGTATCCGCAATACAGACCCTGTCCCGCTCGACATTGACCTCGTGCTGGTTAAGAAATCAGGGCCGGACCCGAATCTGGTGAAGTGGATATTCTACGGCAATGGCCTGACAACGAGTTATGAGTATGACACCCGCAGTTCAACCGTATTTGGTCACCCCAACTCAGACCGGGTGGTGTCGGTGGCGGCTGCCCGCTACGACCGTACGCCGGTGTTCAATGCCAACCTCACTACTGCCGTTGCCGAAGGGTTCACGGCGCTGGGCGGCACGCCCATCCTGTTCACAACGACCGGTGAGCGCATCAACGGCGCAACGGGTATCGTCCGCCGGAAACCCGACATAACTGGTCCTGATGGGGGAGATAATACGTTTTTTGGCGGCAACGATTTTGACGGTACCGGCTTCCCTAACTTCTTTGGCACGTCGGCATCCGCCCCGCACGTGGCAGCGGTGGGTGCGCTGATGCAGCAAAAATCGGGGAATGGACTGGCCCCCAGCAGCGTGCTGAGTCTGATGCAGCAAAACGCCTTAGACATGGATGATCCCGTTACGCCGGGTTTCGACACGGGCTTTGATTTTCTGACGGGTTACGGCTTTCTCCAGGCCGACCGGGCCATTGCCGCCGTTGGTCAGCCGCTGGCCCTGGTGCAGCCAGAATACAACTGCGCAACGGGTCAGATTACCTTCCAGACCACCGGGGGCGATGGTACGCCTATTGAGTTTCGGGGCATTGGCATCACCGACTGGACCACCAACCCGGTGCAATTCATTGACGCGGCCGTGCGGGCTGATCCAAATTCAACGACTGTGTACTTAGTGGCGCGTCAAAGCGGACGGGAAGTGACCTACACGTTCAATTTCCGGGCTTATTGTCAGGGCAGCAACGGCAACCAGCCGCCCGTGCTCAACACGCCCATCCCGACCCAATTCGCCCGTCAGGGACAGTTTTTTGATTTCCAGTTTCCAACCGGTACGTTCTCCGATCCCAACAACGACGCGCTGACGTACTCGATTGTGGGTTTGCCCGATGGCCTGGTCTTCGATGCCGCCAATCGCCGGATTTCAGGTACGCCTACCCAGGCGGGTACGTTCCCGATCGTGATCACCGCAACGGACCCCGGCAACGGGTCGGCCCGTGCCCTGTTCAACATCGTCGTATCGCCAACCGGTGATGCGCAGCCGCTGGCGCTGATTGCTCCTTTGTACGACTGCTCGACCGGAACCATCACCTTCCGCACGGTCAACGGCGACGGCACGCCCATTACCTTTACGGCCATTGGGGTACAACGCAATGCCGAGACGGATGTTACGGGTATTGTGGAAGCCGAACTACGGGCAGATCCCAAGCCGATCGTCATCACGGCTACGCAGAGTGGGGTGTCGGTAACCTTTGTTTTCGACCTGCCCGGTGCCTGCGGGGGCGGCACTCCGCCAGCTGAAACGTTCGCGCTGATTGCTCCTGACTACGACTGTGCCACCGGCCTATTTACATTCCGGGTGACCAATGCCGCACCGGGCAAAACGGTTGAGTATTATGC
>CAXUEB010000478.1:0-2892 GCA_964249775.1 uncultured Spirosoma sp.
ACGCGTGCTGCTCCGGCAAGATTGCCAGAGCTACGTAAAAAAACGGCTCGTGTTGTCACGAGCCGTTTCTTGTTTAAACCCTATTTTACGTTGCTTACGACGACACGCCCTTCAGTGCTTCGTCCTCCGCGAACGGCTGATTGCGCAGGCGTTTGCCGGTTGCTTTGAAGATGGCGTTAGCCACGGCCGCGCCCGCCGGGGGCAGGGCTGGTTCGCCAAGACCCGTCGGGTCCATGTTGTTTTGCACGAAATAAACCTCTACATTGGGGATATCGCTCATGCGAATCAACCGGTACGTATCGTAATTTTTCTGTTGCGGTACGCCGTCCTTAAACGTCATGTTGCCGTACATCGCGTGACCGATACCGTCGACGATGCAGCCCGTTACCTGCTGCCGCGCGCCACTTTGGTTAATGACCACGCCACAGTCGGCAGCCGCGTATACTTTCTGCAGGACGGGCTTACCTTTCTGCATAACCACTTCGCCGACCTGCGCGACGTATGATTTGTGCGAGAAATACACGCTAAAGCCCTGCGAAACCCCAGGTTTCTTTTTACCCCAGCCAGCCTTTTCAGCCGCCAGTTCAATCACGCCCCGCATCCGGTCAATGTCGTACTGAATCGAACCCGTTGGTTTCTGCTTAGCTTTATCCAACAGCTCCAGTCGGAACTGCACCGGGTCTTTACCGGCCACCTGCGCCACCTCGTCTAAAAACGATTGCTCGGCAAATGCCAGAAAGTTAGTAATCGGTGCGCGCCAGGCCCCGGTCGTGATGGGCGATTTGTGATCGACGCTGTCGATGAGCAGATTCTCGACGGCACCAGCCGGAAAATTGTTTTCACGCGTGGCGTTTCCCGCGTTGATGCTCACGCCACGCAGTTTGTAGCCGATCATTGTACCCTGCGCGTCTAATGCAGCCTCGAAGCGGTAGCGCACGGCCGGGCGGTAGCTACCGCCCGTCATGTCGTCTTCGCGCGTCCAGATTAATTTCACCGGCGCGTTAACTAATTTCGACACCTGCACGGCTTCCACAACGTAATCGGCTTTGAGCCGCCGACCGAAGCCCCCGCCCATGCGCGTTAGCTGCACCGTCACCTTGTCGGGCGAGATACCCAACAGCTTGGCCGTTTCGTTGCGGGCCAGTTCGGGCGTCTGCGTCGGGCCAACCAACTCCACGCCGTCGGGCCGGACGTGCGCAAAGAAATTCATCGGCTCCAGCGGGCTGTGCGGCAAAAACGGACATTGGTATTCGGCCGTCACGACTTTGGCCGCCCCCTTGAACGCCGTATCCACGTCGCCGTCCTTGCGCCGAACGGCCGCGTCTTTACTATCTAAAAGCTCTTTGAACAGCCGGTTGTGGTCGTCGGTACTTTCCAGCGCATCGGCCTTTTCGTATTCAATCTTTAAGGCGTCCTTGGCCTTTTTTACTTGCCAAGTCGACTTACCCACGATAGCAACGTTATTGTCAAACGTTACAACATCCACCACGCCCGGCATCGCCTTCACGGTCGTCGCGTTGCCAACCGATTTCAGTTTGTACCCAAACGCTGAACGCTGAATCATGGCAAACAACATACCTTCTCGGTAGAAGTCCAACCCGAACAACGGCTTGCCCGTGATGATACCGGGGTTGTCAACATTCTTAACGGTGCTGCCGATCAACTTGAAATCCTTTACATCTTTCAGCTTGACATCGGTCGGCACGGGGATTTGGGCCGCTTCGTTGGCCAGTTCGCCGTAGCTTAGCTTACGGCCGCTGCCGGTATGCGAGACAAAACCCTTGGCCGTTGTGCACTCCGAAGCCGGCACGTTCCAGCGCTTAGCCGCGGCTTCGAGCAGCATTTGCCGGGCCGTTGCCCCGGCGGTACGCAGCCGTTGCCACGAGTGCGGAATCGAACCACTGCCCCCCGCCACCTGCCGTTCAAATTTTTTGGTATCCAAAGGTGCCTGCTCCACCACTACTTTGGTCCAATCGGCATCCAACTCCTCCGCAACAATGATTGGAAAAGCCGTTTTAATGCCCTGTCCCACTTCCGGGTTCGGCGACAGGATGGTAATAACGCCCTGCGGATTGATCGACAAGTAGCTGTTAAACGTAACACCGGGAACAGCAGCAGCGTCACCCGTTGCCGCATCAACCACGGCCGCGGTAGCCGCTTCGGATTCCAACCAGTTAAAGCCGAGGACCAAACCGCCCCCAAACGCAGTAGCGACTTTCAAGAAACTCCGACGTGACGTATTCGTTGACGTTTGCATGGCTACTTTGTTTTAGCGGTTTTTGTGTTGGCAGCTAATTTTACCGCTTCCCGAATGCGATGGTACGTTCCGCACCGGCACAGGTTCCCCGTCATGGTTGCTTCAATTTCTTCTTCGGTCGGCTTTGGATTGCGCTTCAACAAAGCCGCAGCCGTCATAATTTGTCCAGCTTGGCAGTAACCACATTGCGGCACGTCCATCTCGTTCCAGGCTTGTTGAACCGGATGCGTACCCGTAGCCGATAACCCTTCAATCGTTGTCACCTTCGACGTGCCAATGGCCGATACCGGCAACACACACGCCCGAACCGCTTCACCGTTGAGGTGAACAGTACAAGCCCCACACTGGGCAATACCACATCCGTACTTTGTTCCAAGGAGTCCGAGATTATCGCGCAGTACCCACAATAAGGGCGTGTCTGGATCGACATTGGCTTGATAATTCCGACCGTTGATTTGAAGTTTAAAGAGCGCCATTAACCTTGCAGGTTTGGATGAAAAGACTAATGTACAACAAAGTACCGAGATATATTAGTCTACTTGAATTCGGTAAAACGCAAAAAGCCGCTACCTGGTGAGGTAGCGGCTTTCGCCTACTTGACAATGCCAACCGGTGGCACCTTCCTACTCTCCCGC
>CAXUEB010000479.1:0-2887 GCA_964249775.1 uncultured Spirosoma sp.
CAATGGCGTTGCAGAACCGGTTTTTCCGACAATTTACCTACGTACCCCAGGCGCAGTGGAACCCAAATACGCCCGTGCCCTACGTGGCCCGCGAATCGTGGCGCGAGAACCAGCGGCCCCTGCCCGGTCAGCCGGGCAACTACCCGTGGCTGACGGTGAGCGATCTGCTGGAGCCGTATCTCGTGCGCCTGCCGTATCCCACCGACCGGGGTCGTTTCTTCGACGGTAATCTGCAGTCACCGGCCTCCGAGAAAGGCTTTCTGTTGCCGTTAAAAAAGGATTTCTTCGATTTCTTCGACGTCGATGATTTGCTGACGGGCCGCGTTCGGCTGAAGATGACGCCCCAGGGCGGGGGCGTTTTAGTGACGCTCGACATTCCCGTGACGGCTCCCAACCAGCCCGGCAACCAGTTTGTAACGTTCGAGCGGGTCTACGCCCAGGCCATCGGCACGCAAAACGCCACCGCGCCCAACGAAGCGACCAACGAGGGTATCATTGTCGAGAACTCGTTTACGGTTAACATTTATCCATTCGTGCGGTCGGGTAGCGTAACCGTTCCCGCCGACTACCGGGTGCAGTTGATCGAGTCGGGTTTCGATAGCCAAAATACCTACGAACTGACGTATTTTAAGCAGCAGACCAACGCTCCCGTGGCGGCTGAGTCGAAGCATCAGCGGACCGTTCGCCAGCAGAATACCGACGGGTCGAGCGTGTATTACGTGATGCGTGAGGAGTTCGACTACCTGCAAACGAACATACGCGCCGACGGCCGGGAACTGAATGGCATCCTGATTCCGCGCTGGCAACCTTATAACGGCGGCAGTAAAGTGTTCGAGTTTTCGGTGGATTTTGGGACCACCAACACTCACGTCGAGTATAAGGTAGATGGGGGTGCCCCCCGGCCGTTCGATGTGGCTGAACTGACTCCACAGGTGGCTACGCTGGTGAACCCGGCGCAGTATAACCCGGCTTTATTCGAGCTGTTTCTGCTGTACGACCTGGAATTCGTACCGCCGACCATCGGCCCCGGTCGCCCCGACAATTTCCCCACGCGCACGGCCATTGCCGAGCCGATGAACCTGAGTTTTAATCAGCAAACGCAGGCCCTTGCTGATTTCAATATTCCATTCTACGTGGAGCGGCAACCGGCGGGGTCCAACCGCATCACGACGAACCTAAAATGGGCTAAAAGCAGCGATCAGACCGAACGGCGCGTGGAAGCTTTTCTGGAAGAGCTGCTGATGTTAATCAAGAATAAAGTGCTGACCGAAGGCGGCAATCTGGCTCAGACAACGGTCTACTGGTTCTTCCCGGCCAGTATGACGCCCGGTCGCGTCAGTCAGCTCCGGGCCGACTGGCAGCTGCTCTACGAACGCTACATTGGCGGATCGGCGGGGCGGCTGCGCGAGGTGTCGGAGTCAGTGGCGCCGTTCTATTATTACAAGCAGAACCCGACCCTGAGCGCATCGGCCCGGCCGGTGATCAACGTCGACATTGGCGGAGGAACCTCCGACGTGGTCGTGTACGAACGCAACGAACCGAAGCTGCTGACCTCATTCCGGTTTGCGGGCAACGCCATCTACGGCGATGCTTTCAGCGAATACGGCGCGGCCAGCCACAATGGGTTCGTCAGGAAGTACGCTGATAAAATTCAGACGCTGTTAGACAGCCAGAGCTTAGGTAACCTGAGCGACAATAACCGGCGAATCCTGGATACGAACCGGTCGGAAGACATCATGGCGTTCTGGTTTTCGATTGAGAAAAGCAACGACGTGAAGGCCAAAAGTATGCTGTCGTTCAACGGTATGCTGTCCAAGGACGAAGATATGAAAGTGGTGTTCGTATTGTTCTACACGGCGTTGATCTACCACATCGCAAAACTGATGAAGAACCGGGGTATTGGCCTGCCGGGGGCACTGACGTTCAGCGGTACGGGGTCCAAAGTGCTGACCATCATCAGTTCCGACGATGCTATGCTGGGTAAACTGGCACGGGCTATTTTCGAGAAAGTGTATGAGCAACCCTACGACACGAGCGGCCTGACCTTGTTTTACGAGAAGCGCGGTCCAAAGGAAGTGACCTGCAAAGGCGCCCTGATGCAGCCCGCCAACAGCCGCCCGGTCGATACCGAAGCGATCAGCTACGTCTACCCGGCGACGTTCAACGACGAGTTCCCGACGCTGACCTACACCGATCTGCGAAAACCGGATGTAGTGGACTCGCTGCTGAAAGAAACCAATGCGTTCATCGACTTTTTCTTCGCGCTCAACCAGCAGTTCAGTTTCGTGCGCAACCTGAACGTGTCGGCCCGGTCATTGGTGGTGGCGCAGCAGGAGTTGCGGACGCATCTGGATACGTCATTGATGGATGGTATTCAGCGTAAGGAAAGTGAGCTGGCGGCCGAGTTCAGCGGCATGTCCGACGCCTTAGGGGCACCCATCGAGGAAACATTGTTTTTCTACCCGCTTATTGGGGCGATTAACAAATTAGCGAATGCGCTGGCGTGATTTTGTTTTCCAACGCTAAAGCGGTGGGCTGATACAGGGTAGGCGCATTCATGCCAGACTGTTTGTATTTGCCCACCAGTTGAATGAGCTGAACGAATCGGCTCACCTCTATTAGCCTATTATCAGCTTATCAGCCCAACGCTAAAGCGTTGGGTACTGAATATGAAACAAACCATCGCATTTTTAATCGCCGTAACTGGGTTTGCAATGCCTCCGTCGTTCGCTCAGACGCCGAATCCTAACCAGGCGGCTGTCGATACGCTGATAAAGGACGTAGCCACGGTCGTGCTGGCGAATCAGACGGGAGAAAAAGCGGCTGAGATTCTAAATCAATTGTCGACTTGCGGAAATGGCTGCGACGCTGTTGCGATTATCAAAAG
>CAXUEB010000480.1:0-650 GCA_964249775.1 uncultured Spirosoma sp.
AAATCCGACCAATTGCCTAATTTGCGGAGTAAATACCCTTTTGTCAATGACCAATTCCGAAATTGTTGACCTGCTCGAACTCACCGGCCGGTTGATGGAACTCCACGAGTACGACGCCTTCAAAACGCGGGCGTTTACCTCGGCCGCGTTTAACCTCGACAAATCCACCGCCGACCTCGCCAATCTGCCCGTTGAGGAACTGATAAAGTTGCCGGGCGTGGGTAAATCCGTCGCCTATAAAATTCGCGAAATTGCCGAAACCGGCCGCCTGACCGAGCTCGATGATCTGCTGGCTCAGACGCCGTCGGGCGTGCTGGATATGTTCCGCATCAAAGGGCTTGGTGTTAAGAAAATTGGTACGCTTTGGCGTGAGTCGGGCATCGACAACCTTACTGACTTGCAACAGGCCTGCGAAACGGGTCAGGTTGCCAAAATTAAGGGGTTTGGCAAAGCTACCGAAGACAAGATTCTGGCTGCGCTGGAGTTCTTGCAGGAACAAAAAGGCAAGGTCAGGATGGACAAAGGAGCCATGATTGCCAACTTGCTGCACGACGAATTGACGAAACACTTCGAGCGGGTGGAGGTCAGCGGGCAGGTTCGGCGGAAGGCGCAGGAAGTCGACACGGTGCAAGTGCTCGTGCAAACGAACG
>CAXUEB010000480.1:660-1671 GCA_964249775.1 uncultured Spirosoma sp.
CATTTCGGCCATGCTGGCGCTGAATGGCCTGCCAAATCTGGAGCAAGACAAGATGAATTCATCGCCGTTTGCGTGGCGGGGCCGCATGGAAGGGTTCGACGTGGCCGTTGAGTTGCTGCTGCATCCGCCTGAGCAGATGGACCGGCAACTGTTCATTCATTCGGCCGCTGAACCGCACTTGCAGCAGGTGGGAGCGGGTGGCGTGTCGTTGTTACAAGCCGCCTACACCGGTCAGGATGGGTCCGAAACGGCCATTTACGAGCGGGCCGGTTTGCCGTACGTCGTCCCCGAAATGCGGGAAGATGACTTCGCCTTTCGCTGGGCTGCCCGCCACCGTACCGACGAACTCGTAACCTGGGACGACCTGCGTGGTACGCTTCACAACCACAGCACCTGGTCGGATGGTAAGCAGTCTGTGGCCGACATGGCGAATTACTGCCGCGAACTGGGCCTGACGTACTTTGGCATCGCCGACCACTCTCAAACGGCGTCCTACGCCGGTGGTCTCGACGCGGAGCGCGTCCGGCAGCAACAGACCGAAATCGACCAGTTGAACACGGGTTACGGTACTGACTTCCGTATTTTCAAAGGCATCGAGTCCGACATCCTGGGTGATGGGTCGCTGGATTACGACGAGGCCACGCTGGCTACCTTCGACTATGTAGTGGCGAGTGTGCACCAAACGCTGACCATGTCGCTCGAAAAAGCCACCACGCGGCTGTTGCGGGCCATTGAAAATCCGTACACCACGATTCTGGGGCACCCCACGGGCCGGTTGCTGCTGGCCCGTGAAGGCTATCCCATCGATCACAAAGTCATTATCGACGCCTGCGCCGAGCACGGCGTCATCGTCGAAATCAACGCCAGCCCCTACCGGCTCGACCTCGACTGGCGCTGGATCGACTACGCCATGCAGCGCGGCGTTCAGCTCAGCATTAACCCCGACGCTCACGAGATGCGCGGCCTCTTGGATATGCACTATGGCGTTTATGCCGCCCGAAAAGGCGGCCT
>CAXUEB010000480.1:1681-2831 GCA_964249775.1 uncultured Spirosoma sp.
GGGCAGCTACGAGTTTGTCCGGGGACACATCATTCCTAAACCCGCCATGAAACAGGAAGAAGTTTTTATTGCTGACTTTTTAGTTCGTCGGTTTGCACAAACAGAATCGTATCGACTGGGTAATTCACTGTTGCCCGAAACGGATTCCTACGTGGACGGCTTCCGCAAACGAGTGCCCGATTTGACCTACCTCACCCGCGACCAGCAGGAAGCCATCCGGCGCGGGGAACGCGCCCGGACGCGGTTTGCCATCGAGCTATTGTCGGAGTCAGAATCCTTCCAGAACGTGACCGACAAAGTGCAGGATTACTTCGATGGGGGCGCGCAGTTAGTCTGGTACATTGTTCCCCTTAAGCAAAAAATCTACGTCTACACCTCGCCCGACGAAATCAGGGTTTACAAAGGAACAGATACCCTTTCTGCCGCGCCCGTTATCGAAGATTTTCAGTTCACAGTCGCTGACTTGTTTGCTTAGCCCCCAACAATCCTACTTACGCTTTTGCCCGTTCCCGTATGCGCGTTCGACTTGTACTTGGTTTCCTGATTTGTGTGCTCAACGGGGCCGTGGCCCAACAAAAAAATACCCCGGCCGACCGCGCGGCCTTTTCGGCAACGGGTTATGTGCGGGATGCCAAGACGGGGAAACCTGTTCAGGGCGTTAACATCGTGGTGATGAACGTGTCGAAGGGCTACGTGACGGCCAAAGATGGTTTCTACGTCATTACCATGCCCGCCGGAAACTACGTTCTTAAGTTTACGCATGTTGGCTACCGGCCCCGCTTAGACACGATTTCGCTGCAAAAGCTGCTTTTTCGCGAGATCATGCTCGAAGATGACTCCAAGGATTTGGAGGAGGTTGTGGTGACCAGCGAAGCGCCCGACCGCAACGTCCGCAAGGTGGAACGTCCGGGGCGGCAGCGCCGACCAGAACCTGATTCTGTTCGATGACGCGCCGGTATTTAATTCGAGTCACCTGCTGGGATTCTTCTCCGTGTTCAACCCTGACGTGGTGCGCGACGTGACGTTGAACCGGGGGGGCGTGGCGGCTGCTTACGGCGGGCGGGCATCGTCGGTGCTGGATGTGAAAATCAGGGAGCCGGATGCCGAAAGATGGAGCGTCAACGGCGGCATTGGGTTAATTTCGAGCCGG
>CAXUEB010000481.1:0-2779 GCA_964249775.1 uncultured Spirosoma sp.
ATCCGGTAATTGGCCTGGTCGTGGCGTCCGTCATCCTGGGATCGACGTGGCGGCTGCTGAGTGAAAGTCTGCGGCTCTCGCTCGACGGCGTCCCGGCGGGAATCAACCTGGATTCTGTGCTAACCGACCTGCGGACTGTAGCGGGCATTCGGGATGTGCATCACGTGCACGTCTGGGCCATGAGCACCACCGAAAACGCCCTCACCGCTCACCTGGTGCTAGTGCCCGGCCTCAACAACGCACAGGTCGCCACGCTCAAAGACGACGCCCGCCACCGGCTGCTACACCAAAATATCAGCCACGCGACGCTGGAAACGGAAGTCGTAGCCGAAACGGATTGTGGGGCGGAGGATTGCTGAAGTAGATTTGTGTATGCGTGTTTTAGTGGGTGCGTGTTCAGAGTATCACTAAACACCCGCTTACTTAAAAACGCATACACTAAACCAGTCAAAACCTCAATCATGCCCAACCTCCTCTCGGTCCGTCCCATGGTTCGCGTTGCACTGGTGCAGAGCGCACCCGTCGCGTTCGACCTTGCTCAAACCCTCGACAAGCTTCACGCGCTGACCACCGATGCCGCCCGGCAGGGTGCCCAACTGGTGCTGTTCCCCGAAGCCTTCGTGTCGGGTTACCCGCGCGGGCTGGACTTTGGGGCCGTGATCGGGTCGCGCACAGCCGAAGGACGCGAGTGGTACCGGCGCTACTGGGCCAGTGCCATTGAATTGCCCGGCCCGGATGCCGACCGGATTGGGGCGATGGCCCGCGACGCCGGGGCGTACCTGGTAGTCGGTGTGATTGAGCGCGATGGTGGCTCGCTCTATTGCTCAGTGGCGTTTTTCGGCCCCGACGGTGCCTACCTCGGCAAACACCGCAAACTTATGCCAACGGCGGCTGAACGCGTTGTTTGGGGCCAGGGCGACGGCACCACGCTGCCCGTGTTCGACACGCCCGTTGGTCGCGTTGGAGCGGTTATCTGCTGGGAAAACTACATGCCTCTGCTCCGAACGGCCATGTATGAACAAGGCATCGAACTTTACTGCGCCCCCACCGCCGACCACCGCGACACGTGGATTGCCAGTATGCAGCACATCGCGCTCGAAGGGCGTTGTTTCGTGCTATCGGCCAATCAGTTTGCCCGGCGTACCGACTACCCTGACGATTATCCGGCTTCGGTTGAGAACGGACCGGACGCCATTGTCAGTCGGGGTGGTAGCTGCATCGTCGGGCCGCTGGGTCAGGTCCTGGCCGGACCAGTCTATGATTCCGAAACCATCCTGCTGGCCGATCTCGACCTGAACGACATTATCCGCAGCAAACTCGACTTCGACGTAACCGGCCACTACGCCCGACCAGATGTGTTTCGGCTGGTAGTGACCAGGTAACAACCTTTTTCTCAAGTTGCTGACCGCTGGCTAAAAAGCAGGCGTTGCTGTTTCCAACTGTTTGTAAATTAACGACATGGACTACAGACCTCTCTGCCATGAAACCGGCCCCATCCCTTTGTCAGTCAGCACTTCTCCTGTTCGTCCTGAGCGCGGGGTTAGGACAATGTACCTGCAGCCGATCCGCACGGCCAACGAGTACTTACACAGAAACGGCCACCGCATCTGACGAAGTAGCCGTCGACACCGTGGGTTATTCCAGCCGTCCTGACGCCCCGGCGGATTATACTGAATCAATGGCCCCTACTGACTCCGTTGACGACCAACGCATTCCTTTGAGTCGAGACAACCGGCCACCAATGCCGACGGTGGCACCGCCAGCTTCGACAATTGCCCACCCAAGCGCTGGTGACACGCACGTTGATGGGCCGACAGCGGTAGCTCCTCAGCGCCCCCCGGCGATACAAAGGGCGAAAACGTACCGGACGGGTAAGCTTACTTACGACCTGCCCGACTCGCTGCGGGTGGGCCAGACCTACAAAGCCTTCCTGACGATATCCAGCACATTAGCGCAGGCAGACATTCGCCGAATGGTGGACCAGCAGATGCAACAGTCGCGCATCACCCATCAAAACCGCATCCGTAACGATGGCGACATCCGGTTACCGGTCGAATGCGTGGTGCAGGCGTCACTCACCTGCGTATCCGGCAATGCGGCCGACCTACGCGTAACCCCCTTGTCAATATCGCCTTCACGCATGCTGGACACGACCGACTTTACGACCCAAAACTGGACGTGGACGGTGATGGCGCTCCAGCCCGGCACGTATGAACTGGCCTTGCGGGTTGCCGTCAGCCGATTCGGGCAACCTTCTTTGGATGAGATCGCGCTCGACCAGACCGTTATCGTAGAGGCTATGCGATTGCCACGTGGCAAACGAATCATTCACCAGGCAGAAACGGTTCTCACGGATGTTAACTCTACCTGGGACAAATGGGGCAGCCGGGGATTGACGGGACTGGCGCTAACGGCCTTATTCACATTCCTGAGCCAGAAACTTTTAGCCTTTTGGAAGCGCCGGCGAAAGGATTCGCCAGAAGAAGCACAGCCAACCAACCAGCAAAAAATTGGTTAACAACGGGCGGGTTGTTTCGGGTATCTTCGACGTACAACCCGCCCATACTGCGTACCTTTGCAGTTGATTTCCATCGGCTTTTGCCCGCTCGTTTTCATGAAACTTCTTTATAGTTATCTGCGCCGTTACTGGGGTCTGCTGGCCCTCGCTTTACTGCTGGCTGCCATCAACCAGATTTTCTCGCTGCTCGACCCGTACATCTTTCGCAAAATCATTGACCAGTACGGCGTTAAGCCCGGCGGCACGCTGCGGAGGCTGGAC
>CAXUEB010000482.1:0-2754 GCA_964249775.1 uncultured Spirosoma sp.
CACGGCCCACGGCGTGAGTGGTCATGCCGCCCGCGACGAAGGTGAAAACGCTATTTACAACGCCATCCGGGACATTAACTGGCTGACGACGTACCAATTTCCCAGGGTCTCACCCATGCTGGGGCCGGTTAAACTATCGGTTACGCTGATCAGCGCCGGTACGCAGCACAACGTCGTGCCCGACACCTGCACGTTCACCGTCGATGTGCGCGTGACGGAGCAGTACACGCTGGAAGAAGTCATTGAAACGATTCGGGCTAACATCCGCGCCGATGTGAAACCCCGCTCTGTCCGGCTGAAACCGTCGAGCATTCCGGTCGATCACCCCATCGTGCGGGCGGGCCTGGCGCTGGGTCGGCATACCTACGGCTCACCCACAACGTCGGATCAGGCCGTGCTCAATTGTCCGTCGCTCAAGTGCGGTCCGGGTCATTCGGGGCGGTCGCATTCGGCCGATGAGTTTATCTACCTACGTGAGATTGAGGAAGGTATCAATGGATATATTCAAATGCTGGAGCAGATCCTTTAGCTGGTGACAAACCACAAATAGCCATTATTTACGCTTTTGTTTTTAGTACCCATCCGGTTCGATACACCTACCTCCGCCATCGAAGAACTTAGGCAGTTGTACGCCAATGCCCTCGTGATTAAACTGCTCCCGCCCGATCAACAACGGAAACATCGTGGCTTTGGGGAAATTAGAGAAATCTTCTGGTTAAAACGATAGATCGACCGGGAAATAGCCTTCTGAATCAAATCAAGCTCTTTTTGCGCTGCCAATCTGCCCACTTGAACCGATTAACTGTCAATCGTACAAATCCCGTTTATATGATGAGCACTATACGTTTGTTTTCCTTTCTACTGACCAGTTTGCTGCTGTTGAGCGGCCACTCCGGACTGGCTCAGTTTATGGCGACGGCCCGGTCGTTGCCCAACGCAACTCATCAGATGCCCGTGTCGTCTGTTACGCGTCCGGTAGCGGACCAGACCATCAGCGGGCGCGTGACCGACGGAGCCACCAGCGCGGGGTTGCCGGGGGTGAGCGTGGTGGTGAAAGGCACGAGTAGGGGTACAACGACCGACGGCGACGGTAATTACCGTGTCAGTGCCCCGGATGGTGCTGTAACACTCGCGTTTTCGTTCATCGGCTACGTTACGCAGGAAGTAGCCGTGGGCAACCGCAGCACGGTAGACGTGGCGCTGGCCGCTGACGACAAGACGCTGAGCGAAATCGTCGTTGTGGGCTACGGTACCCAGAACCGCCGGGAGCTGACGGGTTCCATTGCGTCGATTAACACCCAGACCATTCGCGATCAGCCCGTTACAAACGTGGTTGAAGGATTGAGCGGCCGGCTGCCGGGCGTTCTGATTCAGCAGAACACGGGCGCACCGGGCAACGCGCCGTCGATAAAAGTGCGGGGTCTGGGGTCCATCAGCGCCGGTAACGGCCCGTTGGTCGTGGTGGATGGTCAGCCGCTGAATTCGGGCGGCCTGACCAACGCGGGTGGCCTGCAACAGTTAAACCCCAACGACATCGAAAAGATCGACGTGCTCAAAGACGCGTCGGCCACCGCCATTTTTGGGTCGCGTGGGGCAAACGGTGTGGTATTAGTGACCACCAAACGCGGTCGGTCGGGGCAGTCCCGTATCAGCGTAGACTACTACACGGGCGTTCAGGAAGTGGCTAAAACGATGGACCTGCTCAACTCACAGCAGTTTGCCGAATATTCCAAACAAGCCTACAATACGGCTTACTTAGAGCGGGTGCCGGGGGCGCAGGCCAGTGACCCCAACAGCAAACGGCAGGCTGAGCAGCGTTACCGCTACCCACGGGGCGAGTTTCCGGGTATCGACTTCGACAATCCGGCGAGCCTGCCCTACACCGACTACCAGGCGCTGATTTTTCAGCGGGCACCCATCAGCAACTACCAGGTGTCGGCGTCGGGTGGGTCCGACAAGGTGCAGTATTTCGTGTCGGGCAATTACATCACGCAGGACGGCATCATCAAGCGGTCGGGGTTGGACCGCTACACCGTCCGCTCGAACGTCGACGCGCAGCTAAATTCAAAGCTAAAAATCGGCGTAAGTTTCACGCCCTCTTACACCACCGAAAACCGCGTTAACTCCGATGGCCACTGGGCCAACAACGGCGTTGTCAATGCGGCCCTCTCGCTCGTGCCGTTTCTGTCGATCTACCAGGCCGACGGTATCACTTACAACTCGGCAGCCCAGATTGCGGCCAACTACAACTTTTCGGGCGTCACCAAGCGCGACGACCGCGTTGACCTGATGCGGCTGCTGGGAAACACCTACGCCGAGTATGCAATCTGGAAGACGCTGCGCTACCGGGGCACCATCGGGGCGGACCTGAACTACCAACGCCGGAACCGGTTCCAGACCTCCGCCATTCCGCTCAATCAACTGCTGCCGCCCAACGCCAACAACGGCTCGGCATTTTCGTCGCAGAACGTCAACTGGGTCACCAGCCACACCCTCAATTACCCGCTTGATCTGGGTACGCAACACCACCTCGAAGCGCTGGTGGGACTGGAGTCGCAAAAAAATAACTACGAGGAAGAACAGGTTAACGCCATCAACTTCCCGAATGATGCCGTGCGGACCCTGAACGCGGGTACGCTCACGAACGGCACGTTCCGGAATGAGCAATGGGCACTGGCGTCCTACTTCGCGCGGGGGACGTATTCGCTCAACGACCGCTACCTGTTCAATGCCTCCATCCGGCGCGACGGTTCC
>CAXUEB010000483.1:0-2752 GCA_964249775.1 uncultured Spirosoma sp.
GCATGGCGTTGGCTTTGTCGTTGGTCTGCACGGCTTCCGTTTTGGCTTTTTGGTCGGCGAAGAGTTGTAGGGGTACCCGCGTGTAGGGCTTGGCGGCTTTCCACTTGCCCAGATCATTCTTGAGCGTGGCCCGAACGGCGGCTTCGTCAAACGCCCCAACCACCGACACGACGCCGTTCTGCGCGCCGTAAAAATCGTTGTAAAACTGCCGAACGTCGTTGACGGTGAGCTTCTTGATGGCGTCGATTTCTTCGTCAAACGTCATCGTGTACCAGACGTGCCCTTTGGGATACGGATTCATTAGGCGCTGGGCCACGTTGAACGCAATGGCCTGCGGCTCCTGCTTCTGCGACTCAATCTGGGCCAGCCGCTCTTCTTTCAACTTGTTGAACTCCGCTTCGGGAAAGGTCGGGTTGCGCAGGTAGTCGGTCACGATCTTCAGCACCGCGGACAAATTCTCTTTCGCCGTTTCAATGCCTACCGTCGCGCTTTGGCCACCCTGGTAAACGTACACCTGCGCTTTCAGTTTATCCAACTCGTCCTTAATCTGCTGGTACGAGCGGGTTTTGGTGCCGCGTTCGAGCATCGAGGTCGCGAAACCAGCCGCCGTCATCTTGTTCGCCAAACTTGTCTCATCGCCTATGCGCAACTGAATCTGCGCGTTGACGGAGTTGCCACGGGTGCTTTTGGGCAGCAGGGCGTATTTCAGGCCGTTAGCTTCGGCTCCGCGTTTGGTGCGGGCGTCGATGTTGGCCGGCGATGCGTCGAAGGCTTCCCCGGCCGCCACCATCGCTTCGCCCTTGTAGTCCTTCACCAAGCTCATCACGTCGGGCGCGGCCGTAATCTCGGCGCGGTCGGGTTTCTGGTCGGGCATGAACAAGCCGACGGTCCGGTTGCTGGGCTTGAGGTAGGCAGCCGCCACGCGCTGCACATCGGCAGGTTGAACCTTACGGACGTTGTCGCGGTACAGAAACACCAGCCGCCAGTCGCCAGCGGCCATGTACTCGCTTAGTTGCAGGCCCACGCGGTCCACCTGCTTAAACATCAGCTCGATGTTGCTCAAGATTTTGGTCTTGGCCCGCTCGACTTCTTCCGCCGTGGGTGCTTTTTTGGTCACTTCGTCCAGCGTGTTCATCATCACCGTCCGGGCCGAATCGAGCGAGCCTTCCTTGCGCACTTCGGCGTAGAAATAGGCAAAACCGGGATCGTGCAGGGCCGGCGTCCAGCCCCATTGCGAAGCCGCCTTCTTGTTCTCGACCAAGGCTTTGTAAAGTCGGCCGGACGGTTCGTTGGTCAGCACGTCCATCAGCACGTCGAGGACCGGGTAGTCGGGGTGCGTACCGGCGGGCGTGTGGTAAGCTGCCGCTACGCCCTGCGTGTCGCCCACGCGCCGGAGCGTTACCTGCCGCTCGCCGTCCTGCGTCGGCTCAACGGTGTACGGCGGCTTCAACGTCCGGGTCGGCCGGGGAATCGGGCTGAAGTATTGATTGACTAAGGCCAGCGTTTTGCCTTCGTCGAACTTACCGGCTACGAGCAGAATGGCGTTGTCGGGCTGGTAATATTTCTGGTAAAACGCCTTGAGGTTTTCGATGGGCACCCGCTCGATGTCTTCTTTGGAGCCAATGGTCGATTTGCCGTAGTTGTGCCACAGGTACGCCGACGACAGCACGCGCTCCATCAAGACGTACTGCGGAGAATTTTCGCCCATCTCGAACTCGTTGCGCACGACAGTAAATTCAGTTTCTAAGTCTTTTTTGTCGATGAAGCTGTTGACCATCCGGTCCGATTCCAGGTCGAGCGCCCACTTCAGGTTATCGTCCGAAGCCGAAAACGTCTCGAAGTAGTTGGTACGGTCGTACCAGGTTGTGCCGTTGGGCCACGAGCCGTGTTCGGTCAGTTCCTGCGGAATGTTTTTGTGCTTGGTCGAGCCTTTAAAGACCATGTGTTCCAGCAGGTGCGCCATGCCGGTTTCGCCCAGCCCCTCGTGCCGCGACCCGACCATGTACGTCATGTTGACCGTGATCGTCGGCTTCGACGGATCGGGGAAGAGCAGCACCCGCAGGCCGTTTTTGAGATTGTACTCGGTGATGCCTTCCACGGACGTAACTTTAATGACACCCTGGGGCAGGGCAACCGTTGCTGGTTTGCTCTGCGCCGTCGCGAGCGTTAGGCTGCTAACCAGCAACGAAGCCGTCAACACGCTTTTCGGAGTCCAGATCGACCGAGTCCGTTGATTAATCAGAGGAATGCGCATAAACGAAGGGTTGTTAGGTTTTACGAAAACTACGCGTATAGTTCGACATAAATTAACAGACTATCAAGGCATTTAGCAAATTTTAACGAAGTAGTTATTTCGTTCATGTCGCTCCGTCAATCCTGGTGGGGTTACTTAAGCCCAACCACCAAAAACGCTGGAGCAATTGCCCCAGCGTTGGCTTGTCAGCTAAGCGTCGCGTGCGCCTACGGGTTCCCTGTGAGCACATTCGTCAGGGTTCGTGGCGTTAATTGCTCAACCTGGTGCGGGGCTTCTGCCGGCCGGTGCAAGGCCACTCGGAACGTGTACGGTTTGTGATTATGCGTAACCACCAGCGTATAGGTTCCTTCGTTTAATTGGCTTAGGTTATACCCGCGCCGGAACTGGTCGACCAACGAGCGTTCGTTGTAAAGCGCACGCTGGTCGGTGTCCAACAACATTATCTTGACGGCGTCCCGATCGGGGTTGTGCCAGCGAACGTTTAAGACGCCTTCGGGC
>CAXUEB010000484.1:0-1410 GCA_964249775.1 uncultured Spirosoma sp.
CACACACATCATATACAATACATCATACATCTACTAAGGCATTACCGCATTACGTATGATGGCAAAGTATAGTTGGTGTCGGGTTCTTCTCACGGGCTGGTTGGCACTATTGTGTTTCCTGCCGGCCATGGCGCAGGGGTTACCGGATGCTCAAAAACGCTATAAAGCCGCCGTTCGATTAGTGCAGACGGGTGACTACGAGCGGGCAAAGAGCGAACTGAATGCCCTTATTCAGCGGGGCGGGCCGCTGGCTCCGTACGCCCACTACTACTATGCCCTGGCCGTTTTTCGGCAGAAAAACTACAGCCAGTCGCGGTTGATGCTCAACCAGTTGATGAGCCGTTTTCCCGACTGGCGGAAAATGGACGATGCGCAGTATCTGCTGGCGGCTGTTCTGATGGAGACCGGCCAGTATGAGGACGCGCTGACGGCACTGCAGCGCATAGGGGACCCCGTGATTCAGGCGGATGGGGCTAAACTGGAGCAGAGCTTCATTGGCCGCATCACCGATTTAAACCAGTTGAAGCACCTGAACCGGGCGGTTCCCGGCAACCGGACGGTTGGGTTAGCCCTGATCGACCTGATTCCGCGGACCACCAGCGACAAAGACGATCTGGAACTCTCCGACCGGCTGACTAATCGCTTTGGCATACCCGGCCGGGTGGCACCCCGCCCGTCGACGCCCGTTTCGAGCACAACCGCAACGCGCCCGACCGTAGCCGCAAACCGGCCCAACCGGGCTAAGGGCTATTACAACGTAGCGGTGATGTTTCCGTTTCGGTTGGATGCGTTCGATGCCGACAAGCGCGGGCGCACCAATCAGTACGTGTATGATCTGTACGACGGCATCCGAATGGCGAAGGCGAAACTACAGGAAGAAGGCATTACCGTGAACCTGTTTGCCTACGATGTCGAGAACGACCCCAACCGGACGCTGGAGTTGGTTAACAGCCCCGCATTTGCCCAGACGGACCTCATTATCGGCCCCTTGTACGTGGAGCCAAACCGGATTGCATCGGCGTACGCCAATCAAAACAACATGCTGCTGGTGAACCCCATCGCTACCGGCAGCGAATTGGTTGCCAATCAGCCCATGTCGTTTCTGGCGCAGCCGTCCGTGAACCGGCAGGCTCAGAAAGCCGCCGAACAGGCACGAAGCCTGCCGGGGCCGCGCCGGGCAGCTATTTACTTCGGTACGTCGCGCAAGGATTCGCTGCTGGCCTCGGCCTACCAGGCAGAACTAAAACGGCAGACTTACCAGATTGTCGACTTTCAGAAGCTAAGTGGACCGGCCCAGGCTATGGCCGATGCCATGCAGTTTTCCGGGGCGCCAACTCCGCCAGCGGGAATTTCCCTAAGCCACGTTTTTTTCGCCAGCAGCAACGATGACGATGGTCCCCAGCTGCTCGA
>CAXUEB010000484.1:1420-2739 GCA_964249775.1 uncultured Spirosoma sp.
CGCCACCGCCGGGGCCTTTGACTTCTACCGAAACCCGTCGTCAACGTTCACGCGCCGGAATCTGTACCTGCTGTATCCTGATTTCGTCGATCCTGCCCGCGAACCGGTTGCCCTGTTTCAGGAGGAGTACGCGGCCAAACGGAATACGATCCCGTCGGTGTTTGCTCACGAAGGCTACGACCTGATGCTGTTTTTTGGTCGGCAGATGGCCAAAAATGGCGTACCGTTCCGAAGCCGGGCCAGCCTGCGCACCGAACCAGATGACGATTACGTCCTGTCGGGCTTCGATTACTCCCAATCGAATGAAAATCAGATCGTTCCCATCGTGAAATACGAAGGGGGACGGTTTATAAAAATTAATTAGCGAAATCGGACCACCGAAGCGGAGTGAGTGAGCAAAACCAACGCAGCTAATTCACTCGTCCGCTCGTTCACCCGTTCACCTATGACAACCAGCGAACAACTTTTTGAGAAGGCAAAAACCCTTATTCCCGGTGGGGTTAACTCGCCGGTGCGGGCGTTTCGGGCTGTGGGCGGCACACCCCTGTTTATTAAGTCGGCCAAAGGACCTTACATCTACGATGAGGACGGTCGGCAGTACATTGAACTCATCAACTCGTGGGGCCCCATGATTCTGGGCCACGCCTTCGAGCCGGTCGAAAAAGCCGTGCGCGATGCCATTCAGCACTCCTTCTCGTTCGGAGCACCGACCCGCAAGGAAGTCGAAATGGCCGAACTGATTGTCAGCATGGTGCCGTCGGTGGAGAAAGTGCGGATGGTCAATTCCGGCACCGAAGCGACGATGGCGGCCATTCGGGTGGCGCGGGGATTCACCGGCCGCGATAAGATGATTAAGTTTGAAGGGTGCTACCACGGCCACGGCGACTCGTTCCTGATTGCGGCCGGGAGCGGGGCCATGACCATGGGCGTTCCCGATTCGCCCGGTGTTACCAAGGCCACGGCGGCCGACACGCTCACCGCGCCCTACAACGACCTGGCGGCCGTGGAGCAACTGTTCGACAACAACCACAACCAGATTGCGGCCCTGATTCTGGAGCCGGTGGTGGGTAACATGGGCTGTGTGCTACCAGAACCCGGTTTTCTGGAAGGCCTGCGCGATTTGTGCACCAAACACGGCACGGTGCTGATTTTTGACGAAGTGATGACGGGTTTCCGGCTGGCGAAGGGCGGGGCGCAGGAACGCTTCGGGATCACGCCCGACCTGACCACGCTGGGTAAAATCATCGGGGGTGGCATGCCCGTGGGCGCTTACGGCGGTCGCGCTGACATTATGAACGTCGTATCGCCCGCCGGGCCGG
>CAXUEB010000485.1:0-2663 GCA_964249775.1 uncultured Spirosoma sp.
TACGTCGGCGGCTCCTGTTGCTGCCGCTGCTGAACGGCGTGGAAGGCGTTCGTACACAGGTTGATCACGACCCGGCCCAATTCGGTAGGCACCACGTTTACCTGGCTTAAATCAGACGTAAGGTCGGTGGTCAAGCTACAGTCAAACGCCTTATCTTTCGCCCGAAGGCCCTGGTAGGCCAGATTCGCGTACTCGGTCGCCAAGCGGTTTAGGTTCGTGAGTTGCTGCTCCACCGAGTTCGTCCGGCTGTGTTCGAGCATGCCCCGCACAATCGTCGCGGCCCGGTGACCGTGATGGCTGATCCGGGCCATATTTTGCGTAAGGTCCTCTAAAATCTCGATGGCTATCGGCTTTTCGGTTACCGTCAGTTGGTCAATGGGGCCTTCGCGCAGCTCGGTCAGCAGTTCGGAACTGATATCAGCAAAGTTGTTGACGAAGTTGAGCGGGTTCTGAATCTCGTGGGCAATGCCCGCCGTCAGTTCACCCAGACTGGCCATTTTCTCGGCGTGGATAAGCTGATTCTGGGTCACCTTCAGGTCGGTTAGTGTTTGCTGTAAACTGGCCGTACGCTCGGCAACCTGCCGCTCCAGCGTCTCGTTCTGTTGGGTAAGCAACTCCTGCTTTTCCGCCTGCTGATGGAGCGTCAGGGCCGATAACTCTTCGACCTGCACTAATTTATGTTGTAACAACTGGCTGTCCAAGGCGAATTCGCGGGCCAGAAACAAGGAAATACCCAGGGCCGGCAAGGCAAACAAAAGCCCGTATAACAGGGCTAACTGGCCGGGCGTTACGCCGATGCCCGCAATCAGTACGGTGGTCACGATGGCTTCGATCAGCAAGGCACCCCCGAAACCACTGGCCACGATGCGGGCACCCCGCCGGCGCGCGCGCAGGGCAATGACCGTCAGCCGCAACTGTTCAACGATGCCCAGAATGACGGCCACGGCCAGCCCGTACCAGCCCGACTGCGTAAAGGCGAAGACGACGTAACCGACCCCACCCACGCCCCACAGCGTGTAGTACCACCAGCCGATTCGGAACCGGAACAGTTCGTACAGCGCCCGCACGCAGAGCAGCCCGCCCACCACGAAGAAACCGTTGAACGTCGCCCCAAACACAACAGCGCGTAGCATCGGCTGCGACGACCAGGTTTGCAACGCAAACAGAAAGCCGGTCATTTCAACGAGGGCGTACCCGGCGAAGTACAGGTTGGCCCGCTGGTTAGGGTAGTAGAAAAAATACGTTACGTGAACGCCAACCAGCAGAAAAAACATAATCACCATCGCCCAATCCAACGTAAGAACCATCGCCCGGTCGGCCGTTAGTTTCGCGAATCGCTCGGGAGTGCAAAGGGACGGATAGAATCCCGGCTCGCCGGACGTAACGTAGTTAAACCGATAGTGGGGCGGCCACCGTTGAAACCGCACGGCCAGTACGTGCTCGGCCTGGTTGAACATAAGGCTAATCGGGTCGCGGAGCGTAAAGTGGAATTGTGCCTGATTCGCCGACGGGTGAATCGAACCGTAGCGACGCAGCAGCCGGCCATCTAAGAAAATTTCGCAGGCTCCGCGTTGTAGCACCTGCATCACCAACGGTCGCCCCCGCAGCGAATCGGCAACCCGGATTGGGTAACGAAACCAAAGAATCTCACCTTCCCCGGATGTTGGGCGCTGCGCGATCTGCGGATACTGCTTGGTGGTGGCCCAATCCCGGTCGTTGTACGCGGGCGTGGCCCAGGCCGGATCGTCGCCCAGGTGCCATTTCCATTTCAGCAGATTCGGGGTATAGCCATCCACCAATCGGTCGACCTGCCACAGAGTCGAATCCCGGACTTGTCCGACTGCGGCCCCGGCCAACAACAGCGTTACGATGCAGAACAAAGCAGCTTTCATGGGTGCGAATTTGCCCAGCAAGGTACGCAAATCAACCTGGCTTGTCTAAACCAGCCGTAGTGAATCGGCGCGGATTACGCTACTTTTGATCCGAATTAACCGACAGCCAACCGCTGGTTATAAACGCATGAAACAACGCATTGCCATCGACATGGACGACGTGATGGCCGATACCCACGCCAAGTTTATTAAGCTGTACCTCGAAGGCGAGGTTCCTCGTTACACGCTTGAGGAGTTAAAGGAAAAGTCGTTCCACGAATTGTTCGACGAACGCGAATACCGGGCGCTTTCGGACCGGATTTACGAGCCGGGCTTTTTCGCCGACATTCCCGTGATGGAAGGGGCGCAGGACGTAATCGCCGACCTGATGCAACGCTACGAAATCTTTATTGCCACGGCCGCCCAGCAGTTTCCAAACTCACTGCGCGAAAAATGGGATTGGCTCCAGCAACACTTCCCGGAAATTCCCAACCGGAATTACGTTTTTATGGGCGATAAGAGCGTGCTCAACACGGCTTACCTGATTGACGATATGCCCTACAACCTGCGCACGTTTCAGGGCGAGGGCCTGCTGTTCGATGCGCTCCACAACCGCGACGATCAAGAGTTTCGGCGCGTCAGATCGTGGCAGGACGTTGCAAAGGCGTTATTATAACGGTTATGCCGGATCACCGCACTACGTAATGAAAAAGACCCGGAGCGCTCCGGGTCTTTTTCATTTGCTGTAAGGAATTTATATTTTGCTTCTACTACGCTTCGATTTCTTTCCGG
>CAXUEB010000486.1:0-947 GCA_964249775.1 uncultured Spirosoma sp.
CCATTCAACCGAAAAACGTCTTTCATCCCCGGCTTTTTACCCGAAAGCTCGAATCTGAATTCGCTCAAGGCAGGTCTTCTGGCTCGTTCGACCGGCGACGCCTTCCCGCCCGTGGGCAGTGGCTTATATGTCGTCGGCTGGTTTCTCGAACTTACAGCTACGGGAATAGCCCCGGATTTGCACCGGTGTTCCCTTTTAATCGCCCTTGCTGAGGGCAAACCCAAAACGCGGGGGCAAAGGTAGCCGAATTTAAACAACAAAAAACCGCCTGGTCGCGACCGGGCGGTTTCATGAAGTCGTATTGTTTTCAGAATTACATCAATTCGCTCAGGCGTAACGTAAAATTCGGCAAGACGCTTTCACCGCTTAACGCATCGGTAAACGGCTTCATTTCCGGCTCCTGTTCGGGACGGTAAATCGTCGTCTGCTGACCAAACGGATCAATCAGCCAGCCCAACCGAACACCGTTGTCGAGGTACTTCGCCATTTTACGTCTTAGATGAACCAAATCATCCGATTCTGAGGCTAATTCAACCACAAAATCTGGACAAACGTGTGCAAATTTCTTTAAATCCTCCGGCGAAACCGTAGTTAGCCGCTCATTGCTAATCCAGGCTACGTCGGGCGCGCGCATCGACGTATCCGGTAACGTATAACCGCCGTTCGAGTCAGAAACCCGGCCTAATTTAGTTTGGCGGTTCCACAAGCCTAATTCAAACATGAGTGCAGCGTTGAAAAAGCTGTGCTCCAGTCCATCGTGAAGACCGAAAACTAACTGCCCATCTTCGTCGCGCTCGATCCGTAAGTCGGGATTCATTCGGCAGAACGTAAATAACTCATCGTCCGAAACATGACCGTATTGAGCCGGTAAATTGATGGGTTGTATCATGATGAGTAACCTGGACGGGCCCCCCCCGGCGGGGTAAATATTTTTAACCCCCGGCGGG
>CAXUEB010000486.1:957-2646 GCA_964249775.1 uncultured Spirosoma sp.
TAACCTGCACGCCCAGGACCGGGCGTGTCAATCATTTACCGCCGGTTCGGGGCCGTCCAGGTTACTAAAACCCTTCTGCTTTAATCTCCTTCTCGGTTACGGTTCCATACTTTTTCACCTTGTCGCGAATCGTATCGGCCTTGCCGATAAGTACGAATTGCAGGTTGTTCTTCGGAAAATACTGGTCAATAATCTGGCGGGTTTTGGCCACCGTCAAACCGTCGACGTTCTTCTGAAAATTATTGATAAACGACTCGTCGAAGCCCAGACTAAACATATCCGTCAAGAGGTTGGATAGTGCGCCGGCCGATTCGTAGTTGGGCGGGAAATCGGCTTTTACGTAGTTCTTAGCCGAGGTCAGCGTTTTTTCGTCGATGCCCGTGCGGTGCAGGCTGTCTAAGACGTGCAGGGCCAAATCAATGGCTTCGGTCGTCGTGCTGCCTTTCGTAAACGTCGAAATAGCGAAGGTGCCGCTGTTGCGGTACGTGCCGAAGCGGCTGCCGGCCCCGTAGGTCAAGCCCGAGTTAACGCGCAAGGCGTCGTTGAGCCACGACGTAAAGCGCCCACCCAGAATCGTATTGACGACCGTCACCGGAATGAAGTCGGGGTTGTTCTGCGTAATGCCCATGCCGCCAATCAGAAAGGTCGTTTCGCGGGCGTCGTCTTTGTTCACCAGCAACACCCGGTTGCCGCTAAACGATAAAGTCGGTTCGGCCAGCTTGGGCGAAGTGGCCGTGGCCGTTTTCCAATTGCCGAACAGATTAGTGATGCGCCGTTTCATATCGGCGCTGTTGAAATCACCCACGACGGCGATGGCGGCCCGGTCGGCGGTGTAGTTTTTCTGGTAGAACTGCCGCGCGTCGGCGGCCGTGATGGCTGAAACGGCCGTCGGTGTGCCCGTAACTGGGTTAGCGTAGGGATGCGCGTCGTAGACCAAGCGATTGAAATAGCTGTTCACCACTGCCCGCGGGCTTTCTTTTTGCTGCGTTAGTTGCAGCAGCAAGCGTTGTTTGTACTTGTCGAACTCGGCTTGGTCGAACGTCGGTTTGGTCACGACGTCCTGGATGATGTCGAACAGCAAATCCTGGTCTTTCACCGCAAACGACGCCGACAGTTTCGCCACTTCCTTGCCCGCGTAGGTGTCCACGCTCGCCCCGACGTATTCGGCCTTTTCTTCCAACTGCGCTTTGGTGTACTTCGCGCTGCCGAACAGCAGGGCATCAGCCGTCATGTTGGCCAGCCCGTAGCGGTTGCCGTCCTGCACGGCCCCGGCGTCGAACACAACCGAGACGTTGATGAGTGGCACCTCGCGCTGCTCCATCAGGTAAACAGTCAGGCCATTCTTAAGGGTAAACTTTTGGTACGGTGGCACCTTGAAAGTCTGCGCCGAGGTTACGCCCGCGAAGAGCAGGACGGTGATGAGGGTCAGTATCGTTTTCATTAGTTTGTCGTTCCAGCGTCTTTCTTTACTTCCGGCAGGAGATAGCCCACGGTGCGGTTGCGGGCGGTGAGGTACGTCCGGGCGACGCGCTGCACGTCTTCTTTCGTCACTTTTTCGTACAACGCCGGGGCTTCGTACAGCTTTTTGTAATCGCCGAAAAACAATTCATACGTGCCCAGCGAGTTGGCTTTGCCGTTGATGGTTTCCATCGTCCGGTAAAACTCCATCAGCTTCTGGTTCTTCAGCTT
>CAXUEB010000487.1:0-2617 GCA_964249775.1 uncultured Spirosoma sp.
GCATCCGTTACCCCGCAAAGAAGGCTCTGCCCACGAAATGAACGCGGCTAAGTGCATCTCGACCGTCGCCGTGAAAGTGGCTGGTTTGTCGGCCCTGAATGCCGCCGAACTGACGCTGGCAGAGGTTGAAGGGCGTCGGCAGGCGTTTGTCTATGAAGATTTCTTCCGGGCCGACGTGCCTGGGTATCAACACGCCAGCATTATTGGGTTATCGCACCAGATTGGCGTGCGCGAAACCCGGCGCGTCTACGGCGAACACCGCCTGACGAAGGAGGACTGCTTGGCCGGGCAGTTGCCAGACGACCGTATTTTTCTTTGCGGTGCACCTATCGAAGACCACCGCCACGACCAAAACGGAGCCGAAGAAACCTATTGGGAGTACATTCCCGGCACGGGTGTGTACGGCATTCCCTACGGCACAATTGTGCCCAAAGGCAGCCAGACCGTTTGGGTAGTGGGCCGGTGTTTTTCGGCCACGCACGATGCCCATGCGTCGTGCCGGTCGATGGCGCAAACCATGTCAATGGGGCAGGCGGCTGGCCTGGCGGCTGTGCAGTCGCTGCAACGGGACGAAGCCGCCAGGCATCTGTCAATCAGCAGACTTCAGGAAGACTTGCTCCGGTTAGGGGCTATTCTGGACATTCCCGATGCAGTGGCCGACACGTCGCGCAACGGCTGGAGAAATAATGTATCCGGGCTGACATCGACGGTCGGCGGTACTGTGGCCAACCCTTAAATCAAGCCTGTCTATGCCGTACATTCGAACCGTTTTGGGCGATATTCTACCCGCGCAGGCGGGGGTCACGTATGCGCACGAGCACCTTATTATCGAAGCCAGTTTTCCCACGCTGGCGAATCCTGATTTCCTGCTCAATGATGTCGATAAAGTCTCGGACGAACTAACGCGGGTGTATGCGGCCGGTGGTCGGACGATGGTGGATACGATGCCCGCTAATTGTGGCCGCAACGTGCTGAAATTGGCGGAGGTGTCGCGCCGGACCGGTATTCAGATTGTTGCGCCGACGGGCATTCATCTGGAACAGTATTACCCTCTTTCTCACTGGCGGTATCACTACTCCGAAGACCAGTTGACCCGCCTGTTTATTGCCGACGTGGCGGAAGGCATCGACCGCTACGATTATAACGGCCCCGTTATCGACCGCACCGAACACAAAGCCGGGATGATCAAACTGGCCACCGGCGACGAGACTATTACGCCCCATCAGGAGCTGATTTTCCGGGCGGTGGTCAACACGCACCGGGCAACGGGCGTCCCGATTTTAACCCATACCAACGCCGGGCGCCACGCGCTGACCCAGGCCGAACGATTCGCCCAGCTGGGTGCCGACCTGCGCCACGTGGTCATTTCGCACGTAGATCGCTGCCCCGACCTTGCCTACCACCGGGACCTGTTGCAAACCGGCGTTCGAGTTGAGTTTGACAGTGCATTTCGCTGGAAAAAAGACGAGAAAAATCAGACGTACTGGCTGCTGGAGGCTCTGCTGCCCGATTTTCCTGAGCAGATCACCGCTGGCATGGATGCGGCCCGCAACACCTACTGGCAATCGTACGGAGGCTCGCCGGGCCTGACGTATTTGCTGACTACGTTTCGCGATGAACTCGACCGCCGGGGCCTGGGCGATTACTGGAACCGTCTGATGATTGACAATCCGGCAGCGCTCTACAGTTTCAATATTTAACCGGTAAACGATACGCTCCCGTAGCGGCTGAGTTATTGCTTCCCTGCCCCGCTCCGGCTGCCTGAACAAATTCTGAACCTCGTATCCCATGAATCTGACCGAAAAAACTACTCACCAGAATACGCACGACGCCCTTGTCATTGGCTCCGGCATTAGCGGTGGGTGGGCCGCTAAAGAGTTAACGCAGAAAGGATTTCGAACGCTCGTGCTGGAACGCGGGCGACCCGTTGAGCACGTTACCGATTACCCAACGACCATGTCCAGCCCCTGGGAAATGACCCACCGGGGCCGTTATCCGCTCGATGTACTGGCCAAAAGCCCGACGCAGAGCAAGGTTGGGTACGCGTTCAATGAATATTCCGGTCATTTTTTCGTCCCCGATGTTGACCATCCGTACCAGCAGGCCAAGCCCTTCGATTGGGTTCGCGGGTATCAGGTGGGTGGTAAGTCGCTGACGTGGGCGCGGTGGACGCAGCGCTGGGCACCGTTCAATTTCGAGGACAACCTCAAAGACGGGCACGGTATCGACTGGCCAATTCGCTACCCGGACATTGCCCCCTGGTACAGTTACGTCGAGAAGTTTGCCGGTATTTCGGGTAATAAAGACGGACTGTCAACGCTGCCGGACGGGGAGTTTCTGCCCCCGTTCGAGATGAACTGCCTTGAAAAAAGCGTTCGTGACGCCTGGAAAAAGGAATTTGCCGACCGCCACCTGATCATCAGCCGAACGGCCAATCTAAGCAAAGCGCAACCGCATCACTTAGCCCTGGGCCGGGCCGACTGTCAGTCGCGCAACTGGTGCAGCCGGGGTTGTTTGTACGGGGCTTACTTCAGCAGCAACTCGGCCACGCTGCCTGCAGCCGCCAAAACCGGCAAACTCACCGTTCGCCCGTTTTCGGTGGTGCACTCCATTATCT
>CAXUEB010000488.1:0-2591 GCA_964249775.1 uncultured Spirosoma sp.
AGTGCGTAAAGCCTTGCTGGATCGACTGCATGTCATTCGTACCCGCTGAACCTGCCATAGCCCCAAATGTACCGACGGCGTGCGATACGGGCTTCAGATGGACGCTCATACAACAACCGCACAGGTGATATCACCCGTGCGGTTGGCTTGTACAAGAAAACGATGCTAATTCCGTTTGCTCATTTCGTCGCGAATCCGGGCGGCCCGTTCGTATTCTTCGTTGCCAAGGGCTTCTTCAAGCATCTTTTGCAACTCCTCGGCCGACGAGTTTTTCAACTGATCGCCGAATGACCGCGACGATGGGCGATTGGACGAGCTGACTAATTCTTCCTGCTCATCATCCTCGTCGCCCCCGCTGGCCGTAATGCCGGCCTCGGAGAGAATTGATTCGTTGGTATAAATCGGTACGTCGAACCGAATGCCAATGGCAATGGCATCGGACGGGCGGGCGTCAATAACGGACTCACGAACCCCGTCGAAGCAAACGATCTTAGCGAAGAATATGCCTTCCCGCAGATCGGAGATCATGATTTCCCGAACCGTGAACTTGAATTGCTCCGCAAACTGCTTGAACAAATCGTGGGTCATGGGTCTGTTGGGCACAATTTTTTCAATTTCAATGGCAATGGCCTGCGCTTCGAACATACCAATGATGATCGGTAACCGACGGTTGCCGTATTCTTCGCCCAGGACCAGCGCAAACGAACCCGATTGCGACTGGCTGGGCGATAGGCCTAATATTTCCAGCTTAATTTTATCCACGGCGCAAATTTAGTCGTAAGTCGGAAGAGGGCAAGTCGGAAGTGGGCAAAAATAGGCGCAGCCACTAACGACTTTTTTACAACCCCTGCACGGCTTTCGTCAGGCGCGGCAGCACGTCGAACACGTCGCCGACGATGCCGTAATCGGCCGATTTGAAGAACGGCGCATCAGGGTCTTTGTTGATAACAACAATTACCTTCGAGGAGTTTACACCCGCCAAGTGTTGGATGGCCCCCGATATACCGGCTGCGATGTACAGATTGGGACTGACCTTGATACCCGTCTGTCCAACGTGCTCGTGGTGGGGCCGCCAGTCCAGGTCCGACACTGGCTTGGAGCAGGCCGTGGCGGCATGCAGCGCTCTGGCCAGATCCTCGACAATGCCCCAATTCTCGGGACCTTTCATCCCGCGACCCGCCGAAACAACCAGGTCTGCTTCGGGTAACAGGATGTCGCCGGTGGCTTTCTCCGTACTTTTCACGGTGACAACAAAGTCCGCGTCGCTGAGTGCGGGCGTAAAGTTTTCCACGGTTGCCGTGGTGGCGTCGGTTTCCTCAGGAACGATTGTGTTCTTCTTAATTGCCAGGATTTTTACGTCGGCTTTAAGGTCGTTATACGCAAACGCCTTGCCGGTGTAAATGCTGCTCTTGACGCGGAACCCGTTCGAGAGGTCCGGCAGTTCGATAACATTAGCGGCAAGACCCGCCTTCAGCTTACCCGCCAGCCGGGCCGTCATGGCGTCGGCTAAGGACGATTTAGCCAGCACAATCACCGTAGCACCTTCCTGCTGAGCCGCGGCCGCCACAACTGTGGCGTAGGCCATGCCATTGGGCTCCGTTAGTTTTGCGTCGTTGGCGTGCAAAACCTTGGTGGCACCAAAACGGCCTGCCGACATTAGTTCGGTGTCGTCGGCCTGACCCGCGACGATGGCTGTAGCCGACGTACCCGTCATTTCTGCAACCTTAGCGCCGTAGAAAATGGCTTCCTGCGACGATTTTTTGAGCTTACCTTCGTCTACTTCGACAAATATGAGAACGGACATTTTTTCAGGAGTTAACGAGTTGTAAAGTTATGAACCTTCGTTGCCAGCAGAGCAACTACATCACTCCGCCAGTGTACGACTTTATAACTCAGTTTAAATAATTTTTGCTTCGGTGCGGAGGAGGTGAATCAACGTTTCGGCTTCTTCGGCTTTAATCATTTTCACGGCTCCGCGCGGGGCAGGCAGTTCGTAGCTGCCAACGGCGGTGAGCTTATCAGTGCCGCTTGGCTGCACAATTTTGAGGGGTTTTGTCCGGGCGGTCATGATGCCGCGCATGTTCGGAATTTTCCACTCGGCAATTGGTTCCTGACACCCCAGCACAAGGGGTAGCTTGGCTTCCAGACTTTCTTTGCCGCCCTCAATTTCGCGGGTGATACTGGCCACGTCGCCGTTGATGTCGAGTAGCATGACCGGCGAGATGGATGGTATGCCCAGCATTTCACCCACTATACCGTGTACCTGTCCCCCGTTATAGTCGATGGACTCACGGCCCATTAAAATCAGGTCGTAGCTGTTTTCTTTAGCGATAGCCGCAATCTGCTCGGCTACGAAATACGCGTCCGTCGGTTCGGCGTCGACCCGAATGGCATCATCAGCTCCAATGGCCAAGCACTTGCGGATGACGGGCTCGGCATCGGCTTCGCCCACGTTAAGAACCGTCACGCTGGCACCGAGTTTCTCTTTCAGTTCAACGGCCCGCGCCAGGGCATAATCATCGTAAGGGCCGGTGATGAAGGTGACACCCGCTTTGTTGAGTTTGGTGTTGTTATCGGTAAACGTGATCTTG
>CAXUEB010000489.1:0-1192 GCA_964249775.1 uncultured Spirosoma sp.
CTGCCATGGTAAGCGACACGAGAATCACCTGCGCCACGGTGGTGCCGGCCGCGCGTCGGTTGTCTTCGCCAATGCGCCGGGCGACGACGGCCGAGGCCGCCGTACTCAAGCCAATGGCGATGGAATACACCAAGGTCAGCACCGACTCGGTCAAGCCAACGGTCGCGACGGCTTCGGTGCCGATTTTGGCCACAAAGAAGACGTCGACGATGGCAAACAGCGACTCCATGACCATCTCTAAGATCATGGGCACCGACAATAGAAAAATGGCCCGGTTGATGCTACCGGACGTAAAATTGGTCTCTGAACCGCGCAGGGCGGCCAGCAGTAACCGGAAGAATCTGGTCATTAGGAAAAAGGAACTACGCCAAAGCCCGACGGCTCCGACTAAGATGTGGAAGAAAGAAAATGAGAAGAAACCACCCAGGCGGGCGGCAGCATTGGAGGACAGAAGCGGCCCCCGTGGGGCCTTAGCGAGCGAGCTTCATCGGCGTAGGTGGCCCGTTTGGGCGGGCACTTTGAGGAGGCAAACGTACTAATTTCTTAGTAAGAAAACCAAATGCGATTGAGCGAACGGTCAATCCGGGGCTGAACCATCCCGTAAACCGGCGGTTATACCCGTATGGTTATTCAATCGATTGTGCTCGACGATTTAGTCGATTTTTTACGTAGTGCGTTTACCATTGACCGGTATCCGGCCGACGAACAGGGTGGTATCTATCGCCCGTCGGATCGACCCGTTCAGCGGTTGGGGCTGGCGCTGGAACCCGGACCGCGTTTGTCGGCGTGGGTCGCCAGGCACCAGCCCGATGCGCTTTGGCTGCACCGTCCCTGGCAACTCGATTCAACTACGTTACCCGCCGACGTTGGCGTTCTGTACAATCACCTGCCGTTCGACGAAACGCTGACGATTGGCTACAACATCCCGCTGGCCGCACAACTTGGCGCGGTGGGACCGCTCGAACCGCTCGGTTATAAACAAGCCACTGACGAAACCGGTGAACCGCTGCCCCAGCGGGCAATCGGCATGTTGATCGACGTTCCCCAACTGGAATTCGACGCGTGGCTGTACCGGGTGAAAACAACATTCGAGGGGTACGACCGGGCCGAAGCGGGTCGGGCCACGCTTGGTCGGGCCACGCTTGGTCGGCAGACGGACGTAACGCGCATCGCCGTCGTTGGGGCCATGAAC
>CAXUEB010000489.1:1202-1657 GCA_964249775.1 uncultured Spirosoma sp.
GGCCAGAGTTGGACGTGATGACGCTGTTGTAAGTTTGTCCAGCCGTTCCGGCCTGGGTTAGAAGACGAAGTTACAGTCGGTTAAACCTTCACCCAACCGAATGGGTCAAACCGTTGTTACTAAATTACTTTGCATTCCGCACAATCTAATCAGTCAAGCAGTATGAACACGTACAGCAAGCACGTATCCGTCTGGTTTTTAACCGCAGCTTTGTCCGGTGTGTCGTTGATGGCCTGCGCCCAAACGACGCAACCCACGTCCTCAACCGCTACGGCCAGCGACCCGGCCTCGCAGGCGCTGCTCCAGCCCATGCGGCAGATGATGGACAAACTCAAGAAGCTGCAAGCCACCGGCGACCCGGATTTTGATTACGCCTTCCAGGCTAAAATCCACGCGCAGGGCGCCCAGGACCTTTTAAAGCAGGAGGTGCAAAGCGGTCAGGACCCAGCGATGAA
>CAXUEB010000489.1:1667-2581 GCA_964249775.1 uncultured Spirosoma sp.
GCTGACAACGACGCAGAGCGACATTACGACCATCGACAATACGCTGCGGCAGCTCAAACCGTCGCGCCCGAACCAAGCCTTCACGCAGCAGCAGAGCCGCAACATTCAGGCTATGACGCTGAAAATGCAGCAGGGCGGCACGGCCGATAAGTTCACCAATAACTTCGACAAGAACTTTGCGACGCTCTTGCTCGATCACCGGCAGGACGCCATCGACATGGCCAATACGTACCTGCAATTCGGCAAAAACGAAACGCTGCGGGCCTACGCCCAACAACTCGTGACGAAGGCGCAGGAGCAAATGACGCAGCTTAAAGCCATGCCGAAATAAGGCTGTAGCCCTTTTGTAAAAACATTCATTCGTGTATCGGAGTAAGGGTTGATACGTTTCACTCTTACTCCGATTTATGACTATAGCCGATCAGTTTATTCCGACGGCGGGCGTCGTGGGAATGCTGCCCATGATCACGTATTTTTTTCTGATCGTGACCATGTATGCCTTCCTGGCTAATTTCCTTTTCGCGTTGACCACGCGCAACAGCGTTGGGCCGGAACACCGCTCTTCGCAGACGTTCACGATGATTATTGCCGCCGTCGCCGGCCTTTCCTATTACCTCATTCAATCGTATTACCACGACATGCTGGCGGATTTGGCGGCCGTGACCGACCCAGCCGACCGGCAAACGCTGATCCGGCAGTCGTACAACGCCATTGGTCAGTATCGCTACATGGACTGGGCCATCACGACGCCCCTGCTGCTGGTGAAAATGACGCAGATGCTCCGAATCAAGCCGCAGGCCGTAAAACGTTCGTTGGCGCTGTTGCTCGGAGCCGACTTTTTCATGGTGCTGACCGGCTACATCGGCGAGCAGCAACTAAATTTTAACAACGAGATTTTAGTCGCGCCCAAGCTC
>CAXUEB010000490.1:0-2580 GCA_964249775.1 uncultured Spirosoma sp.
CACGACGCAGAAAAATAACTTTAATTTCTACAACGCCACCACCAACCTCGACGGCGGTTTGGTCGTGCGTTCGTCGGGTCTATTCGGTAACGGAACGCTGCGCCGGAAAGACTCGGAAGCCGTATCAAACAGCATAAAATTCAACAAAGAGGGTTTCCTTGCGGACAACGCCCAGTTTAAAATCGTGTCTGACAAGGAAGCGGCCGGTCCAACTGCATCGGCGGATCGGGTCGGCAAGCCAATTCTGGTGGGCAACGACATCGACGTAGACTTCAATCAGTCGAAAGGCATCGTCGCGCTGGTCATCAATAAACGAGGGCAAAGCCTCGACGATACGCTTCAGTCGAGCATGGAATTTCCGTTTGCGGCTTACAAGACCAACATCAACCGGGCGCAGTGGAACATCAACGCAAAGACCATTGCGATGAAAGGCGACGTCAAAACGTCAACGTTCACGGCTACCGCGGAGGAACAGGAAGGATTGACGTTTGCGGGCTCGGCTGCGCTGTATGACGTCGAAAAAATGATGCTCAACATCAGCGGGGTGCCGTATTTAACCTCAGCCGACGCCCGTATTTTCCCCGACAAAGGCGTGGTGACTATCAAGCGAAACGGGGAAATGCTGGCCCTGAAAAACGCCCGGCTGGAGTTAGATACCATCAATCTGTTTCACCGGCTTCGCGGGGGCAATATTCAGGTAATTTCCCGGACGCGGTTCGCGGGGGATGCTACCTACCAGTTTGCTACCATGAAAGGCGACACGGCCAGCATTAAAATGGGTAGTTTTGAGTTGAAAGAAGCGCCGGTCGTGGCTCCTACGACGCTGACTGCCGATACAAAGAAACCAACCCGCCGTTCGGGACGGAATGCGTCGCAGAAGCCGCTGACAACGTACTTTACCGTGGCCCGCGCGGACGTGGAGGAAGACGATAACCTACAGTTAGCGCCGAAGATGCTCTACAAAGGTGCCATCGTTATGCAAGCTCCTGATAAAGACCTGGCATTGGACGGATTTATCAAACCGGCCCTCAGAAAACGCCCGGACCTGGTTGGCGGCTGGATTCCATTCAAAGAAAAAGTGGAGGAACGGCTGGAGATTAAAGTCGACAAAAATTTAAAGAATGAAGGGGGGCAGCAGTTGGTAGCCGGTATTCACGTTAGGAATGACGGCAATTTATACCCAACGTTTCTGTCGCCGAAAGAAGACTCCCGCGACGATGATCTGTTCTCGGCAACGGGCATTATGCGCTACGATGAGAAAGACAACGTGTATCGTATTGTCTCGAAAGCAAGTGACCTGCCCGCCGGTGAACCAGTCGCTCGAACCGACAGCACAACGACAAGCGCCGAGTCGGACGAAGTTGAGAATGCGTTTACGTTCAACGATGCGAAGGGATTGATGACGTTTAAAGGCAAGCTGAACCTGCTGTCGGCTAAACCGGCTGAGTTTCTGTTGTCGGCAGGGTCAGCGCGGGTCAACATCGACAGCACCACGTTCCGGCTCAATACGTTGCTGGCCTTCACATTCCCGGTTCAGGAACCAGTCAACACGGCCATCGCGGGCAAGATTGTCACTACGAACCAGGAGGAAAAGAATGACGAAGCGGCTGATGATGACTTAAACCGGCTGTCGGACAAGCTCGTGCCGCTGATTGGCCAGCCCGCGGTCGACGCCTACCGGATCAAAGCACAGAATCAGCACGTACCACTTAATCAGGCTTCTCCTAAACTGAACGCCATGCTCGTGCTGGCGAACGCTAACCTGCGCTGGTCCAGTAAGTTTAACGCGTTCTACAGCACCGGCCGGTTGGGCGTGTCGAACATTGGCGCTACCGACGTGAACGCTCAGATGGATGGATTTGTGGAGATTCGCAAGTCGGGCAACGGCGACGAAGCGACTATTTACCTTGAATCGTCGCCCGACGTGTGGGTATTTTACGACTACAAACCGGGTAACGGGCCGGGAGCGCAGGGGCAGTTGGCCATTATCACATCGGAGCAGGACATCAATGACCGGCTGTTGGCCGGATCGAAAAACAGCGCAAAAGCGATGATTGAAGTTGTTCCGGCCACGGTCGATGAGAAATCACTGTTCGTGGACCGTTACCTGGATCAATATAAAACAAGAGCGAAGACGCCACCAAAGCCTAAAGCGAAACCAGCCGAAACAAGTACTCCCATAGCAGCAGCCCCCGCCGACGACGTGGTTGATGAGACAGCCGAAGTAGAGACACCCAAAGTGGACGAGACAAAGGCAAAGCCCGGTGCAAAACCGGGCAAAAAGGCGGGTAAAGCGAGCAAGACGACCGGCGTAGCGTCGGCCTCAACCTCGGTAACGGGCACAAAAGTGGTGAAGGAGGAAAAGAAAGAAGTTAAGAAGGACAAAGAAGCCGAGAAGGAAGGATTCTGATTGCACCTGAATAAATAAAGCCCTGCTAATTTTAGCAGGGCTTTATTTATATTCCTCAAGGTTACGCTTCTGCCAGCGCACTTACCCGCACATTCCGTACGACTTCGTCACAGTTAGCGCAGGCCGACGCACCTTCCTGATGATACCATCGGCAGCGGTCACGGATGGGG
>CAXUEB010000491.1:0-2311 GCA_964249775.1 uncultured Spirosoma sp.
ACGTTGCGCGAAGCGTACACAACTCATAAGCGAACGCTGACTATCGATGGGAAGAATATCCGAATTACCGTTCCGGCAGGTATCGAAAACGGTCAGAAGATAAAGCTGGCGGGTTACGGAGCAGCGGGCGTGAACGGTGGCCCGGCCGGTGATCTGTACATCACGTTCGTGATCGCCGACGATACCCGCTTTAAGCGAATGGGTAACGATTTGTTCGTGGATGAAGACGTTGACTTGTACACCGCCGTGCTGGGCGGTGAGCGGGTTGTGGAAACAATGGACGGGAGGGTGAAGCTGACCGTTCCGCCCGAAACGCAAACCGGCACGAAAGTCCGGCTGAAGGGTAAAGGTTTTCCTGTGTACAAGCAGGAGGGCACGTTTGGCGATCTGTACATTACGTGGCAGGTGAAACTGCCCACCAACCTGACCGACGAGCAGAAAGCGTTATTCCGCCAACTTTCAACCCTTTAACCTGTCGAACTGATGCAAACCGAGCACTTAGTCCTTGTCCGCGACTTTTGCGTGTATCATAACGTCGAAATCACGTTTGTCGAAACGTTAGCCGCCAACGACCTCATCCAAACGACGACGATTGAGCAATCGCTTTATGTTGAACCCACCCAATTGTCGCAGTTAGAAAAATTCGTGCGCTTGCACCGCGACCTAAACATTCATACCGACGATCTGGACGTTGTGGCGGACTTGCTGGATCGCGTAGAAACTCTGCAAAGCGAAGTTGTTACGTTGCAAAACCGGCTACGGTTTTATGAACGATAAGCGGAGTAGATAACCTGATTCGACAGTGGGAGAAGTAGACAAATGACTTGCGCTGTTATAACCCTACGGGTCTTTCCTCCCTCCGTAATGCATTGACTAAGTTATGCGCCCGCCGGGTCGGTTCCGGAATGCGATAGCCACCGTCGCAGCGCAACGTGAGCGAAATAGCCGTTTCGAGGTCGATCAGGTGGCCGGGCGAGACGTAAACCGGGTTGACCTTGTTTTTTGTCCGCAGAGCCGCGCCAATCACATCTTTGTAGTGAGTCATGGGCGACCAGGCCCCACGCTCCGGGGCGGGTTCGTCGTACTTGCCGACCAGCACCGACTTACCACAGCCAAAGGTTGGCCGGTTCAGGAACAAGCCCCCGTGAGACGCAATTCCGATTCGGCGCGGGTGCGCAATGCCGTGCCCGTCGAACATGACCACGTCTGGTTCAGTTTTGAGTTTGGCCCACGCTTCGAGCAGCGACGGTATCTCCCGAAACGACAGCAGCCCTGGGATATACGGAAACGGGGCCGTGCTGACCACGCCCGCTTCTTCGACGGTTTCCATCGTTTCCAGATTAAGCACCACAATACCGGCGTAGACCGTCTCCTCAAACTTGTTGAATGAAATGTCGCAGCCCGCGATGGTTTGAAATGTTTTAGTGAGTGGCTCAATGCGAATCTGCGACCGTAGCTGTTGTTGCAGCGCGACGGCTTCGGTCGGTGAAAGGTTCCAGTCGTGGAGGGGTTGGTAGTGAGCCATTCGTGTATGGAAAGTCGACGCGTTTGAATGCCGTTATCCCCAGCTACTCTACAATCTTAACCCGGATGCGGTGCGGAGCGGGTTGGTTACCGCCGAAGTACAGGCCCGTTTTGTAGCCGAAGGTTTTGTTGTGCGTGAACGGAATGGGTTTGCCCCCCAAAATCTGATACAGCTTCCGGTCGTAGTCGATCTTAATTGTTAATCGGGTAGGCGTATTCAGCGCCGTTTCGGCCACCTTAAAGTCGACGCGCTTTCCGTCCACGTACGCGTAGGCGCTCAGGTCAATACGGCCGCGCTGCGGATTCCACCGCCAGCCAACTCGTGCTCCGTCGATCTGGTGCGGGGGCGTTCCAACGGTAATATCCTGGTTTTTAGAGCCAACGAAGCCCAGGCCAATGACTTTATTCCAGTCAAATTCGTCTTCCTTGCCAATGTCGTAGATGCAGGAACTGTCGAAGGTAACCGTTGCCGAGACCTCGGTAGGGCTGAAAAGTATCCCAACTTTACGCTTGGGCAGGGACTCGTGGTCTCCGGCCTCAATGACGACCCAATCGGGGTTTGATACCAAAAAATCGGGGATGCAGGCACTCATGAACAGGCAGATGCCCAAAAAAATACCGGCTGCCTGCACAGCTTTCTGGCGTAAAATGATTGGTACGGGCTGCATTAATAGTGAGTGGCGATAAGGACGTTAACGAATCTGTCTCTACAAATAACGCGGTAAATCGGTAAATGTGTTGTTCCATTCCCTCGAAAGCGCACGGCTAGGTACGGCTGATTGACTTC
>CAXUEB010000491.1:2321-2573 GCA_964249775.1 uncultured Spirosoma sp.
AAGAGCCGTTTATCCATAAACTCGTACAGGATTCGTTAACCTTTTTGTAAATTTCTGCCGCTTCGGCGGTCCGACGCTTCGGCCGGTGTAGTACCAGCTCGTGCGGACAAGTTTCTACTAAAACGACAGCATTTTATGCAATCGGCCATTCCTTCCTCTGTTGAATCTGTTCGGGAGCGCCCTGCCATTTCGGTAGCTAATTGGCTATTAGACATCCCAATCTACATCTACGCTGTTGTTCTCTCCTCGTTC
>CAXUEB010000492.1:0-2541 GCA_964249775.1 uncultured Spirosoma sp.
GCGCATCATTACCGGGTTGAATGATGCCCGCCTTGCCCATCTCAAATTTGCCCGATACCAGCTCACTCACCTTGCCAGACTGAGAAATCGTAGAGGCCCCCGGACTTGGATAAGGGGTCCTGCCAATCCGGTACTAATGCACGTATGCTGGTGAAGCGGCTTTCCAGAAAGGAATACGGGTGCGCGTGTACTCGGTAAATAGGGTTTAGGTTCGGTTCTTTCCCGTCACCGGGCTGGCAAACGAATCCGCTATGGCAAGTCTGCCAGCCATTCCTGCGCGAAACTGCGGGCGGCCATAACTGGCGCTTCGCCCATGCGGAACAGCAGTTTCCATGCGTTTGACTTGCGCTGGTAAGCTGGATTAACAAATTCCTGCTTCGACCCGCTCGATGCTAGTTTGGCGCTGAAGTCAACGTCGTTGCACAGGGCCAGGAACGCCCGTAGCTGGCTGCGGAGCAACGGGCGGAAATCGCTGGCGGCATCCAGGGCCGATTTTTGCCTGCGATAGTCGGCATTGTGCGTTTTGGCTTCAGCCAGTTGTCCTTTCTCGTTAGCCACGTGCTGCCGTCCGCCCGTTCGTAGCTGCTGTTCCTGATAGGCAATGTACTGCTTTTTAAATTCGGCGGGCTTGCCCGCGTTGGCCGCCAGCAGCCGCTTCAGGTCGGCTATCTGTTGGGTGCGTTGTGTACGCTCGTCGCCCTTGGCTTGAGCAACCTGCGCTTCCAATTGGGGCAGTTGCATCTGGAACATCGTGTAGAACATAGTCGGGTCCACCGCGTCGAGAGACTGGCGTAGGGCCGTTGCCTGCGCATCGACGGCTCCGTCGACCATGCCCAGTTCGGTCTCGCGCTGGGCAATCTTCGCATCGCTGTATGTTTCATCGACCGGGTACTGACCGCGCAGCGATTGTCGGTAAGCCTGTTTGAAGGCGTCTGATTCAACATAGGCACGGACTACCTGGCCTAACGCCCGGACGGTGGCAGCCTGCGCGTCAGCGGGGATGCGCCGGGCCGCCCGGCGCATGAGCGAGGTGGTTTCGACGTAGAACGAGCCTTGGCTATTCAGATTGGTGAGTGTGGCGGTCTCAATGTCGTTCATCGTTACGCCCGTGTCGGTCAGCACGTCGATAGGACGCAGAGCGATCAGGGTTATTAAGATAGCGAGGGAATAAAAGAGCTTAGTCATGATCCAGTTGTTTATGTTGGGACAAAGTTGCCGTCGGTCGATTGAGTGGGCAAAGGCTAATCCGATGAACCGGAAAAAGTCGCCCATGAAGTGGCTTAAGATGGATGAACTGATTGAAGCTGTCACCGGGCGAAGGCTGACTCATTGGTAGAAATCACAAAAATTGTAGTTTTACAACCATTGCTTAGATCGTTAACTCGTGCGAAAGCTGTTCACCCAGATTTCCCAGCGCGCTAAACCCAATGACAAATGGTTTCGGATCATCGGTGTTCCGGTGGCTGTTTTACCATTCGTGTACTTCTACGTGCGGGAGTACGGCTTTGCCTGGTCATTGGTGTTGCTGACCTTTGGCTGGGGACTGATAACGACCGGCGTAACCTGGGAACTGCTACGCTGGTGGGTTTTTCAGGCGCGGGCCCGCTATTTCAACATTGACAAAACCGGTTGGCGGGTGCTGCTCACGTTTATTGGTTACGCAGTGCTAACCACGCTGATACAGCCCCTCGAAACCTGGGGCCTCAGTCAGATTGATCCAACGGGCCTGATTGCCATCCCAACGCTGCGCGTATACGTGACGCACATCGTGATGGCCATATCGTTCGCCTTCATCGTGGGGGGCGTCTACGAGGTCATTTACTACCTGAAGCTGTATCAACTGGCCCTGATTGATACCGAAGATCTCAAGAAGGCGAAGATGCAAACCGAGCTAGACGCCCTCCGCCAGCAGGTCAATCCGCATTTTCTCTTCAACAGTCTCAATTCGCTGACGGCCCTAATCGGCGAAGACCCGCAGAAAGCCGAAGCGTTCAGCGAGGAGCTTAGCTCGGTGTACCGGTATCTGTTACGCAGCAACGAAACACCCCTGGTACCACTGGCCAGCGAGTTGGCGTTTATTAACTCCTACTATCACCTGCTGAAAACCCGCCACGGCGAGGCTCTGACGCTGGTGACCCGCATCCAGCCCGGCGCCGAAACGCGACAATTACCACCTCTGACGCTCCAACTGCTCATCGAAAATGCAGTGAAGCACAACGTCATTCTGCCTGAACAGCCGCTCACCATTGCGCTCACGACCAACGAGCAGCACCTGATCGTGAGCAACAACCTACAGCGCAAACCCCGCCGGGCGCTCTCCAACGGTGTGGGCCTGAGCAACATTTTGACCAAGTACCAAATGCTGGGTCAACCCGTTCCGCTCATCGAAGACGATGGGCAGGAGTTTCGGGTGACGCTACCGCTGGTGTGATCGACGCCCACGTAGTTACGCGGCAGCCCCGTTGGTGGTGGTGTTTTTACCGTTTGAGGGGTTTGGGGGCGTTGGCAAAGTGGGCATACTTGCCCATCAGTCGCCCAATC
>CAXUEB010000493.1:0-2541 GCA_964249775.1 uncultured Spirosoma sp.
CATTATCCATTAAAAATTATGGCACTCATCGACATGGTCATGCCCAAAATGGGCGAAAGTATAATGGAATGCACGGTCATCGCGTGGCTCAAGCAGCCCGGTGATCGGGTCGAAGCGGATGAGTCGGTGCTGGAGGTAGCGACCGACAAAGTAGACACTGAAGTCCCGGCCCCCTACAATGGTATTTTGAAGGAAGTGCTGGTTAAGGATGGCGACGTGGTGGCCGTAGGCGCACCCATCGCCCGCATTGAAACCGAGGAAGCCGTTTCCGCCGAAACGCAGCCGGTGCCTGACCAGGTCCCTCCTACTCAAAACGCAACGCCGGACGCCCTGGTCGACGCCGATCCAACGCTCGTGAGCCTCGGCGACGTCGCAAACGTACCCTCCGCGGGACGGGATTCGGTCAAAACCGACGACCAGTTTACCGACGATGTTACGGTGTCCGAATCAGCGCGGGAGTTGGAAACGAGTATTATGGCCATGAGCAGCCGGGGTACGCCGGAGCGGAGCCGCGACAAAGCCGTAGCCGCTTCGCCAACCCGGTTAGCGAGTGATGCGCCTGCGTATGCCGACCGCTTTTACTCGCCTTTGGTACTAAATATCGCTAAAGAAGAAGGCATTTCGCGCGACGAACTCGACCGCATCGCCGGTTCAGGAGCCGACCGGCGCGTTACCAAAAAAGACATATTAGCCTATGTCATCGACCGGGCTGAGGGGCGCGTGGCTCCGGCAGAACCGGTGCAGACAGAGACGCTGTTGGCTCCGGATCCCGTCACCCTACCAACGGCTCTGCCCGTTAGAACGCAACCCGCACCGAAAGCTAACGGCAGCGCGAACGGTTCGGTGAACGGGCAAGCCGACATTGTGCAGATGGACCGGATGCGGAAGATGATTGCCCAGCGGATGGTGGAGTCGAAGCAGATTTCGCCCCACGTCAGTTCATTCGTCGAGGCCGACCTAACCAACGTTGTGCAGTGGCGAACGCGCGTAAAAGACCTCTTCAAACAGCAAACCGGCGAGAACCTGACCTACACGCCCATCCTGGTCGAAGCCATCGTCCGGGCCATCAAGGATTTCCCGATGATTAACGTCTCGGTAGAAGGCGACACGATTCTGGTTAAAAAACCGGTAAACGTCGGTATCGCGGTGGCCCTGCCGAGCGGCAACCTGATTGTGCCGGTGATTCACAACGCCGATCAGTACAACCTCGTCGGCCTGACCAAGCGCGTGAACGACCTGACCAAACGCGCCCGCGAAAACAAGCTCACCGCCGACGACCTGGCCGGTGGCACCTACACGATCTCAAACATCGGTACGTTTGGCAACCTCATGGGTACGCCCATTATTTTGCAGCCGCAGGTAGCGATCATGGCGTTCGGGGCCATCGTCAAAAAACCGGCCGTCATCGAAACGGCCGAGGGCGATTTCATCGGCATCCGGCAGTTGATGTTCCTGTCGCACTCCTACGATCACCGCGTGGTAGACGGTTCGTTGGGTGGGCAGTTTGTCCGGCGCGTCGCCGATTATTTAGAGCAATTCGATGTAAACCGAACTATTTAATGATGACACAGGAGGAGTGTCTGGCAAGAATTCAGTTGTTCAACCAACAGGATTTAATTCGTCTTTGGCAGGACATAATTACCAGATCAACGGCCAAAGCCGGGTGGCTACCAGGAAAAGCGTTTGAACTATTGATCCTACAAGCGTTCAAGTTGGAAGGAGCCGAAGTTATCTGGCCGTTTGAAGTACGCTTGTTTGACTCTTTAATTGAGCAAATTGACGGAGTCATTCATCTTGGACCTTCAACCTTTTCAATTCTGGTGGAAAGTAAGGACCTGAACAGCGCCATAAATATTGAACCAATTGCCAAGATGAGAAGTCAACTGCAACGACGATCCAACGCAACTATTGGCTCAGTATTCAGTGTGAACGGATTCACTGAACCCGCCCTCACGCTGGCGCGGTTTATGGCCCCACAAACCATACTACTCTGGAATAAAGAGGATATTGGATACTGCTTGATTAACCACGTTATTATCAAAAGTTTTACGCTTAAATATAGACATCACGTTGAACACGGCTTACCCGATTTTAGCATTGTACCTTTGATCTGATTAACTGATAATGAAAAATAAAACGTACATAATAACTGAAGGAGAGTTTGATTCGGCACTGCTCAGTCAAATCCTTCCTGATATTACTGAGCAACCGCAGTCAGTCAGCGTAATAGCAGCAAGCGGCTATTCATCAGCCTTAGCCATTGCCCGGTCGGTATTACTACAAACCGGGCAACCTGCCTTACTGCTGATCGATGCCGACACAAACGACCCGTCCAGAATCAGGGAAAAACGGGACTTCATTGAGGAATATGTCAGAATTAATGGACTGAGTTGCAAAGTAATTTTGGCTGTCCCCGAACTGGAAATTTTGTTCTTTGACGATAAAGGGGCTTTGGAAAACGCATTACAGAAAACAATATCAGACGAATTTTGGCAGTTAGCTCAATCCGCCCCCAGACGGGCTTTGGAAGAACTCGCCGGA
>CAXUEB010000494.1:0-1074 GCA_964249775.1 uncultured Spirosoma sp.
ATGGCGTAGTTACCGGGATGCATGATTTCGCCCGTCACGTATACCTGCCGCTGGGCTTCGTAGTTTGGCGAGGTGCGCACGTACACAATGTCGAACGGCTGCAGGCGAAACGTGGCCATGTTGGTGCTTGCGCCACTTACGGGGGCTACTTCCAGTGGGGTAATTTGCAGGTTGCGGTCGAGGGCAAACTGGTACATGTCCAGCGTTGTGCTCCGAACGCCCGCCGAGTCCTGCCGGATGCGCCGGGCCACTTCAATGCGGTTGGGCGTCGCGCCCTCCTGGAAGCCCCCCGCCAGCGCGATCAGGTCGGCCACGCTCATGTTGCTGACGAACTGCACGGTGTCAGGTCGGTTAACGGCCCCTTCTACGACGATGTAATAGGTTTCGCGCAGGTCACGGATGGAGAGGACCGTCAGGCTGTCTTGCCGCAGGAGTGGGATGTCAGCGATTTCGCCCCGCATCACCTTGCCCAGGTCGAAGGACAGATTCTCGCGGTCCTGGTCGGGTCGTTCGCGGATGATGGTAGCCCGGTTGGTAAAGGCGTCTTTGCTGAGTCCTTCGGCCCGGCTAATGAGCTGGCGGACGGTTTCGAGACCCGGCTCCAGGGCGTAGTCGCCCGGTCGCATGACGGCCCCGGCGATCTGAACGCGGTTTTCGTAGCGTTCCAGAATCTTGCCCACAAAATCGCGGTCGCCCCGTTGCTGCACAAACGCGTTGACCTGCTGTGCGGTGATGGTCACAATCCGGCGGTCGCGGGCGGTGTTGCGCCGGAGGGTGATGCTGGCCCGGTAGGCATCGTCGCCAAAGCCCCCCGCGAAACCCAGCAGGTCTTTAAGCGTTTCGCCGGGCAGCATCTCAAAAATGGCGGGTCGGCGCACCTGCCCCGTCAGCTCAACGCGGGTGTCGTAGTCGGCCACGCGGATTACGTCCTGGTCCTGCAACCGGATATTGCCGCGCTGATCGGCGCGGAGAACGAAATCGTACAGGTCGATGGTACGCACAACGCGGTTACCCCGAATGACATTGATTTTACGGAAAGAACCCGTCTCCGGGTTGGGGCCACCCGCTAAGTAA
>CAXUEB010000494.1:1084-2458 GCA_964249775.1 uncultured Spirosoma sp.
AAGTAAAGCGCGTTGAAGGCCGTACCGAGCGATGAGATGGTGTAGGTTCCGGGCCGGACCACTTCGCCCACGAGCGTAACGCGAATGCTGCGGATGTTGGTCAGCGCCACGTTGGCACTGGTACCGCTGCCGGGTACGCCCAGTCCCTGATAGCCGCCCTTCCGCAGCCGGGCGATGATACGCTGCTCGGCTTGTTCGATGGTGAGGCCAATGACGGAAATGGGCTGAATGTTGGGCACTTTCACCGTGCCTTCGGGCGAGACACGGAGTTTGAAACTGTCGGACGATGCCCCGGATACGTCGATGCTGATTTCATCGTCGGGACCAACGACGTAATTTGTGGGGGTAGCAATGCGCAGGTTTGGCTCAAACGATAGGCTCGCATTCTCGAACAGCGACGCGCCGAACACCCGCAGTCGACGGCTCGTGTCGGGGCGCGTGCCGTAGGGCAGCGAATCGACGTAACGGCGAGAAAGACCATTGGGCAGGGTTCGGCCGGTGTTGGTATCAGCAAACGCCCGGCCCGTGTTGCGCGACGATTGCGACCGGATTCCGGCGATGCGCTGCCGCATTTTGGCAATATCAGTGAGCGTATACCCTTGTGACATGGCGGCCTGTTCGATCTGGGCTTCACTTAATCCGCTGGCCTGCGCCCGGCTGTAAAACTGTTCCACCTGCTCATCGCTGAACTGATCGACCCGCGACTGGGCGGTGGCGGGCAACGCTCCCAACAGCAGGAGCAAAATAGCAACAGAATAGAGGAAGCGAGTGCAGTGGATAAAGTATGACAATTTGTCGGTGGTACGCATGAACGGTGGCCGTTGGGCCAAAAATTGACCAGCAAAAGTAACAGATTACTTTTAAAACGTTGTTCCCATTTAGTAAGGTACGTTAAGAAGGATGATTATACTCCACTTCAGTGGGATGCCTTAACCTTGCAGTCCACCCATAATGCACTAAATTTGTAGAAAAAATTCGTTGCAGGTGATGTTGTCCGCGTTACCTGCTGACTTACTACCAGACCTAAAATGATTAATTTCATAGCCAAGTTTTTCGGCACTAAATCGCAGCGGGACGTCAAAGAATTGCTCCCGTACGTCGAGCTGGTGAACGCCGAGTTTGCCCGGTTGAAGGAGCTGTCCAACGACGAGCTGCGCCAGTTTTCGGCCGATCTGAAATCCCGCATCACCACTGAGCTGGCCGACATTGACGGGCAGCTTGCCGAGTTAGGCGAACACGCGGCTGACCCCGACGTGGACGTCAACGAGAAAGAGCAACTTTTTAACCGGATCGACAAGCTCGAAGCCGACCGTAACACCGAACTCGAACGGGTGCTGCTCGCCATTCTGCCCCAGGCCTTTGCGGTGATGAAGG
>CAXUEB010000495.1:0-2448 GCA_964249775.1 uncultured Spirosoma sp.
GATGGAGCCATACCAGCAGCCGACGCCCCCAGCGGGGTGGATGAGGAGGTGGCCGAGTCATACGCAGCGCAGTGACTTGACCGGGTTCATCAGGGCGGCTTTGATGCTTTGAACGCTGACCGTCAGCAGGGCGATTCCTACCGCTAACAGGCCCGCCCCCGCGAACATCCACCAGGCAATATCTATCTTGTAGGCGAAATCGTTCAACCACTGGCTCATCGCGTACCAGGCCAATGGTGATGCAATCACAACAGCGATCAAGACCAATTTGAGAAAGTCTTTTGAGAGCAAGATGATGATGCTGGGAACGCTGGCCCCTAAGACTTTGCGGACGCCGATCTCTTTGGTTCGTTGCACGGTCGTGTATGCCGTCAGGCCCAACAGCCCTAAACAGGCAATGAAAATGGCTAAGCCGGAGAAGTATAAAAACAAGGTGCCGAATCGCTCTTCAGCTCGATATTGACGGTCGAAGGCTTCATCGACGAAGAAGTACTCAAGCGGTCGCTGGGGGACGTTTTTTTGCCAGAATTGCTCAAGAGCAGCCAGCGTTGACTGAGCATTGCTCGCTTTAACGTCTAAAGAAAAAAGCTGAAGATCCTCGGACCCGATTCGTAGCGTAAGCGGCTCAATTGTTGATCGTAGCGACCTCGTATGGAAGTTTTTGACAACACCAATAATTCGGCCCTCTCTACCCCACTGTGAGAAACGCTTACCGATAGCTTCTTTGGGCGAAGCGTAGCCAAAGGCAGACACGGCCGCTTCGTTGATAACCAGGGCTTGCGTGGAGTCCGTTGAATAGTCAGGAGAAAACGCCCGACCCGCTACAACATCAATTTTGTATTGAGGAATAAACGCAAAATCAACCGAGTAGAGGCCCATGTTGGCCATCTGCATTTCGCCGGATTTATTTTCGATTTGTGTGGCCGCTCCGTGACTACCACCTCCTGGAATGTGCGAGGAGATCGAAACGGATTGAACCCCCGGTATTGCACTCAACTGCTGACGGAATGTTTGCTGATGTGTGCGCATGAAGTCATTGTCGCGCAGGGGGAGAATCAGCATTTGCTCTTTCCGGAACCCTAATTCCTGGCTACGCATAAAGTCCAATTGCTGATAGGTAACCATAGTGCCAATGATTAGCGTAACCGAAATCACAAACTGCACGACTACCAAACCGCGCCGGAGAAACTGCCCTTGCGAGCTGGCCGTAAAGCGGCCTTTCAAGACGGCGACCGGTTTAAAACTTGACAGCACTAAAGCAGGGTACAAACCGGCGCACACGCCCACCAGGCCAATGAGAGCCAGTATGGTCAGCCAGTAGGTTCCGTCGGTGAGTAAGCTCCGGGCGATAATCTTACCGGACAGTTCGTTGAAGACTGGCAGTAAAAGCTCACAGAGGATTCCGGCTAAGACGAACGCAGCCAGGCTAAGCAAAACGGCTTCGCTCAAGAACTGAAGTGTGAGCTGACTACGCACAGCACCGACTGCTTTGCGGACGCCAACTTCCTTAGCCCGTTCGGACGAGCGGGCCACCACTAAGTTCATGAAGTTGATGCAGGCAATTAAAAGAATAAAACCGGCTATAACCGAGAAAATATAAATGTTATTCAGGTTGCCATCTTCTGTTTCGCGGTTGCGGGTCGAACGTAGATACACATCCGTTAGCGGTTCCAGAAGCATCGTATAAACCATGTTCTGCTCACGCATAAAGGTACCCACGTGCCGTTCGAGCAAATCCGGCATCTTGGCTACTAATGCGTCCGGATTTGTATGGGCCTTCAGTAGCAGGTAGGTTAATACCCCGAAACTACCCCACTGCGTGTCAATCCTTGGCGCAAACAATTTAGAAAGTGTCGAAAAGGACACGAGCATATCAAACTTGACGTGCGAGTTTTCGGGAACGTCCTGCATGACCCCCGTTACAGTTGCCGAATTTTTGCCATCCAGCACCAGCGCCTTACCCATCGGGTTTTCGTTGCCAAAGTACTTCCGGGCGGTTGTTTCGGTCAAAACCACACTGAGCGGGGCTACCAGAGCATTCTGCAGATTGCCTTGTTTGAGTGGAAAAGTGAAAACTTTGAATAGGGTAGAGTCGGCATAAAGTACCCGATCTTCCTGAAATTTCTGCTCTCCGCGCTGCACCAGAAAACGCGCATTCAGCACGCGCGTTGCCTCCTCAACCTCTGGAAAAGCAGTTTTTAACGCATTGGCCATAGGGTAGGCTGTAATGTCAGCCTGAATAGTCTCGGTCGGCGTTTTGATGTCGGATACAAGTCGGTAAATCCGGTCGGCTTTCGCATGGAACCGATCATAACTTAACTCATGCCGAACATATAGACTGATAAGTAGACAGGCGACTAATCCAACGGACAGGCCCGTGATGGTAATGGCTGAAAAAGCTTTGTTCTTAAGCAGATTCCGCCAGGCGATTTTGAGATAATTCTGTAA
>CAXUEB010000496.1:0-1969 GCA_964249775.1 uncultured Spirosoma sp.
TTTGAAGCCTAAGTTCTCGCGGGCAACCAACTGCATGATTCTGGCTCCTTCGGCCGATTCGCGCAGGCGCGTGTCGGGCGTGCCGCGGGTGCCCAGTTCCCCCCGCGTGAGGTCGACGCCGGCTACGGTGCGGCCCTGCGCGACTAAGGACAGCACGGTACCGGCGCAGGTCATTTCAATATCATCGGGGTGGGCCGCAATGGCCAATACGTCAACGGTCATAATCAGTAATGGATTGATCAGGTGGTTCGTTTATCGGCGGTTTGGATAGACCGAACGAATAAACAAGCCGTGAACCGGCTAATTTGTTCGGCGCGTGACCCGACGTTATTCATCAATTTTCTCGCCAAAACTGCTTTATTTTGGCCGGTCTATGCCCCTACACCAAGCCCGTTGATCACGTTCTCTTACTCCTATGGGTTATTCGGGGCTATTGAATAAGCGGCCTATCCGATACTTATTTACCCAGTCAACGTCCCAACGAAGCTTACCTACTGCGTATCCAACTTGTCTTCTTCATGTCTTATAAAGCCCTTGCTCTTCAACTCACTTGCCAGGCTGTTAATGCCGCCCAAAGCCGCGACGAAGCCGAAGCGCTGATGCTCAAAACCCTTGACCGCCTTGAACAACAGATTGCGGCTTCCATCAACTTCATTGGCCGCGACACCTTGCTGGTCGTCGTGCCGGAGTATTTTCTGACGGGCCTGCCCCTAACCGAAACCATTGAGCAGTGGCGCGACAAGGCCGCGCTGGAAATTGATGGCCGCGTTTACGAGGCCCTGAGCGCGCTGGTGCAGCGGCAGCAGATTTACTTTTCGGGCAACGCCTACGAACAAGACACCTTTTTCCCGGAGCTGTACTTTCAAACCAGTTTTATCATTGGCCCCAACGGCGACGTGCTGCTGCGCTACCGGCGGCTTAATGCCATGTACACGCCCACGCCCCACGACGTTTGGGAATTGTACATAGACGCCTACGGCTACGATTCGCTGTTTCCGGTCGCGAAAACTAACATCGGCAACTTAGCCTGCATCGCGTCCGAAGAGATTTTGTACCCCGAAGTAGCCCGCTGCCTGACCATGCGCGGGGCGGAAATCTTATTGCATTCCACGTCAGAAATTGGCAGTCCGCTGCTGACGCAACGCAACGTGGCCAAGCGCGCCCGCGCCATCGAAAACATGGCGTACGTCGTATCAGCCAATTCGGCCGGTATCGCGGGCAGTCCCGTTCCGTTCGGAACAACCGACGCCGGCTCGAAAATCGTAGACCCCAAAGGGTTGGTTCTGGCCGAAGCGGGTTACGGCGAAAGCTTAGTGGCCCACGCCGACATTGACCTGGCGGCCCTGCGCGAATTCCGACAGCGCCCGGCCGCGGGTAACCTACTGGCCCGCCAACGCTACGAATTGTACGCCCAAAGTTACGCCAACCACAGCGCCTACCCGCCCGGTACGCTCCTAAGCCAGACCGCCGAGCGGCAGCACGCCGTTCGCACCCAGCAGGAAGTGATCAAGAAGTTGTATAGTTAACGCAGCTCCGACACCTTACACCACCGCCGGCTCCAGCAGCCGAATCGTGCCCCGGTCGGCGTCTAATTGGGCGTTGATGCCGACGGGAATGGTAAACTTGTCGGCGATGTGGCCGATCATCGCTCCGGCATAAGCCGGTACGTTCAGGGAGCCGATGTGCTCGGTCAAAACGTCTTCGAGCGTCAGCGAACCGTAGCCCCCGCTGTCGGGGCCGCAGCGGGTGCATTTCCCGAAGATAAAGCCCGCAATCTGCTCCAGGATACCCGCCAGCTTGAGGTGCGTCAGCATCCGGTCGACGCTGTACACGTCTTCGCCCACGTCCTCCACAAACAAAAGCTTACCCCGCCAGTCGGGCAGGTAAGGCGAACCAATCAGGTGGCACAGCACCGTCAGGTTGCCGCCGACGAGTTGGCCACGCGCCGTGCCCGGCCGCAGGGTCAGGA
>CAXUEB010000496.1:1979-2425 GCA_964249775.1 uncultured Spirosoma sp.
ATCGTCTTTCTGAACCGGATTGCCGAACGTCACGGCCTCGCCGTCCATCAACACGCGCCGAAACCAATCGACGGTATACGCGTTCCAGGTAGCCGCCCCTTCGGGTCCGTGGATGGTGGCTAAGCCGGTTTTGGCGTGGATACCCAGCAGTAGGGCCGTGATGTCGCTGTAGCCAATAAGCAACTTTGGATTCCGGCGAATCAGCCCGTAGTCGAGCAGCGGTAGCAACCGGGCGCAGCCCCAACCGCCGTGCATGGCCATAATCAGCCGCACGGATGGGTCGGCAAACTGGGCGTTGAGGTCGGCCGCGCGGTCGGCGTCACGGCCGGCGAGGTACCCGTAGCGGTCGTAGAAGTGCGGGGAAAGTTTGGGGTTCAGTCCCAGCGCCTGCAACGATTCAATCGTGATCTGCACCGACTCGCGGCTGTAAGCCGGAGCCGCCGGAC
>CAXUEB010000497.1:0-2369 GCA_964249775.1 uncultured Spirosoma sp.
GGGAAACTCCCGATACCGCCAGAATGCAAACCACCGTCTGTTTTTGACGTAATCTAAATCCGTTTCGTTAGCGAAGGCTTCGCGCTCGAAGCTGATATTGCGGTAAGCTGCGTAGTGACCACCGTATTGAAGTCGCCGGACAATGTATTCTAACCCGTACCAAAGGTAAAAGGGTAAGACACCCAGTTCGGCTTGCTGACGCAGGTGAATGCGTTCGTGGTTGAGCAGGGTAGAACTGGGGTTGGGCCGCCGGACCAGAATGAACGGAAATAAGGCCATGCCGTCGGGACCGAGCGAAGGCAGACAAATTACGTTTCGGTATCGTGTCATGGCAAACCGCGTGGACTAATCTAAGAACAGTTCAGGTGCCTTGATTTTTGGGTACGAATAAGACAAAAATCGGGTGGCACCGGTTCAATAAGCAATGACCTCCATTCTGATTATTCTGTTCGTTGTCGGTTACGTGCTGATTACGCTCGAACATCCCATTAAAATTAACAAAACGGCAACGGCGCTCATTACGGGCGTCGTCTGCTGGACGACTTACGCCTTAGCCAACACCGACGCCGAACAGGTTGGCCACCAACTGGGCGAACACCTAACCGAAACCGCCGAAATTCTGTTTTTTCTGCTGGGCGCGATGACAGTGGTCGAACTAATCGACGCCCACGACGGCTTCACGCTGATTACGGACCGCATCGCCAGCCGTAACACCCGCGCGCTGCTCTGGATCATTAGTTTACTTTCTTTTTTTCTGTCGGCGCTGCTGGACAACCTCACCACGGCCATCGTGATGGTTTCCGTTGCCCGCAAGCTGGTTCGCAACGCCGACCAACGGCGCGTTATGGCGGGCATGATAATCATCGCGGCCAACGCGGGCGGGGCCTGGTCGCCCATCGGCGACGTGACGACGACGATGCTTTGGATCGGCGGGCGGGTCACGACGGCCAACATCGTGAGCGAGTTGCTGCTGCCCAGTCTGGTGTCGCTGCTGGTGCCGCTGGGTATCCTGACGTTCCGCTACAAAGCCGACACGCAGGTCGCGCAGGCGTCGGCGACGCAGGGTATCAGCCGCCCCTACGTTACCAAAGCCGCCCGGCGCGAACGTCGAATCATGCTGGCCGTTGGGTTGGGTGGGATGCTGTTCGTGCCCATCTTTAAGACCGTCACCCACTTACCGCCGTACTTAGGCATGATGCTCGTGCTGGGTTTAATCTGGGTGGCGTCCGAAGTGCTGCACAGCGATAAAGACGAAGCGCAGCGTCAGCCCTTTACGGCGGCCTACGCCCTGAGCCGCATCGACGCGCCGAGCATCTTGTTTTTCATGGGCATCTTGCTGGCCGTCGGGGCGCTGGAAGCAACGGGTATTCTGCGGAATCTGGCCGGAGCGCTGGACCGGGCGGTGGGTAACACCGATGCGATCGTGCTGCTGATCGGATTGGTTTCGGCCGTGGTCGACAACGTGCCGATCGTGGCGGCAGCGATGGGCATGTACGACCTGCAAACCTTTCCGCCCGACGCTAAACTGTGGGCGTTCTTAGCCTACTGCGCTGGCACGGGGGGTAGTTTGCTCCTGATCGGCTCGGCCGCGGGCGTAGCCGTGATGGGCATGGAACGGCTGGCGTTTGGGTGGTATCTGCGCCGGATAAGCTGGCTGGCCCTGATTGGGTACGTCGCCGGGGCTGTGGTGTACCTGATTGAGTTCGCGCTCCTGGGGTAGTTGGGACTAAGCCGGTATAATCAATCAATGCGTGGTGCCGTCGGCCGGCGATAGCCCGTCTCGAACGTTTACTGGGAACCGTTCCCTCACTCAATAGGCTTTCCCAATCCTGTTTGGCTACAAGCAGAGTTAGAGGTCAAACTTCTCTTTCACTTATGAAACAAACTGTGAATCAGGAATGGATGCTCGTCGTTGAAGACCAGCTTGACTTGTGGACGCTGTTGCGAATGACGTTACGGCGTGCGCTGCCCCAGGTCGAGATGGTCCATGCCATTAGTAAGCCGGCGGCTTTAACCTGCCTGCGTGACTGCTCGGCGGAACGGGGGTCGCTGCCCCGCCTAATTTTGCAAGATTTGTACGTACCCGAACGGACCGACGGCTTAAGTTTAGTGAGGCAACTTAAAGGAGTTTCTTCGCCTTATCAGGCAATTCCGGTCGTCGTGATGAGTTCATCAACCGATCCAACGGATAGCAACGAAGTGTATCGCTTTGGGGCGACCTCGTATTTGGTCAAGCCCTTAGACAGTCAGCAATGGGCCGGATTTCTGGAGCAGGTACGCCAATACTGGTGGGCAGTGGGGTAACAGGCCGTTAGCGCACGGGTGGCCAAGGCCCCCCGACCCCAAAACCCCAGGGCCCGGGTTGCACA
>CAXUEB010000498.1:0-2359 GCA_964249775.1 uncultured Spirosoma sp.
GGCCTTCGCGGTGAAACGCCCCCACGTCGCACCAGTGCAGCGCCTGCGCGACGGTGATGAGATCGAACGTCTGCTCGGCAAAAGAGGTCTGTTCGGCGGGGCTAAGCTGGTAGCGAATGTTCGGACGTTGAATGGCCTGGGCCAGTTGAGCTTCGCTGATATCGGTGGCTTCGACCCGCTCGAAATGGTCGGCCAACGCGCCCGCCACCTGTCCGTTACCGGTAGCGCAATCCCAGACGACGCCTTGGTGTTGGACGAACGAAAACAGAAAATTATAAAGTTCGGGCGGGTAGTCGATGCGGTATTGAGCGTACAGGTTGGCGTGGCCCGAAAAGCGGTCGAGAGGTTGCACAGCAGAAAGGTTAGGCAGTTATTTTAAACGTTTTCGGGAAATAATTGTCTGACGATTGTTGTAGTAGGAAAAAGCCAAGTTTGAATTGGCTTCTTGTCGGGCAGCGGTTATTTTTGCAACGCGCGCCCACAACTCGCTTTCTAATTTTACTCATTAACTGCTTACCCGATTCCTATGAAAAAAATAGTTGGTACTCTCATCGCTACCGCGGCTTTACTGGTAGCTTCGTTCGAGGTGAACGCGCAGGCCGCCACGAGCGACATTCCGGCGGACATGAACGCCCTGATGAGCAAATATACCTGCATTGCCTGCCACCGCCCGAATCAGCGCCTGGTGGGTCCGGCTTACGCGGACGTTGCCAAAAAGAAATACTCGAACGACAAGATTGTTGACCTAATCTACAATCCGGTACCGACCAACTGGCCGGGTTACCCGCCGATGGCTCCCATGAAGCAGGTGCCCAAGGAAGACGCTATGAAGCTGGCTGTCTGGATCAACTCACTCGATAAAACGGCGGCCAAGAAAGGCACAACGACTAAGAAAACGACGGCTAAGAAAGCGTAATACGCGCTTATCTTCATTGACATCAGTCCAAAACAAAGCCCTTCTTGCGAAGGGCTTTGTTTGTTCTTGGCTACTCGACAACGATACCGCGTTTTCGCAAATATTCGCCGACGTTGAAGACCTGACCGTCCATCAATTCAATATTACGCATCCAGTCAACGGTTTCAATGCGCTCGTTCGTGGCTATGATTACCGCCTGCGCATCAGTGAGCACCCAGAAAACTTTTTCAACGCCAAAGTCGAGTAATTTACGGGTCTTTTTATAGATGTATCCGGTTTCGGTGGTGTCGGTCAGGTCAGCATCAATGTCTACCTCAATGGCAATCTGGGGCGGAACGTCGGCGTATTTCTTCGAAATTTTTGAAGGCGGCAAAACGCTGTGAGGGTAGATGGCAATGTCGTTGGCCAAATTCGTGCGATGATCGATGTGGACGCCCGGTTCGCTTACCAAGACAAAGAATTGGTCTTCGTTAATGAACCGACCAATGAAAATGGTCAAATAATAAACAGTAACCGATTGAAGCGTACTGGCTCCCCTAATTTCTTCCAGTGTTTTCTTGCCCGACAAGACATCTCGATACCCTTTGCGATAAATCGGCTTCCCATCAATCACCTCGTAGATAAGCGATTCAGGTATTTTTTTCGTCTTCGGACGGGTCGTCACCGACTTAGGGGAAACGGCCTGCGTTGGGGTTGCCATAGTTTCAAAATTTACGTTCTACCCAAAATTTTACGTTCCGCTGACCACCAAGCTCCGCTGCCGCACGGCTTCGTACAGCACGACGCCCGTTGCGACCGACACGTTAAGCGAACCAACCGCACCCAGAAGCGGAATTTTGACGTGGGTGTCGGTCATGCGGAGCAGTTCGGGCGAGATGCCGTCTTCTTCCGATCCCACGATGATGGCCAATGGGCCGGTTAGGTCGGTGCTGCGCTCGTAAAGGTCGCGGTTCGATTTTTCGGTGCAGGCCACAACCGTAATGCCCGACGCCTGAAGGTACTTGACCGTTTCAGTCAGGTCCGGCTCGCGGCAAACCGAAATGTGGTTCAAAGCCCCCGACGAGGTTTTCATGGCGTCGGAGTTAATAGCCGCGGCTCCCCGTCCCGGAATCACGATGCACTGCACGCCCGTGCATTCGGCCGTGCGGGCGATGGCCCCGAAGTTGCGCACGTCGGTGATGCGGTCCAAGAGCAGAAAAAACGGCGTTTCGCCCCGTTCAAATACGTCGGCGATCACGTTGGACAGCTTTACGTACTGCACCTGCGCGATCAGACAAACGACGCCCTGGTGATTCTTGCGCGTCAGCCGGTCGAGCCGCTCGACGGGTACGCGCTGAATGGTGACGCGATTCTGGAACGCCAAGTTCTGGATGTCGGGATTGCTCAACCCCTTTTCCATGTACAGCTTGTCGATCTGCTGGTCGGACTTGAGCGTTTCAATGA
>CAXUEB010000499.1:0-2286 GCA_964249775.1 uncultured Spirosoma sp.
CAATTATTTTAGCCGACGAACCGACGGGAAACTTAGACAGCGCGATGGGCGGAGAGATCATGGCGATTCTGCAAGGACTCAACGCCGAGGGCAGTACCATCGTGATGGTGACCCACGACGAAACGATGGCCAAGAAAACGCACCGGCTCGTGCGGCTCTTCGACGGGTCGATGGTGGGCGATGCTACGCTGCAGGGTGCTTCGCGCGGGGAGTTGCAGGGATAACCCGGAACATGCCGCCGACAGCCGTGCTACCCCGGCGCGAAGCACCCTGCTACCCACGCTAAAAACTAAAATCATGCTTCTCAACTACATCAAAATTGCCTGGAAGGTATTGCTGCGGCATCCGTTCTACACCTTCATTACGCTCTTCGGCATCAGCCTCACGCTGACCGTGCTGATGGTTCTTACGTCGTTTCTGGACCACCTGATCGGGAGCCATTACCCAGAGTACAAACGCAACCGCTCGTTATACTTGCTGCACATCACGCTGCGCGATTCGATGGACCAATCCAGCAGTGGGAGCGATTTCAGCTACAAGTTTCTAAAACGGCATGTATTCTCGCTCAAGACTCCGGAAAAAGTAGCTATGATCTCCACTTGGGCCTGGGCAAACTCCTACATCGATGGTAAACGTATTAAGGTAAAAAGCAAATTCAGCGACGCTAACTTCTGGGAGGTAACAGATTTCACCTTTCTTGAAGGCAAACCCTACACCCAACAGAGCATCGCCAACGCCGACCCTGTAGCGGTTATCACCGATGCCTTTCGCACCGACTATTTTGGGTTGAACACCACAGCCGTGGGCAAAACCATTGAGGTCGATAACGCTCGCTACCGCGTAATCGGCGTCGTAAAAGCCGCGCCGATTACGCGCTTGTTTACATCGGCGGAGGTGTATCTGCCTTATACGCTGCCCAAAAGCAATTATCAGAAAGGCGAGTACCTCGGCTCGTTCAACGCCATCATTCTGGCCCGCAACCAGGGCGATTTCAAAGCCATTCAGGACGAGTATAATCAGTCGGTGAAGCGTATTCCGATACCGTTTACAGATGGCTGGCTCAAGGTATTCCACATCCATGCCGAGGCAAAACCGTACTTAGACACCTTCATTCAGAATTTCCCAACCGGCCCCGACAGCACCACGGTTTATACGGTCATTGCACTCGTTATGCTGCTGTTTATGCTGCTGCCGGCTATCAACTTGGTCAACCTTAATGTAGGACGTAGCATGGAACGGGCGTCGGAGATTGGCGTTCGGAAAGCGTTCGGGGCGCCCGTGCGGGTGTTGCTTGGCCAGTTCGTGATTGAGAACGTGTTCATTACGTTGCTGGGCGGATTGATTGCCCTTGGGCTGTCGGTGCTCATTCTTAGCCTGATTAACCAAAGTGGCTGGATTCTGCACAGCGATTTGACTATCAACCTGGGCGTGCTGGCTATCAGTCTTCTCCTTTGTCTCATCTTCGGCATATTGTCGGGTGTCGTTCCCGCCTGGCGCATGGCCAAATTACCCATTGCTGACGCCCTCAAATCATGATTCAACACCTCTTTACCCTCATCTGGAACAAGAAGCGGACGCACGTACTGCTGATTGTCGAAATTCTGGCTTCGTTTCTGGTGCTGTTCGGCGTGTCAAGTCTGATTATCGACAACCTGAGTAATTACCAGACTTCTATTGGTTACCAGTATAAAGACCGCTGGGTTATCAGGATGGACTGGGGCCAAACGCCCGACTCGCTTACCGACCCAATCCGGCAGCAAATCAAACAGCGCGTGTTGGCGTATCCGCAAGTCGTGGCCGCCAGTCTGTCGTCGGGCAATACACCGTTCAGCAATGGTACGTCCAACGGCCAGCCAGTCTATAACGGCGTGAAACTAATGACGCATAACTACTACGTTGACCCTGATTTTGCCCGCACTTACCAGATACCCGTGCTGGAAGGCCGCTGGTTCGATAGGTCCGACGAAGCCGCGGCCATTACACCCGTGGTCATTAATGAGCCGTTTCGCAAAAAAATTTTCGGCGATGGTCCGGCCGTGGGCAAGATGTTGCTCAACGACGAGGATGAAAAAGATAAAAAGCGGATTGTCGGTGTCGTTGGAAATTTCAAGAAAGACGGTGAATACGAGAGAAGTCAGCCGGGCATGTTCTACCGCGTAGGCAAAACCGACTGGCAAAACGCCTTATCCATTCACGTCCGGCCCGGCACCGACGCCCAGTTCGAAGGTCGCCTGATGCGCGACTTGAGCCAAGTAGCCAAAGGCTGGAACCTCGAACTGAGTTACC
>CAXUEB010000500.1:0-2285 GCA_964249775.1 uncultured Spirosoma sp.
ACTGCCCGATGGTTTGCTGAAAGTCGCGCTGAAACTTGGTGATGTCTTCGTGGTAGGGCTTGGCCGAAGGCGCAAAATAGTACGGACTTTCGACGCCCATTTCGTGGAAATCGCCGTGCAGGTGGGGCATCCACTGTTGGTAGAGCGCCATACGCTGCTGCGTAATTTCCTGCGTTTGCCAGGCCCAGTCGCGGTTCGGGTCGAAGAGGTAGTGCGTGTAGCGCCCACCCGGCCAGGGTTCGTTGTGTTCGCGGGCCGAAGGCGTCGGATCGGCGTGGCGGCCCGCCATTTGGTTGTACCAGTTGACGTAGCGATCGTGACCGTCGGGGTTTAAGCCAGGGTCCAGAATCACCACCGTCGAGTTCATCACCTTTTGGGTTATTGGGTCTGATGGATTCGTCAACCGGTGCAGCACGTCCATGAACGCTTCGGAGCTAACGGCTTCGTTGCCGTGGACGTTATAGCTGAGCCAGGCAATGGCCGGTTGAGCGCCCGCCGTTGGCGGCCCGTCGAGCAGCCCGATGCGCTTGAGGTTATTGGTCCGAACCTCTTCGAGCCGGCTCAGGTTAGCGGGCGACGCCACGACTACGGCCATCAGTTGGCGGCCTTCATAAGTTGTGCCGTAAGACAGGAGTTTGACGCGGTTGGGCATCTGCCGGGCCACCTGCTCGGCGTAGGCCAAAACGCGGTGGTGCGGGGTAAAGCGATCACCGACTTTGTAGCCCAGAAACTGAGCCGGCGAATCGACTCCGCCGGACGACGTTACGGTAGAAGAGGCCGGAGCGGTTGGTTGGGCAAATCCCGGCCGGACCGTGGCCGACAAGGACGCCACCGGCAGGCCCGTCCATAGCAAAATGTGTTTCATGTAAGGGGGAAAAACTTGACTGGCTAATTCCCTCAAAAATAGGAGTAAAAGGCACAGCAACCCGTTTTTGGCAAAAATTTTGGTGGTCTCTGTTGCATTATTAAATTACCACCGTACCTTTGCACCACGTTTCGCCAACGCGACGGCTACCTGCCGAAATCGTTGGGTCTTGCATACAAGACGGCCGATTCGTCTAGCGGTTAGGACATCGCCCTTTCACGGCGGTAACACGGGTTCGATTCCCGTATCGGTCACCTAACACCAAGGGCCTCAGCTTGGAAAGCTGAGGCCCTTTCTTTTTGTAATTCGGTTAGGCTATCGCCCTTTTGCGACGGAAACCGGCCGGGGTCGCCGGTGCGGTTCGACTGCGACGGCGGACCGTACGGATACGCTTCTTCGAGCTGATCAATGGGTATCGGCCAGACGGTTCATTCAAATAAAGCGGTTGATTGGGCGGCTCCGGTACGTGCCGAAACAAGGGTTGATAACCCGGATTCTGTTTGGCGGGAACGCCCCCCCACAGCGCAGCCAGTTCGGAATAGGCCCAGCCGCGCATAAATTTTGCTTCGGCGACGTAGCGATCGCGCAGCGCATCGGTCAGGTTCAGGGTGGCACCGGGGGCTTTGTCGATGACCAAGTTGGCCCGGTGAATGACCCGGTACAAGCCTCGCCAGACGGCCAAATTAACGCTATTGTCGGTGGCGAAGGTGCCGTTCAACAGTTGCTGGCGGGCAATCTCTAACTGGCCCCCGCCCGAGCTTACTTCGTCGGACCGCAGGTCCTGGAGCCAGAAGTACTCGCGGGACTGACTCAGAGCACCCGGCGCATCTGCCACATTCGCCGAAATTCCGGCTTCATTGGCTCGAACGGCAGCCGCGTTTCGCCAACCGGCGTAAAGCCCCGCTTCTGATAGAACGCAATGGAATCCGCGCTGCTGTCCATCACGTGCAGCCAAACGTACCGCTTACCCAGTTGCTGGGCCATGCTGAACGCGTGTTCGATGAGTCGTTTGCCGAATCCCTGCCCGGCGGCTTCTTTCAAGAAGTAAATTCGTTCAACCTCAAGACCACCGAGTTCGCCGTTTAGCGGACTGTCGAGCGTTAGTTTGATATAACCCACCGGCTGATCGTTCAGCCGGGCGAAGAAATACCGAACGTTCGGGTCTGCGAGTTCGGCGCGCAGCTTACGCTCGTTGTACGAATACGCCTGATACCACGCGCCGTCGTCGAACCATAAATGGGCGAAATGTTGCGGATAAATTCGGTGGCACAGGGCCGATAGCTCAACCGCCTGCTCGGGACCGATGGGTTGAATAACGAGTGAATCAGCCGCGGGCATCGGAGTACGGGGGCATTACCGACCTTTCATAAAATTGTCGGCGGCCGACTTCAGCAGGCCCGCCACTGAGTTCAGACAAAAC
>CAXUEB010000501.1:0-2236 GCA_964249775.1 uncultured Spirosoma sp.
GTTGTAAACGAAATGCGTTCCGGGCGGATGCTCAACGGGCTGGGCCAGAAACGCCCTGATCCAGTTTGTATTACCGTTGGCCCGCACCTTAGCCGTCGTGTCTTTATCGTGACCGGTCGACATCGTCAGCAGGTCTTTCACGCGCATGGCCGCCAGGTTCTCGCTAACGGTTTCGGGCAAATCGGCTTTGAAGAACGATACTACTTTATCGTCCACCGTCAGTTTACCTTCGGCCACTGCCATGCCCACGGCCGTGGACGTAAAGCTTTTGCTGAGCGAATACAACGTGTGCTTGAGTTGGGGGGCGTAGGGTGCCCACCAGCCTTCCGCCACAACCTGCCCCCGCCGAACCACCATCAGGCTGTGCAGATTCAGGTCCGCCTTTTCAACGGCGTTCACAAAGTTCAGCAACCCACCCGACGCCACGCCCTGCGCTTCGGGCAAGCTCCGCGGTAACTTGACCGAGCGGGTTGGAAAGTCCCAAGCCGTTGTCGTGGCAATCGTAAGGCCAGCGGCACCGAAGCCAAGTTGTTTGAGGAAAAGTCGGCGGTTGAGGTTCATCGGGCAGGCGTTAACGTTAAATTTTTAAAGAATGTCTCGAACGGTTTATACTTCCCTAAGCGAGCCAATTCGTTGAGCCGCGCCGGGAAGCGTTGCATTTCCTGCTTATATTGCCCCATCCAAACGCTCTCTGACCATGTTTCTTTCCCGTCGCGCCTTTCTGACCAGTGCGGCCGTATCAGCGGCCGTTCCGACCCTGGCCCAGTCTAATGTACCGGCGACTCCAGCGCCCGCGCCCAAGTCCCGAATCAAACTGGGCTTGTCGTCGTATTCCTATTGGCATTTTAAAACGCCGAAAGTACCCATCGAAACCGTCATTGACGAAGCCGCCCGGTTAGGTGTTGAGGGCGTCGACATTCTGCACCGGCAGATGGAAGGCGAAGACAACCCTTACCTGCAAAAACTGAAACGGCACGCCTTCCTGAACGGCGTTGACCTGATTTGCCTGTCGATTCACCAAGGGTTCGTTTACCCCGACGCGGCCGAGCGGCAGAAAAACATCGAGCACACGATTAAGGGCATTGAGATGGCCTACAAGCTGGGCATTCCGTGTCTGCGGCTGAACACCGGCCGCTGGAATACGATCAAGTCGTTCGATGAACTAATGGCCAAGCGGGGGATCGAGCCGATTCTGGCCGGGCACAGCGAAGACGAAGGTTTTAAGTGGGTCATCGACAGCATCGAAAAATGCCTCCCCAAAGCCGAAGAATGCGGGGTCGTGCTGGCGCTCGAAAACCACTGGGGTTTGTCGTCCACGCCGGAAGGGTTAATCCGCATCCGCAAGGCCATCGACTCGCCTTGGATGGGCGTGCTGATGGACACGGGTAACTTTCTCGAAAACCCGTATGAAAAGTTAGAGATGGTAGCGCCCTACGCCAGTTTTGTGCAGGCCAAAACGTACTACGGCGGTGGCGAATGGTACTCGCTCGACCTCGACTACAAGCGCATTTTTGACATTTTACGTAAGGCCAACTACAACGGTTACGTATCGCTCGAATTTGAAGGCAAAGAAGCCGCCGAATCGGGCGTCCGCAAAAGCATCGACATGATGCGGCAGGCGATGGTGAGTTAAATAGCGTTTCTTACGTTGTTACACAGCGATAGACGGAGGTTAAAAGAGATGCACAGAGAACTCCGTGCATCTCTTTTAACCTCCGTCTATCGCTGTGTAGTAGTTTGCCTGAACATCTAAGCAATACTGCCAATCTTCATCTTCACCGGGTCCCAACTGACCACTTTTTTCTGGAAGTAGCTCATGTTGCCGCACTGCGTGGGTCCGCAGGCGCGGAGGCCGAACGTCGCGTCTTCGATGTTGGGCTTGCCCTCGCGCACCGAGTTGAAAAAGTTAACGAAATGCTCGTAGCGGTCGCCTTTGTAGTCTTTCGGCACGGTGTACTTAAACTCCTTCGGCCCTTCCATCTCGGTTTGCCGCGGATACAGCTTGTTGTACTCCGCGACAAACAAATCTTTCTGGTCTTTGGAAAAATTATCAATTGACATGCCCGGTGCTTTGGGAAACTTGTTTTTGCGCACCGTCAGGCTGTCCCAGCCAATCGACAGATCGCCTTCCGTGCCGACCAGCCGAACCAGGTAGCCCCCGCCCCCGCCGTCCACGAAGTTCGAGCGGGTCGGCCGGTTAAATTCGGGATGTTCGGCCGGTTTGGGGTAATCGTAG
>CAXUEB010000502.1:0-2222 GCA_964249775.1 uncultured Spirosoma sp.
TTATAAACTGAGTTGTTAACGTTGCCACGTTTCGATCCGGGCTGGCGTATAGATTCAAAAACGGATGAACAGGCGCCGTTTCGCTACGGAATGAAAATTCTTTTACTTGGTGATAATCACGCGTATGGATGCGGGTTGCCAACTCGGCAACTCGGTTACGTCGGTCATTTTGTTCGTCAGCTAGGCCGCACGGGTCGGGCGGTGACCGTTGAGGCCTACGCGCACCTGACACTACCTGACACGACCGCCCTGCTGGCCCGGCTGCCACTCCGCCAGTACGATCTGATTGTGCTGCAACTTGGCCCCGATCTTATCCAGCGGAAGGCAAACCGACCTGCAACGGGGCGGTCGGTTGCCATTCCGGCGCTGCCAATTCTGCGCCAGCCAATCCTGACGAGAAGCCGTGTTGCACTTCCAAACGTAGTGAAGCGCGTTGGTCGTATCGGTAAAATACTGGTTAATGTGGCCGCGTCGTTCGTTCCGGGGGTTGGTCGTCCGGCCGGGTTAATGCAGTTGCTGACGCTCCTGCGCCCTTATCGCCACACGGTGTTGCTAATGACTCCGTTTCCGTGCCGAACGGTGCCGGAGCAGTGGGTGAGGGAGCGGAGCCGGTCGGTGTTACTGGAAACCGGCATGGATCAGGCATTCAGTGTGTTTGATACAGGGTCCGTCGTTCAGCCGCGTGACGAATATTTTCTGACGGGTAACAATGAACACCTCAACGCGGTGAGCCATGAGTTGATTGGCCGGGCTTTGTTCGACTTCTACCAATCGGCACCAGCCATAGTCACGGTTCACACGACCAATCGAAAATAAGGCGACCATTCGCCTGTTCGGTAGCCGGACAATGATGATTGCGCTACTGCCTTAACCTAGTGCGTCATGGCCGGAAACGTGTCGGTTTGGGTCATGCCCATCCACACCAGCAGCGGTAGTCCCACATACACGCCACTGCCGAACGTGTCGAGCAGCCACTGGCTTTGCCCCTTGTAGCCGTCGGGGTGAAAAACAACCTTGCCGGGCAAGCCTGTTTTCTGGCAGGCGGCAAAGGTCCAGAGCAGCACCGCCAGTTCATCGCCCTGCTTGTCGGGTCGTTCGTGGGTGACGTTATCCCGAAGCAGGTGCCGCTCGGCGGGGGGCGTTACGGCGATGTGGCCCGCTTCGTGCAGTACGTCGCCGGGGTAGCGCAGTTGACGGGGATCGACCTTTAGTTGACCACCGTCGATCAAAATACCCGGCAAAAAAGTAGCTTCCGCAAGCGTCGTCTCGTTCGCGTCAAGGCCGATCACGTGGAGAAATGCGTAAATCTGGCTGCAAATCCGGGATGAGTCGTTCATTCGTTGATAAATCGGGTCGGTGGAAATGAGTGCGTTGCCCGGCGGACTGCGTCAAGCTGGCGATACCGGTTCATGGCCGACTCAAGGTAAGCAGGAACGGGCTGCTGCAAACGGGTTTCGTCAAACGGCTGATCGGGGTATTTAGCGTGGTATCGGCTCCGCTGTATCATGCTTTTGGTATCGGTCGGGTTCACATCAATTGACAGAAAAGAGAGTAGTTGATCGAGCATAGCCGCGCCGTTGGTCTGATAGTTAAGTAACCAGGCGCGGCTGTCTGTTTGGGCAATGGTGAGCATGGTCTGCAAAAACCGGTCGAGCACGGCCGCCGTGTAGCCATCCAGGTCCGGGCTGGTCGCCATGGCCGGATCGAAGCCGAAGATCTCGGGTTGAATAAGGCCCGGCACCGCCTGCATACCCCGGCGTTTCTGGTGCGAACGAACCACGTCGTCGGGTGCGCGATACAGTAGGATAAACGGCACCGTTGGGTAAAGTCGGCGGATGGTTTCGTGGAAAAACAGGTTCCAGCTATCCATTTTGATAAATAACCGCGTTTCGTTGCCCGTCCGTTTGGCGCTAAGCCAGCCGATGACGGCTCGCAGAGCAGCCTCCCGGTCGGCGGTCGACAGGCTTGTTGCCATTGCAGAATACGGCAGCCGCAGCAGTTCGTCGATTAGCGGTACTTCCGAGAGCACGATGTGTTCCTCAGGAATAGCCAGCAATTGAGACAGCAGCGTGGAGCCGCAGCGGGACACGTGAAAAATAAAGGCCGTTGGGTCAACGGGCAAACGCCGTTCTGCCTCTTCGATCAGACTCCCCACCGTGCTGACGGCGTGCCAGCGCGTGGTATTGTAGGGATGGCTTTTGGCGCGGATGATGGTTTCATCG
>CAXUEB010000503.1:0-1775 GCA_964249775.1 uncultured Spirosoma sp.
GTGCGCATCAGAACAGCAACGATAACGATGCAATTGGGTCGACTGATCAAAACAAGGTATTCGCTTCAGCGAACCGTTTTGGCTGGTCGACCCGATTGCATTTGCTGACCGTAGCCCTGCCTCTTTGGTAATAAGGAACAAAAGGGCTACGCGTATCGTATTTATTGTAGATTTCGCAGACGAGTTAGGAGTATTTGCTAAACCTGTCGAACTTTAATCGAATAAAGAGCCGCTAAAATTTCGCTCTGATCGAAACGAGATTCCGTAAAGCCAGTTGCACCCGTATGGTTAAGACCGCTTATTATACCTGCCTGCTTGGCATTGGCCTGCTGAGCTTAGTAAGTTTTAGCGTCAACGTCGGCACTGGAACGGACGATGGTCCGTCGCCCGTACGAACGCCCGCTGACGAATTAGCTACCTTTCAGGTTGAACCCGGCCTGACTGTTCAATTAGTGGCGGCTGAACCGATGGTGCAGGACCCGGTCGTGATGAGCTTTGACGAAGACGGTCGGCTGTGGGTGGTGGAGATGCGGGGATTCATGCCGACAATCGACGGTGAGGGCGAAAACAAGCCGGTCGGTCGCGTGTCGGTGCTGGAAGACCGCAACGGCGACGGGCAGATGGACGTCAGCACCGTTTACCTCGACAGTTTAGTCATGCCCCGCGCCCTGGCGTTGGTGCCGGGTGGGGCGCTGGTTGCCGAAAACGGCGCTTTGTGGCTCACCAAAGATCTCAATGGCGACCTCAAAGCAGATTCTAAAACCCTCATCGACAAGGATTACGCGGGCAATGCGCTACCCGAACACGCCGGAAACGGGCTTTGGCGGAGCATGGATAACTGGTATTACAACGCCAAGTCACGCTTCCGCTATCGGCTGGTCGATGGAGCGCCGAACCAGGCCCGCTGGCAGCGTGATAGTACCGAGTTTCGCGGGCAGTGGGGCATCAGCCACGACAACAAGGGCCGATTAGTCTACAACTATAACTGGTCGCAACTCCACGCCGATTTAGTGCCGCCCAATTACCTGTCCCGCAACAAACACCACACGCCCACCACGGGCATTGATCAGGGGTTGACCGTTGACCGGCGCGTGTACCCCATCCGACCCAATCCGGCCGTTAACCGGGGCTACATACCGGGAACACTCAGCAAAGAAGGTCGGCTGCTGGAGTTTACGGCTGCCTGTTCGCCCCTCGTGTACCGGGAAACAACCCTACCCGCCGACTACTCAGGCAACATCTTTGTTTGCGAACCGGCCGGAAACCTGATAAAGCGCAATGTAATCTCAGAAACCGAAGGGTTGCTCACCGCGCGTGACCCGCATCCCGGCCGGGAGTTTCTGGCCTCAACGGACGAGCGCTTCCGGCCGGTGCACTTAGCAACGGGTCCCGACGGGGCGCTTTACGTGGCCGACATGTACCGGGGTATCGTGCAGCACGCGGCTTACATAACACCTTACCTGAAAGAGCAGATGCTGGCCCGCAAGCTGGTTCAGCCCATCAACCGGGGCCGGATCTGGCGGGTTGTACCTCAGGGCTGGCGGGCCGCCAAACCAACGAAACTCTCCGGCGCGTCGTCCGGCGAACTGGTCCGGGGCTTGTCGCACCCCAACGGGTGGCACCGCGATATGGCCCAGCGCCTGCTGATTGAGCGAAACGATGAGCTAACCCGTCAGGCCCTGACTGACGTAGTCTTGACGGGGGCTACTGCTCTGGGTCGGTTCCATGCCCTGTGGACGCTGGACGGACTGAAATGGAACCAGCCTGACCTGCTG
>CAXUEB010000503.1:1785-2175 GCA_964249775.1 uncultured Spirosoma sp.
CACGGGAGTTCTGCATTGATCCGGGATGCGGTGCTGAGCAGTCTTCAGGATGGGGAATTCGCATTTTTAGAGCAGTTACAGCAGTCACCGTACTGGCAGACGCAGGCAGCCGACAAAGAAATATTCGTCGAGATGCTGGCCACCGCCGTTGTTCGCAAGCGGGACCCGGCCGAACTTACGGCGCTGTTGACCCGGCTGGATGCCAAAAAAGAAGCGCTGGGCTGGGGCGAGAAGGCCGTGCTTACAGGGCTATCAATGGGCGGAGGCAGCGGAAAACTAAAGCCGGTCAGACTCGCATCGGCCCCCCAAATTTTAACCCAGCCAAAGGGGCTAATCGACGCATCGCGCTTAGACATACTCGCTTCCCTGTTCGAGTGGCCTGGCCATTCT